>NZ_BMOE01000002.1:843-300843 GCF_014646915.1 Deinococcus aquiradiocola | reverse complement strand
ACCGGCCACGAGAAGGAACCGCTCACGGGCGATCTGGGCTTCTACGAGACGGAATTCCGGCGGCTGACCCGGCAGCTGGAAGAGGCGCAGGTGGCCACGCACCTTCCGGCGAACGTCGAGCCGGAGGTGGAAGCTGAGTTGAGCGACCTGCTCGTCCGGCTGAGGCTGCCCATATGACCGCGGGCCTGAAGCGAGCGGTGGAGGAGCTGCACACGGCCTTCGCGGACGTTCCGCAGCCTGCCCGGATCACAGGCTGTACCCACTGCTGCATAAGCGAGGAAGAACTGGCGCGGCTGGTCGAGGTGCCGAGAGCGGAGCTGACAGCAGACGAGCTGAAATCGTACGCCTGGAACGTGCCCGATACCGTCGGAACTGAAGCAGATTTCAAATACTTCCTGCCACGCATTTTTGAACTGGTGGCCGAAGGCGAACTTCAGGAGATAGGGGCCGGCTGGACTCTTCGTCGCCTGAAATACACTGCCTGGACGAGCTGGTCCCCTGAACAGATGCAGGCGATTCGGGCCTATCTGATGGCCTGGTGGCAGATGGCATTAATGAAGACCGCGAGAAGAGATGACACTTCTGCAATGGATGTATTTTTCAGCATCGTCGAGACGGACGAGTCCCCTGAATCGTACTTGAGCTTCTGGGAGCAAGCAAAAACACTGGCAGCTTCTGACCACCTCGCTCTTACCATTCAGTTTCTACGTTCAGACGGAGAGGACTCTTTAGATTTTAACGTCTATGCCCCAGATAAATTGCAGACTCACCATCTTCTGAATCACTGGTTCTTGCGACCATCTGTTCTCACGCGTTTGAACTCTGGCGTGGCAACGGCAAGTTCAGACATGCTCCCAGCTTATGAGATCGCCTGCCGGGTCATGCGTCGAATCCTGGTGGCACCATGACATCCATCTCCCTTCCTGAACTCTGTCTGGTGGCGCTGATCGGCGCGTCCGGGTCCGGCAAGACCACTTTCGCGCGTGAGCAGTTCGCGCCGGGTGAGGTGCTGTCCAGCGACGCCTTCCGGATGCTGGTGAGCGGCGACGAGAACGCTCAGGACGCCACACACGACGCCTTCGAGGCGCTGTATTTCGTGGCGCGGCAGCGGCTGAGGCGCGGGCTGCTGACGGTGATTGACGCGACCAGCGTGCAGGCCGACGCCAGAAGGCACATCGTGGCGCTCGCCCGGGAGTTCGACGTGCTGCCGGTGGCGGTGGTGCTCGACCTGCCGGAGGACGTACTGATGGCCCGTTACCGCGCCCGGACGGACCGGCATTTCGGGCCGCAGGTCATCTCGGGGCAGGTGGGTCAGCTCCGGAAGTCACTCGGCAAGCTGCAGGCCGAAGGGTTCCGGCACGTGACAGTGCTGCGCTCGGCGGAGGACGTGCGGGCCGTGAGCATCACCCGCACGCGGCTGTACAGCGACCTGCGGCACGAGCACGGACCGTTCGACTTCATCGGCGACGTGCACGGCTGCCTGACCGAACTGCGGGAACTGCTGGAGCAGCTGGGTTACACGCTGGACGGCCTGGAGGTGACACCTCCGGCCGGACGTAAGGCTGTCTTCCTGGGCGACCTGGTCGACCGGGGTCCCGACACGCCCGGCGTGCTGCGGCTGGTGATGGGCATGGTGGCGGCAGGTACGGCGCTGTGCGTGCCCGGCAACCACGACGAGAAGCTGGGGCGGGCATTGAGGGGCGAGAAGGTCACGGTCGCGCACGGCCTGGACCGGTCGCTGGCACAGCTGGAAGGAGAGGGTCCGGAGTTCCGGCAACAGGTGGCGGACTTCATCCGTGGGCTCGTCAGCCATTACGTGCTCGACGGGGACGAGCACAACCGGGGCCGGGTGGTCGTCGCGCACGCGGGGATGAAGGAGGCGTTCCAGGGCCGCGCGTCGGGCCGGGTCCGGGCCTTCGCACTGTACGGGGAGACGACAGGTGAGACGGACGAATTCGGTCTTCCCGTCCGGCTCGACTGGGCGGCCGGGTACCGGGGTGAGGCGCTGGTCGTGTACGGTCACACGCCGGTCCCGCAGGCGGAGTGGCTCAACCGGACCATCGACATCGATACGGGGTGCGTGTTCGGTGGAGCGCTCACGGCCCTGCGGTACCCGGAGCTGGAGGTGCTGAGCGTGCCTGCCCGTGAGGTGTACAGCGAGCCGGTCCGTCCGCTGGTCCGTCCGCTGGTCCGTCCGGTAAACGTCTCGGCTCAGCAGCAGCACGACACGCTGCTGGATCTGGCGGACGTGACGGGCGCGCGACTCATCGAGACGCGGCTGCGGGGCCGGATCGCCGTGCGGGAGGCCGAGGCGGCAGCGGCGCTGGAGGTGCTGGGCCGGTACTCCACCGACCCGCGCTGGCTGGTGTACCTGCCGCCCACCATGTCGCCCTGCGAGACGAGCGGACGGGACGGGTTCCTGGAGTACCCGACCGAGGCGTTCGAGCATTACCGCCGCGCCGGGCTGACGCACGTGATCTGCGAGGAGAAGCACATGGGGTCCCGCGCCGTGATCGTGCTGACGCGCTCGGCCGACGTGGCCGCGCAGCGGTTCGGGGTGCAGGACGGCCATGCGGGTGCCGTGTACACCCGCACCGGCCGCCCCTTCTTCGAGGAAGGGGACCACGCCCTGGCGTCCGGCGTGCTGGACGGCCTGCGCGGGGCCGCGCAGGTGGCCGGACTGTGGGAGGCGCTCGGGAGTGAATGGGTGATCCTCGACGCGGAAATCCTCCCGTGGTCCTTCAAGGCCGGGCCCCTGATCCGCGAACAGTACGCCGCGGTGGGGGCCGCGGCGCAGGCGGCCCTGCCCGCCGAGGTGGCCGTGCTGGAGGCCGGTGTGGACCGCGGACTGCCGCTGGCGGACCTGCTCGCCCGGACCCGCCAGCGGCTCGCGCTGACCCGCGCGTACTCGGACGCGTACCGGCCGTACGTGCGGCCGGTCAAGTCGCCCGGCGACCTGCGCGTCGCGCCGTTTCACGTGCTCGCCAGCGAGGGCGCCGTTCACACGGAACGGGAGCACGCCTGGCACCTCGAACTGCTCGCGTCGCTGGCGCGCGCCGCACCCGGACTGGTGACCGGCACGGCGCACCGGCACGTGGAGCTCGGGAATCCCGGCAGTGTCGCCGAGGCCGAAGCGTGGTGGATCGCCCTCACCGCGGCGGGCGGCGAAGGCATGGTCGTGAAGCCCGCGACCTTCACGGCCCGCGGCAGGAAGGGTTTGGTGCAGCCGGGCATCAAGGTCCGGGGACGGGAGTACCTGCGGATCATCTACGGGCCCGAGTACACCCTGCCGGAACACCTCGACCGGCTGCGTGCCCGGAACCTGAACGCGAAACGCACGCTCGCCCTGCGGGAATTTGCGCTCGGCGTCGAGGGACTCGAACGGTTCGTGCGGCACGAACCGCTCCGCCGGACCCACGAGTGCGTGTTCGGGGTGCTCGCCCTCGACAGCGAACCGCTCGACCCGCGTCTCTGAGTGGGCCTCTCCCGTGGGGCCGTGCGTTCCGTCCTGCCCCGCAGTTCAGCGCGAGGAGGGTGGGGACGCCGGGGCGCTTCAGCCCTCCCCGGGGGTGAGGACGATCTTGCCGAAGGTGTGGCCGCGTTCCAGTTCGCGGTACGCGTCCTGAACCTGTTCGAGCGGGAACGTGCGGGCGATCGGCACTTCCAGCTGTCCGGCCGCGATCAGGCCGGCGAGTTCCGCCAGCACCTCGGTGCGCCCGCCGACCGCGTTGCCTTCGGTCTTGACCCCGTACTCCTGGGCGGCGGCGAAGTCGATGATGGTGTCGATGCGCTGCGTGGGGACGCCCAGGTCCACGGCGAGTTTCACGTAGCCCTGACCGCGCGTGTCGATGAACGCGTCCACCGGCCCTCCAGCTGTGGCCTGCAGCCGCTCCAGGAGGCCGTCGCCGTACGGCACGGGTTCCGCGCCGTGCGCGGTGAGCCATTCGGCCCGCGCCGGACTGGCGATGCCCAGCACCCGCGCGCCCCTGAGGCGGGCCAGCTGCACGGCGATCGTGCCCACGCCGCCGCTGGCCCCGGAGATCACGACCGTGTCGCCGTCCTGCACGTCCACGGCGTTCACGGCGGCGTACGCGGTCGTTCCGGCGACGAACAGGGCACCTGCGGCCTCCCACGGCACGCCTGCCGGTCTGGGCGTCACCTGGTCGTGCGGCACGACCACGAACTCCGCGTGGCTGGCGCGGTCGTGCGTGAAGCCGATCACCTCCGCGCCTGCCTGCAGGTGGGAGACGCCCTCGCCGACCATCTCGATCACGCCGGCGAAATCGCTGCCCTGGCCGGAGGGGAAGCTGGACGGCCAGGTGTCCTTGAAGACGCCCTTGCGGATGGACGCCTCACCAGGGTTGATTCCGGCGGCCTTGACCCGCACGACGACCTGACCTGCCGCCGGGGTCGGCTGCGGGACCTGCTCGATCTTCAGGACCTCCGGACCGCCGTACTCGTGGAGCCTCACTGCTTGTGGCATCAGAACCCTCCTGGGGTGGGGCTCCGGGTGAATGAACCGGTGCCCTTCATGCCTCTGAATCTAGATCGCCGGACTTCCGGCCGGAAGATCAAAGTCCGCCCGGAACCGTCCAATTTCCGCTTCCCTGCTGCCGGATCTGCCGGGGCGTCTGACCGGTCTGGACGCGGATCCAGCGGCTGAACTGCGAGGCCGAGGCGAAGTTCAGCTCCTCGGCCACCTGCTCCACCGGCTGTGCAGTGAGGGCCAGTCGCCGCCGCGCTTCGGTGAGGAGCTGTTCCTGCAGCCACGCGCTGGGCGTCTGCCCGGTGGCGCGCCGCACCGCGCGCGTCAGGTGATCGGGTGAGACGTGCAGCAGCTCGGCGTACGCGGCGACGGGCAGCCGCTCCAGGGCGCGCTGACCGGCGTGCAGGCGGAACAGGCGTGACAGGCGCAGGTCGCTGCTGGCGGCCGGGACCGGCAGGGCCTGCGCCGGGGCCAGCGTCGCCGCCTCGGCCAGGATGACGTGCAGGTAACCGAGGAGCACGCCCTCCTGATGCCTGGGCAGCACCCTCCAGGATTGACGGCCGGACGGCACGCTGAGCTGCCGGTACCGCTGCCGGCACAGGTCGAACAGGCGGTCGAGGGTGGCGGCGTTCTGTGCTGCCGCGAGCATGGCGGTCCCCCCGGGCCGGAAGAGCGGCAGGTCGTGGAGCAGCGCCACGTCCAGCAGCCCGTCCTGGGCGCGGCCCGCCGTGAAGATGTCGGCCTCGAAGCCGAGCAGCGTCGCGCGGCTGGCGTCGTCTGCCGCGCTCCAGCGGTACACCTGCCCCGGCGATAGGCAGATCAGGGCGGGGGCACGCACCTCGAAGCGTTCACCGTCGCAGTGCAGCGTGGCTTCACCGCCGCTCAGCCACAGCAGCGCGTGAAAGCCGCACCGCCAGATCCGGCCGAGCTCGGCGTTCCGGATGACGTACGACGCGGCGAAGAGCCGCGCCCCGCCCTGCAGGACCGTCTTCGGGACGAGTTCGGACGTGGGGGACGCGACGTGGGTCATCGTGCACAGTCTGCCCAGGTCGTCCGGCGCTGTCTACGCCGTGCCCGCCCGCGCGGGAGGGCGGGCACGGGCGGGACCTGCCCCGTCCCGCCACGCCGGTTTCTGAAGGTCTGACGGGCGTGTCTTCACCCGGGGCGGTGGAGGCCGTGCCTAGAGTGGGGCCATCATGACCTCCGTGTCCCGCTGCTGCCGCTTCGTCCTGCCGGGAGTGCCGTGCGGCTCCTGATGGTGGAGGACGACCCGCGCATCGCCCGGCCGACGGCGCGGGCGCTGGAGGACGCGGGGCACGTCGTCGTCACCCAGTCGTGCGGGCAGGGGGGGCTGGCGGCGGCCCGTTCGGGCGAGTACGACGCGGTGCTGCTGGACGTGCTGCTGCCCGGTCTGGACGGCTTTCAGGTCGCGCGGACCCTGCGTGCCGAGGGGGTGGACGCGCCGATCATCTTCGTGTCCGCCCGCGGCGCCCTGAAGGACCGGGTCGCGGGGCTCGACCTGGGGGGGGACGCGTATCTCAGCAAGCCGTTTGAACTGCCGGAACTGCTGGCGACCCTGCGGGCCGTGGTGCGCCGCGCGCAGGGCGCCGCGAACGACATGCTGGCCTTCGCCGCCGGGCGCGGCGGGCTCGATATGCGCGGGCGTCAGGTGACGTGGGATCAGGTGCCGGTCGGGTTCACGGCGCGGGAGTACGCGCTGCTGGAGACGCTGGTCGCGGCGCGCGGGCGGTGGTTCACGCGGGAGGAGCTGCTGTCGCGGGTGTGGGGGCCGAGCTTCGACGGGGCGTCACGGGTGGTCGACGTGTACGTGAGTTACCTGCGCCGGAAGCTCTCGCCGGACGCACTGGAAAGCTCGCGCGGCCTGGGGTACCGGGCGCCGTGATGACGATCCGGTCGCGTCTGGCGACGGGCGTGGCCCTGCTGACGCTGCTGGTGGTGCTGGTCGTGTCGGGCGTGCAGTACGCTGCGCTGCGGTCATTCCTGACGGTGGGGGAACGCGAACGGCTCAGCATGCTGCTCCCGCAGCTCGAAGGGCGGCTGGACCGGCCGGACGCTTCACGGTCGTCCGTGCTTTCCGGCCTGCCACGCACGGTGGACGTGCGCGTGCTGCGGGCCGGATCGGTGTACGCGCAGACGCCGGACTTCCCGCCGCTGCCTGCCACCCTGCCGCCGGGATTCAGGCACGCGGCCGGGCACGAGGTGCTGGTGGGAACGGCCGTGGTGGAGGGGCAGCCGGGCTTCGTTCAGCTGGCGAGCGACGCGCTCGGGACCGTCAATCCCCTGCGGTCGTACCTGCAGTCGCTGACGGTGGTTGCGCCGGTGTCGGTGGGCCTGGCGTGGCTGCTGAGCTATCTGCTGGCGGGCCTGCTGCTGGCGCCGCTGCGGCGGCTGGAGCGTTCGGCGGAGGCGGTCGGCCGGGACGGCGAGTGGCGCCGGGCCCTGCCGGGCGCGGGGCGCCGCGACGAGCTCGGTCGGCTGGCGGGCGTGCTGCAGCGCGTCTTCACGCAGATCGCGGACCTGCGTGAACGCGAGGCGCTGTTCACGCAGGCGGCCGCGCACGACCTGCGTTCGCCGCTCACGGCCGTCAAGGCGAGACTGCAGGGCGCGCTGGTGGGGCCGCGCGGCGAGGCGGACCTGCGGGACGACATCACGGAGGCGCTGGTGGACGTGGAACGCGTGCGTCGCCTGAGCGAGCACCTGCTGCTGCTGGCGCAGGGGGAGCACGAGGTGCAGTGGCAGGCGGTCGACCTCTCGGACCTCGCGGGCCGCGGGGTGGACCGCGCGCGGGAGGCGTGGCCGGACGTGCAGCTGGACTTCGGGACGCGCGGGAACGTCACCGTGAAGGGCGACGCGACGCTGCTCGCGCAGCTGGTGGAGAACCTGCTGGAGAACGCCATGCAGTACGGGCAGGGCGCGCCGGTGCTCGTGTCCGTGACGGGCGCGGAGGACGGCGTGACGCTGCAGGTCCGCGACGCCGGGCCCGGCGTGCCCGTGCACGCGCTGCCGCACCTGCGCCAGCCGTTCTACCGTCTCGACCCGGCGCGGCGCGGCCCGAGGACCGGTCTGGGGCTCGCGATCGTGGAACGGATCGCCGTCACGCACCGCGCCGTCCTCACGCTGCGCAGCGAGGGTGGGCTGGACGTTCAGGTCACGTTCCCGCCTGCGGGTGCGTCCGGCTCCTGACCCGCCCCCGCCTTCCGGTGTGAAGGTCCTCCGTCCGGCCGCGCCGGATCGTCCGGGTGTCAGGGGCCGCCGGGCGTGCTGCACGCCCTGGAGCCGCGGCGCGCGTCGGCCCGGCCAATTGGGTGTTCCTTCACTCACCCGGCTTTCTTACGCCCGTCTTACACGGCGGCGCTGTCCTGAGGTGCAGGCCCACCCACCCCCCAGCCCTCACCGACGAAAGGCGGTCCACCATGGCACCACGCAAACGCTCCACCCCGCTGTCCCTCGACCCCACGCCCGCACGGATCGACGATCAGAGCAAGGCCGAGGACCTCAGCGTCAACACGGTCCAGCCGGGCGCCACCCTCACCGACAACCTCGGCCACGGCGTCACCGACGACAACAACTCCCTGCGCGGCGGAGAGCGCGGCCCGACGCTCCTCGAAGACTTCCTGCTGCGCGAGAAGATCAGCCACTTCGACCACGAACGCATTCCCGAACGCGTGGTGCACGCCCGCGGCGCCGGAGCGCACGGGTACTTCGTGCTGGAGAAGTCGCTCGCCGAGTACACGTACGCCCGCGTCCTCACCGAGGTCGGCGTGAATACGCCGCTCTTCACGCGGTTTTCCACCGTCGCCGGATCGCGCGGCGCGGCCGACACCGCCCGGGACGTGCGCGGCTTCGCCGTGAAGATGTACACCAGCGAAGGCAACTGGGACATCGTCGGGAACAACATCCCCGTGTTCTTCATTCAGGACGCCATCAAGTTCCCGGACCTGATCCATTCCGTCAAGCCTGAACCGCACAACGAGATCCCGCAGGGCGCGAGCGCGCACGACACCTTCTACGACTTCATCTCGCTGACGCCCGAGAGCATGCACATGCTGATGTGGGTGCACTCCGACCGGGCCATTCCCCGCTCCTTCGACATGATGGACGGCTTCGGCATCCACACCTTCCGCCTCATCAACAAGGCCGGTGACGTGCACCTCGTGAAGTTCCACTTCAAGGCGGTGCTCGGCGCGCACTCGCTGGTGTGGGACGAGGCGCAGAAGATCGCAGGCAAGGACAGCGACTTCCACCGCCGCAACATGTGGGAGACCATCGACGCGGGCGGCACCCTCGAATGGGAGTTCGGCGTGCAGGTCTTCACGGAAGCGCAGGCCGCGAAATGGGACTTCGACGTGATCGACCCCACCAAGCTCGTCCCGGAGGACCTCGTGCCGGTGCAGCGCGTCGGCCGGATGGTCCTGAACCGCAACCCCGACAACTACTTCGCGGAGACGGAACAGGTCGCGTTCATGCCGACCAACATCGTGCCCGGCATCGACTTCTCGAACGACCCCCTGCTGCAGGGCCGACTCTTCTCGTACCTCGACACGCAGCTCTCGCGTCTCGGCAGCCCCAACTGGGTGGAACTGCCGATCAACCGCCCGCTCGCCCCGGTCCACAACAACCAGCGGGACGGCCACATGCGGCAGACCATCAACACGGGCCGCGTCTCGTACTTCCCCAACACGCTCGGCGGCGCTCAGGAAGCCAAGGCCGGCGTGAACGGCTACGTCAGCTACCCGGAACGGCTGAGCGGCGTGAAGCAGCGGGCGCGCGCCAAGTCCTTCGCCGACCATTACGGTCAGGCGCGCCTCTTCTGGAACTCGGTGACGCCCGTCGAACGTGAGCACATCACGAAGTCCCTCGCGTTCGAGCTGAGCAACTGCACGGTCCGCGACATCCGCGTCCGGATGCTCGATCAGCTCGAACAGATCCACCCGGTGCTGGCGTCGCAGGTGGCTGTCGTGATCGGCGAGGCGCCCCGCAGCAAGAACGCCGTCATGCCCGGCGCCGGTCAGGACAGCGCCGCTGAGGTCGCGCTGCTCGGCACGGCCACGGCCCGCACCACCGCCTCCGGGAAACTGCAGAAGGCGTCGGGCCTCAGCCAGCTGGAGAACCAGCCGATGAGCCCGAAAGGCCGCATGGTCGCGGTGCTCGTCGCGCCCGGCACGGACGCCGCGCAGGTCGCCTCGCTCACGGCGGCCCTCACGG
Organism: Deinococcus aquiradiocola; assembly: GCF_014646915.1. Classification (NCBI taxonomy): domain Bacteria; kingdom Thermotogati; phylum Deinococcota; class Deinococci; order Deinococcales; family Deinococcaceae; genus Deinococcus; species Deinococcus aquiradiocola. Next base: position 291,131 of record NZ_BMOE01000002.1, on the reverse strand, counting down.
CAGCCGGCGCGAAGGGCGTCATCGTCGGCCCGCACCTCGGGACGATCGCGCCCGGCATCGAGGCCACGAAGACCTTCGGGAACACCGACCCCGTCCTGTACGACGCCGTGATGGTCCCCGGCGGGGAAGGCGGCGCCCGCGCCCTGATGGCCCGCCCGGAGGCGCAGACCTTCGTGACCGAAGCGTACCGGCACGCCAAACCCATCGGCGCGCTCGGCGAAGGTGCCGAGATCCTCACGGCGTCCCCGGTGGGCCGCCTGCTGCGCAGCCTCGCCGGCACGAAAGACGGAACGGCGCCCGCGCAGGGCGTGCAGAACCTCTCGGAGGTCGGCGCGATGAGCCTCACGGCCGGCGCAGCCGAGACGCTCGCCACGCACGGCATCCTGATCGGCCAGGCGGACGCGGACAGGACGGTCAAGGCGTTCGTGCAGGCCCTCGCCGCCCACCGCTACTGGGGCCGCCCGCAGGTCTGATCCGCCGCGCTTCCCGGAGGGAAATCACGTGAACGGGAGGGAGCGCGTGCTCCCTTCCCGGACCGGCCGCCCTGCCTCTGGGCCAGCGGGCCTCCCACCACCCTATTTCCGAACAGAGAGGAACGATGACAGAACATCACCCCAGCACCAGCCGCCGCACCCTACTTCGCTACCTCACCGGCGGCGTCGCCGTCGCCGGGTTCGACCAGGCCTTCGGTCAGCGCGCCACGCTCCCCTCGCCCGGCACGTCCGAGAGCCCTGCGCAGGTGCTGAACATGGCCGCCACCGCAGAGGCGCTCGCCGTGACCTTCTACCACCACGCGCTGAGCGGCGCGACGTTCGGCATGAACGGCGACACCCGCGCGCACCTGCACGCCATGCTCGCCGCGGAACAGGCGCACCTCGACCTGCTCGGCACGCTCGGCGGACGCCCCCTCACGCAGAGGTTCTCCCTGCCGGTCGCCGTCCGAACCGACGCGGCCGCCTTCGCGGAGACCGGACTGCACCTGGAGCGCGTCCTGACCGGCGCGTACCTCGCTGCGGCGCACCAGCTGGCCGGGGCCGGTCATGCCACCCTGGCCGCCACGGCCGCGCAACTCGGCGCGAGCGAAGCGCAGCACCTCACGCTCCTCTCGCACCTTGCGGGCTACGGTCCCGGTGAGCTCACCCTGCCCGCCGCGCCGCTGCGTCTCATCACCGACGCCCCGCCGGTCCTCGCGCCGTTCGTCGGCGCCGTGACGGCCGGACGCGTCCGCGCGGACCTGCCCAGTGCCGAGCAGGTCATGGCCTTCACCGGTCCGCGCGCCCGCCCTGCGGTATCTTCCTTCGTGGACGCTCACCGCCCGGCAGGGCAGGGCTGAACGTTCCAACGGAGGACCTATCATGGACGACGACGCCATCCTCGCCCTCCTGCAGTCCGCCTTCACGCACGTCCGAGCCGGTGACACGGACGCGCTGCGCGGCCTGCTCGACATGGGCGTTCCCCCCACCATCCGCAACGAAAAAGGCGACACCCTGGTCATGCTCGCCAGTTACCACGGGTTCCTCGACACGACCCGCCTGCTGCTCGAACGCGGCGCCGACCCGGACGTCGGCAACGACCAGGGCCAGACGCCCCTGCAGGGCGCGGCATTCAAAGGCAACCGCGAGATGCTCGACCTGCTGCTGCAGCACGGCGCGCACGTCGAGGGCCGGGGCGCGAACGGCCGCACCGCCCTGATGCTCGCCGCGATGTTCGACCGCACCGACCTCCTGCAGGCCCTGCTGGAGCGCGGCGCGGACCCGCATGCGCGTGACGCGTCCGGCGCCACGGCCCTCGACGCCGCGAAAGCGATGGGGGCGGCCAACGCTGCCCGTCAGCTCGAAGCCCTGAGCGCCACGCCCCCTGGAGCGTAGTCCCGGTCCCCGGACACGACGACAACGGCCCCACGGTCTGACGGAACAGTTTCCGAAGACCGTGGGGCCGACAGCCGTCACGCCTGCAGTCGGCCGTCGACGATGTGGACCACCCGGTCGCAGAGGTCCAGCACGCGCTCGTCGTGGGTGACCATCACGGCGGCCCGGCCGCACTCGTGAACCTGCCGGGCGATCAGCTCGACCACCTCGCGGCCCCGGACGCTGTCCAGGCTGGCGGTCGGCTCGTCGGCCAGGATGAGCTGCGGGTCGTTCATCAGGGCGCGGGCCACCGCAACGCGCTGGCGCTGCCCGCCGCTCAGGGCGTCCGGGGAGTGCCGGGCCCGCTCCGAAAGGCCCAGCAGCTTCAGCAGGCCCTCCGCCTTCCGCCGGGCGTCCCGGCCGTCTTCTCCGGCCAGGTGCGGCACCAGGGTCAGCTGCTCCTGCACCGTCAGGTACGGGATGAGGTTGCTGCTCTGCAGCACGAAGCCGAGGTGCTTCAACCGGAAGGCGGGGAGGGCCGATGCGGGGAGCGCCGTGAGGTCCTGACCGCCAATCGTGACGCGTCCGGCGCTGGGCCGCAGCAGGGCCCCGGCGATGGAGAGGAAGGTGCTCTTGCCGCTGCCGGAAGGGCCGCTCACGGCCACGAGTTCCCCGGGACGAACGTCCAGCGTGGCCGGGTGCAGGGCGGTGAACGTGCCGTCACCGTCGCCGTAGGTTCGGCTGACGCCCTGCAGGGAGAGGACCGGGCGGACGGGGAGTGGGGTGGACGGCGAACGGTGCGGGGTGAGGGTCATGGTGTGCTCCTGCATGGGGGGAGGGAAGGACGAACCTGAACCGGGCGGGCCGGACGGAGGTCAGGCGACGGTCCCGATGGCGATCAGCGGATCGACCCGGGCGACGGTGCGCAGGCTCAGCAGGCTGCTCAGGGCGGCCACCAGGGTCAGCAGCGCGGAGGCGGCGAGCAGCGTCAGCGGCGTCAGGGCGAAGGGAATCCCGGCGGGCAGCACGCGGACGATCCCGGCCGTGACGAGGGCGGCCGTCAGGACCGCGGTGACGGTCAGGAGCAGCATCTGCGTGACGAGGCTGCCCGCCAGCGTCCTAGTGCTCGCCCCGATGGCCTTGAGCAGCCCGAACTGCGCGGTTTTCTGGATGGTCAGCACGTAGAAGAACACGGCCATCACGAAGGCGGCGACGATCACCAGGAACACCTGGATCATGGTGAGGCTGCCCTGCTCCTCCCGGTAGCCGGGGAGCAGCTGAAGGGTCCGGGCGCGGGTGTACACGCTGAGGCCCTTCAGGGTGCCGGCGGTGCCTGCGACCTGGGCGTCCGTCCGGAGGGCGACGGCGCTGACGCTGTCCCGGCTGCGGGGGTTGAGGGCCTGCCAGCGGGCGAGCGTCACGAAGACGACCGGCTGGTGGTTGAGCCGGGCCGAGCGGGTGAAGCCCGTGACCCTGAGCGTCTCCCCGCCGGGCCTGAGGGTCAGCGTGTCTCCGAGCTTCACGCCGTCCTTCTGCAGGGAGAGGTCCACCACGGCCCCCGGGGCGCCGGGAGTCAGGGGCTGACCGGTCGTGACGGCCGGGGCCAGGAAGCTGGTGGGGTCCACGCCGAGGAGGACGCCGCTGAGCTGCCGCTCTCCGCCGCTGAAGCTGACGAAGCTCTGGGCGAGGGGCGTGGCGGCGTTCCCGGCGACGGCGGTGATCCGCTGCACGTCGGCCGGCGTGAGGAAGGACCGAGTGAATACCCCTTCGGCGTCGCGGGTGGTGACGAAGTGGCTGGCCGGGGTTTCGAGCAGGAGGGCGGCATTGTCGCGCGCCAGGCCGCGGGTCAGGCCGGTCAGCATGAAGACCATGAAGGCGATCAGGGCGACGATGCCGCCGATCAGGAGGGACCGGAAGGGGGAATGCTGAAGTTCGCGCAGGGCGAGGAACATGGGGGACTCCTTGAGATGAGAGATGTGGACTGTACGTCCGTTCTGACTAGTCATGTTTGACTATTCCTGCATTGACTCTACGCCCCTGCTGGCACACTAGTCAAGGCTGGACTAATCTGTGTGCATGGCTTCAGACCCGAACACCCTGCTGCTGCTCGGCCTCCTCAAAGGCCAGCGCCAGCACGGCTACCAGCTCAACGAATTCATCGAACGCAACCTCGGACGCTTCACCACCCTCAAGAAAGCCACCGCCTACGCCGCGCTCGACCGCCTCGAAAAGAACGGCCTGATCGAAGCGACCACCGAACAGTCCGGCAACCGCCCGGCCCGGCGCGTGTACGGCCTGACCGAGACCGGCGAAACGCAGTTCCTCGACCTGCTGCGCGCCCACCTCGCCCGGCCCGAACCCGTCGCCTTCTACGGCGACCTGGGCATGATGTTCCTCAACCAGCTCCCCAGACCGGAAGTGCTCGACCTGCTCAACGAACGCGCCACGCAGATCGACGACCAGATCTCTGGCCTGCAGCGCGTCCCCACCCACGAAGGCACCCTCGGCCAGGGCCTCTTCGGCGTCGACCTCGCCGTCTCCCGCCAGCTGGCCCTGCTGCGCGCCGACCGGGCCTGGCTGACGCAGACCCTCGACCGGCTCCGCCAGCCCCAACCCTGAACACGAACCCGGACGGGCGGCCCGCGTCTCCCTGGCTCAGGAGACGGCCAGGGCCGCCCGGACCGCCATCCGGTCGCAGAAGACCTGCACGACGTGCGGATCGAACTGCCGGCCCGCCTGCGCCTGCAGCTCCCTGAGCGCCTCCGCCGGCGCCCAGCCGACCTTGTACGGGCGGACGCTCGTGAGGGCGTCGTACGCGTCCACCACACTGAAGATCCGGGCGAGTCGCGGGATCGCCTGCCCCGCCAGACCGAGCGGGTACCCGCGCCCGTCCCAGCGTTCGTGATGGTGCCGGATCACGTCCACCGAATCCTGCGGCAGGCCCGGCACGCGGCGCGCGAAGGTCGCCCCGAGATCCGGGTGACGCCTCATCTGCACCCACTCGTCCTCACTGAGCGGCCCGGACTTCAGCAGCAGCGCGTCCGGGACGCTCAGCTTGCCGATGTCGTGCAGGGCCGCCCCGGCATGCAGCGCCCGGACCTCCTCGTCCGACAGCCCCAGGGCCGCGCCAAGCTCGGCCGCGAGCGCCACCACCCGTTCCGTGTGCCCGCTCGTTTCGAGGTCACGCGCTTCCAGCGCGAGCCCCGCCAGGAACAGCGCCCCGTCCTTCGCCTGCCGCAGCGTGGCGTGCTGCGCCTCGCTCGCCGCGGCCTGCTCGGCCCGCTCAGCCACGTCGAGCAGCGCGGCCGTCACGAGGTCCGGCTGCCGGATGTGCCCGCTGCGCCACGCGAGGCCCAGCACGTGCCCGTCCCCGCACGGCACGGTCAGCAGTTCCAGCGCCTCCGGATGACCCAGCACCCCGGCCGCGAGGACCGTGTACCCGAGCGGAGACGGCCGCAGGGCCGCGCGGTCCACCGTGCGTCCGTCAGTGCAGGTGACGTGCGCCGGACCGATCAGCAGGCCCGTCTCGGCCGCGAACCCCTCCTGAATGAGCCGCAGTCCGACCTGAAGGATCTCGTCGTGCTGCGTGCAGCGCCGCAGCCGCTCGCTGAGCTGCAGATGAACGCGCAGGGCGTCACGTTCCTCCCGCAGCCGCTGGAACTGCCCGGCACGCCGCGCGCTGTTCACCACCGCGAGCAGCATCGTCAGGAGGGCCGTGCAGCCCTGCACCCACGACGCGCTGCCCGGGGCGCCCAGGGCCGGGCCCGCGTAGCCGTCGAGGTTGAGGTGCGCGCGGACCTCGCCGTCCAGCACGAGCGGCACGTGCAGCGAGCAGCGCATCTCCGGCAGCCGACCGAACCGTTCCAGCCGGGCGTAGTGCGGGAGGTGCCCGAGCGTGCGCTTCATCCAGCCGACGTGCGCCTGCACCTCCTCCTCCTCCAGCAGCCGGGCGCGACCGTCACGCCAGTCCTGATCGCTCAGGCCGTACCACGCGCGTTCTGCGTACAGCGGCAACTCCAGGCCGAGCAGGTCCGGCGCGTACCCGTGCTGCGCCCGGATCACGAAATGCTCACCGTCCCGCACGGCGAGCGTCGCGCCTTCGATGCTGGGCGCGGTCCGGATAAGCGCCTCGAGCACCGGGGGCCACACCTGGTCATGCGCGGTCGCGGACTGCGTGACGAGCAGCGTCGCATGCTCCAGCACCGCCTGCAGGTCCGGCGGCAGCGTCGAGAGCGGCAGGGTCGCGTCCCGCGCGAGACCGCCGCGCGCCTCGCTCCGCACGGCCCAGTCCTTCGCGCGCGTCATACCGGTCCGGGAAGCGCCGCGAGCAGCAGGCGCGTCAACATGTCCGCACTCTGCGCGTGCAGGGCCTCCAGGAACGCGCCCGCGTCCGTGAGGACCGGCGCGGACCAGCCGCAGCGGGCGTACGCCCACGCACCCGCCAGCGCCACCGTCCGGGTCGCCGGATCCCAGAAGGGCCGCAGGGCCGCCAGGGTCCGCATGACGTCCACCGCGAACCCGGTCGTCTCCGTGAGCGCTGCCTCGCCCGGCAGGCCGGGAAGCCGCGCTTCCAGGCCGCGGACCGCCCGGAACTGCCCGGCCAGCCGCGCTTCGAGCTGCGGCAGCAACTCCTCGTGCGGCACGCCCATCACCCCGTGGTACGTCACGTCCGCCGTCCGGTACCCGCTGCCCTGGTCGCCCGGCTCGCTGCGCTCCCGCCACTCCAGCAGCAGCGGCACGCTCAGCACGTCCGGCGGGTTCACGAGCACCTGCACGCCCAGGTCCATGAACGCCCGGTCGCGCCGGAGCATCTCGGGCCGCAGCCGAGGCAGCCCGGCCTGCCACCCCCCCTCGGCGGGCTGATCGAGCGTCAACAGGCCCTCCAGGGTCTTCAGACGGTCCGTGGCGCGGACCTCCACCGGCCGCCGGCGCAGCGGAAGGCCCAGCGCGGCCCGCTGCAGTTCGGCATGAACAGCGGAACGCTCAGCGGTGAGGGTCATGGCGGTGGAGGAGAGCAGGACCTGCAGGACGGATGGACGCGAACACGACGGGGATTCAAGCACCGCCGTGTCAGCGCACCGTGATCCTTCAGGGCGACCAGGCCCGGCCGGAACTCACTTCACGGTGAAGGGCACGCTGAACAGCGTCGGGTTCGGGCTGGCGGCCTCAGTCGAGTACCGCAGTTCGTACTCGCCGGGAGCGTCCGGGAGCTGCAGGGTGCCGGGATTCCCGTCCCGCGTGTAGAAGTAGAAGAGGTAGTCCCCGACCGGCGCGCCCCGCTTCACGATCGTCACGTAGTCGCCGTGGTTGTTCGGACCAGTCCAGCGCACCTGCATCTTGCCTTTCGCCGGGCCGCTTGCCGGGGCCTGCAGGCCGTACGTGGCTCCGCTGACCTTCAGGGGCGCGCTCGCGAGGGTGGGGTTCGGACTGCTCGCCTCGCTGGAGTACCGCAGTTCGTACTCGCCCGGATTCAGGGGCACGTTCAGCGAGCCGGGATTCCCGTCACGGGTGTAGAAGTACGAGGTGTACGTCCCCACCGGCGCGCCCTTCGCCACGACCGTCACGTAATCGCCCGGGTTGTTCGGGCCGGTCCACCCGACCTGGATGCGGCTGCCGCCGACCGCGGACTCCGGGCCCTTCACGCCGTACGTCGCGGCGGTCAGCGTCAGCGGCGCGCGCGCCAGGACGCGGGTAGAGTCGGCGTTGTTGTACCGCACCTCGTACGCGCCGGGCGTCAGCAGGGTCTGCAGCCTGCCGGGATTGGCGCTCGCCGTGTAGAAGTACGCGTCGTACCGGCTGTCCGGCGCGTCCGCCGGGACGACCGTCACGTAATCACCCGGATTGTTCGGGCCGGTCCAGCTGACCTGCACGGCCGAGCCCGCCACCGCCTGCGCCGGTGCCTTCACCGTGGCGGCCGCGCGGCGCGGCGTGAACGGCGCACTCCGCCCGACCAGACGCGAACTGCCGTCCGGATTCACGAGGTGATACCGCGCCTCGAACGGCTGCTCTTCGTCCGGGACGTTCAGGTCCAGCGCGCCGCTCGCGCCGCTCACCCGCGCGTAATCCAGGTAGGCGTCCTCGGGATCGCTCACGCGCGTCACCGTCACCCAGTTGTCCGGTCCCGCGGGCGCACCGCTGAACTCGACGTGCACCCGCCCGCCCGCCACCGGCTGCGCCGGCGTGACCCGCAGGGTGACTGCACCCACCGGCGTCAGGTCGAACGCGAACCGGTTCTCGCCGCTGCCCTGCACCGTCAGGCCCCCGAAGGTCTGCTCGCCCTGCGCCGTCCGTACGGTCGCCACGTACGCCCCCGGCAGCAGCGACGCCCCGTACACCCCGCCGTCCGGCGCGAAAGGGACCGTCTCGCCGCCCACCACCCCACGGAACGAGACGGTGGGTCCGCTGCGGACCGGCTGGCCCCCACTGCGCAACTCCACCCGCACGGGCACGCGGGTGTCTCGCGGCGCGGCGACGGGCGTGACCGCCTGCCCCAGCGCGCTCGCCAGTTCCGGCACGCTGCGGGCGTTCACGAACGTGCCCACCCCCCCGAACGCCGCCTGCGCTCGGGCATCCAGGTCGATCCCGATCACCCGCAACTGCACGTCGATGCCGCGCGCCCTGAAGCTGTCCAGCGCTGCCTTCACGTCCCCGCCGCACGACTCCAGCCCGTCCGTCACCAGCACGATCAGGTTCCGGCCCACCCCCACCGGGAAGTCCGCCGCGGCCTGCTGCAGGCTGTACGCGATGGGTGTCGCCCCCTTCGGCCGCGCCGCGTTCACGCGCGCCAGCAGCGCCGCCCGGTCCACGCCCCGCAGCGGCAGCACCAGTTCACTGTCCTGACAGGCGCCACCCTCCCCCGGCGTGGTGCGCGCCCCGTACAGCCGCAGGCCCACGTTCAGGTCCGGCGCGTCCGGCAGGCGGCCGATCAGGTCCGTCAGCACCGCCTGCGCCGCCGCAATGCGTGTCTGCCCGCCCCCGAGCCGGGCGAACATGCTGCCCGACACGTCCAGAATCAGCTCCACGCGGCTCGGAACGGCCTGCGCGTGCACGCTGCCCAGCATCAGCAGCGTCAGGGTGGACAGCCGGATGAACAGGTGGTGTCTCATCGCACCTCCGGGGCTGACGGCCGCCCCACGCCACAGGGAAGACGGCTCACCGCCCCCCCCGGGCCGGACCGGACCTCCACCCCCATTGTGCGCACCACGGCACGGCGGCGCGCAAGCCCCCCGGCCGGCGCGGGCCAGGCAGCCGAACCGGACGTCACTCCGCGGCGTGCTGCGCGAACAGTTCGGCCTGCTCGGTCACGGTGCGGCTCGCATGCTCCTGCCTGTCCGGCGGGTCCCCGTGCCTGCGCAGCACCCCTTGACCATCCGGCGCAGATTCGCCCGCGCCTGCTCACGCAGGTGCCAGTCGATGGTGGCGTTGCGGCGCACCGTCCGGGCGATGTCCTGAAACCGCTCGTCCCCGAACTGCTTTCCCGCCCAACCTGCCCTATGTGGAATGCTGACTCGCCGCCCCTCATCAGTATTTTCATGGGGCGCTCCTCGCGTGTGACAGGACATCCAGCAGGTCGAGCGATGTGCCGGTGAAGTTCTCCTTCGGTCCGCCGACCTCGGTTCAGTGTGGCCAGTGCGTGCAGGTCAGTTGCGCCTGATGTACATGACGCCCTGCGCGCTGTTCCGGGGGTCAGGAATGATGTTCAGGATGTCGTAGGTTTTTGCGCTGCTGAAGACGGACTTGAGGTCCAGATTGCCGTAGAAGGCCTGCCTGCCGGTCCCGATGTTCCGGCTCACTGTATCTGCGACCGTGAGGCGGCTCCGGTAAAACTGTGTCAGGCTCTCGGGGATGACGCGGGTGTAGTAGACCTTGCAGGAGGCGCCGGAACACTCTGTGAACGTGATGACGACATTGCAGATTGCCTTGTCGTTTCGGCAGAAGACGCCCGGAGCCTTCTGAGGAAGCGGTATACATGACCCGCCGAACTCGATCGTCTCCGTTGGACACGTACTCACCTTGTTCTGGACGACGGGAAGTGTGGGTTTCTGCGCTGCCCTGGTCCCGCCGAGCAGAGTGGTGAGCAGGGCGAGGCCCAGCATCGTGGTCCTGTGCGTTCCTGAGTGTTTCATCGTTCCTCCTTGGGTCATGCGGGATTGCTGTGGGTGGGGGGTGGCCGGTGGGCACTGCGGAGTCGGGTGAGGCGCGCCTGGAAGTCCTGAATGCCGGTGTGGTCCGTCATGAGTTCACTCAGTTCCAGGCCGCGGGTCGCGAGGGTCGCGGCGCGGGGCCAGTCGCCGTCCTCGGTGGCGATGTCGCAGCAGGATTCGAGGCACTGTCGTTGCAGGTGGATGTTCTGGGCTTCGGTGGCGTGACGCAGCGCGGTTTCGAGCGCGTGACGCTGCGCGGCGCGGTCGTCCAGTGCGGCGTGGATGAGCGCCTGGTTGGCGTGGGCGCTCGCGAGGCCGTCCCTGAGCTGCAGGTTGCCGAACAGTTCGATGGCGTGTTCGGCGTGCGCCAGTCCGCGCCGGATCAGGCCGAGCTCGAGACAGCAGAGGACCAGGGCGTTGTGGAGGTTCGCTTCCAGGCGCGTCCAGGCCGGGTCGAGGTCGGCGAGGGCCGTCTCGAGGATCTTCAGGGCCTCGCCGGTCCGGTCGTCCCGGTACAGGATGACGGCCCGGTCGTGCAGGAGCGCGGTGCGTTCGGGCGTGACGGCCCCGTGGCTCCACGGTTCGCTGAACGCGAGGGCCTGCGCGTGGTCGCCGCTCCTCCAGAGCAGGTGCGTGCGTTCGCGGACGTACGCGAGCCGCTGCGTGTCGCTCGCCTCGGATGTCCCCTGGAGGGTTGCCGCGAGCAGGCCGAGTTCCGCGTCCCAGCCCCCGAGGTCGTTCAGGGCCTTGAAGTGCTGGCAGCGGCGCAGGTGCAGGTCCGTCCGGCGGTTCGCGTCGTCCTCGCATTCGAGGGCGTGCGCGAGCGTGTCGAGGACCTCTTCGTGCGCCCACACGGCCTCGGCCTGCTGTGTGGCGTCCAGCCAGTACGGGACGGCCCCGGAGCGATCCCCGGCCTGCTGCAGGTGGTGGGCCACCTGTGCGGGTGCGCCCGCCGTCCGGATGAGGTGCGCGGCGACGCGCCCGTGCACGACGCGCTTCCGTTCCCGCTGCAGCTGATGCTGCAGGGCGTGACGCAGCAGGTCGTGCCGCACGCGGTACCCGGCGGGGTCCGCCGCTTCGATCCAGCGGTGCGCGGTCGCCTGCTCCAGGGCCGTCAGGGCGTCGTCCTCCGTCAGTCCGGACCCGGCCTGTACGGCCTGGAAGTCGAAGGGAGGGGCAAGCAGTGCCGCGGTTTCCATCCAGCGCAGGGCGGGGCGGCCCGCGCCGCTGACCGCCTGGACCAGCCGGTCGCGCAGCGTGGACGGCAGGTGCCGGTCGAGGTGGTCGAGGTCCACCGTGAGCGTCCAGGGGAGGTGCTCCTCTTCAGGCGCGCGGAGGACGTCCCGCTCGATGAGGCCCTGCAGGAACGCGAGGAGGGCATAGGCGTTCCCGCCGCTCAGGGCATGGAGTTTCCGTGCGAAACCGGTCGCCTGGTGCGAGCCGGACAGTTGCCGGATCAGGTTGAGGACCGACATTTCCGTGAGAGGCGGGACTTCGGTGCGCGTGAGTGTGACGGAACGTTCGAGGTCGTCGAGCCACGCGAGGACCGGGCCGTGGCTGTTCAGTTCGCCGGGCCGGGCGGTCGCCAGGATGCGCAGCGGGCCGGGCAGGCGCCAGCGGTTCAGAGCGTGGGCGACCGCCTGGACGCTGGACGGGTCGAACCAGTGCAGGTCGTCGAGCACGATCAGGGTTCCCTCCAGGCCGACGTACAGGGCTTCGGAGACGGCTTCCAGCAGCCGGGGCAGGTTCGAAGCAGGCCGTGCGCGCTGGTCCGGGGCGAGGTCCGGCCAGACGGACGCGAGTTCGGCCCGCCAGACCGGCGCCAGCGCCTGCAGGCGCGCCTCTCCGATGTGATGCAGGCACTCTCCCACCACCGAGAACGGGACGCCCTGACCCAGCTGACTGCCGCGCAGGACGAGTGCGCGTTCGCCGCGCCGCCCGGTCCACTCGTGCGCGAGACGCGTCTTGCCGACGCCGGCCTCGCCGGTCAGCAGGGCCACGCGCGCCGCCGTCTGCGCCCAGGCGTCCAGGGCGCGGAGCGTCGCGTCCCGGCCGACGAACGGTGGAGCCTCCAGGGACGGGCGGCGGGCAGCGGGGCGTTCAGGCGTGAGTGGACTGCGCTGGGCGGAGGACGGCAGGCGGGGCGCGGCGCCGAGTTCGTCGCGGTACCGGATCCTGAACCGCGCTTCGAGCGTGGCCGCGTCCTGCACCCGCCCGAGGGCGTGCAGGCGGGCGAGCACCCGCGCGCACACCTCCTCCGAGTACGGGTCAAGGTCGAGGAGGCGCTGCTCGGCCTCCAGCGCTCCCGGGGCGTCGCCTGCCCGGTCGGCCGCCCCCGCGAGCTGTTCCAGCGAGTCGCGCGCCCACCCGGCGTACCGGGCGCGGGCCGCTTCCAGCCAGGCCTGCAGGGCCGGGACGTCCACCGCCGCTTCCGCCAGCAGCGGTCCCCGGGCCAGATCGGCCACCTCGGCCCAGCGGCCCGCCCGGACCGCGTCTGCAAGGGCGACGGCGTCGCACGTGAGCTGCACCGCGACCGTTTCGCCGTCGATCACGACGGCGTCCCGCAGGTCCGACCGTGCGATGCGGTGAAGTTCCAGCCGCAGGCGACTGCGTGCGGCTTCGGGTTCCTGGCCGTCCCAGAACGCCGCGGCGAGTCGGCGACGCTCCACGGGACCTTCCAGGGCAAGGTACGTGAGAAACAGCAGTCGGCGGGACCGGACGGCGACCGGACGTCCCGCGCGCGTCAGACGTGGCCAGCCCATTACGTTCAGTTCGAGCATCGGGTTCCCTCTGGACGGGGGACGACGGCAGCACGACGAGTCTTCAAGAGTGTAGCGGACGCACGCAAATGAAACGCAACTGCAGCGCTCACCCTCCTACGCTGACTGCACCGGGGAACGCCGCCGCGCGTCCCAGGGGCCGCGGTCCCGGTGGATTCACCGCCGGAACACCAGCCAGTTCGCGGTGCGCCTGGGGGGGCGGGGGGGGGGGAAGTCATGTCGGGATGAACGAGGAGCGCGTCACGCAGCAGCTGACACTGAACGTCGCGCTCGAATGGACAGCGCGCCAGGGGGGGCCGTGGCGCGCCACGGTCCGCGACCGGGACGACCGGACGGTCGGGGTCTTCGAGACGCCACTCGCGCTGCTGGAGTGGCTCGAAGAGCACACGCTCGTCCGGACCGCCCGGCCGCCCGACCTGCCCTGAACGGGCCGGCGGTCCAGTCGCGGGCCTTCACCCTGGTGGCGGTGCAGCCACTGCCGGAGGTTCACCATGAATGCATGTCGACTCGCCCGTCCCGTCCGCGCCCTGGTGCTGCTGTCCGTCACCATGACAGCCTGCAACCGGGTGGCCGCACCGATCGGCACGCCGATCACCAGCCTCGCCGACAGCGGGCCGGGTACCCTGCGCGACCTGCTGGCCACGGCCCAGCCGGGCGACACGCTGCGGTTTCAGACGCCCGGGACGGTCAACCTCGCCGGCCCGCTCAGCCTGAGCAAGGACGTGACGCTGCTGGCCGACGGCGTGACCTTCGACGCCGGGGGGAAGGGCCGGGCGCTGGAAGTGGCGGCTGGCGCGAACGTTCATGTGACGGGCGGAACCTTCACGAAAGGACTGGGGCAGCCGGTCGTGAGCGCCAGCCTGGGGCGTCAGACGACCAGCCGGGCCACCTGGGGCGGACTCGTGCTCAACCGCGGCACGCTGACGCTCGACGGCGTGACCCTGACGGGCGGCACCGCCAACAACGGCGGCGCCATCTACAGCAGCGGCACCCTGACCCTCAGGGGCGTCACGATGACCGGCAACACCGCCACCGTGCCCACGCCGGACATTGAGAACGAATCGACCGGTTCCGGCGGAGCCGTCGCCAACACGGGCGTGTTGACCATCGAGAGCGGGACCTTCCGGGGCAACACGGCGTATTACACCGGTGGGGTCCTGAGAACCGGTGGCGCGAGCAAGGCGCTGCTGACCATCAAGGACGGCCTGTTCGAGAACAACAGCTGCACTTACCCGAACAAAGCGACCAGCGGCCCGACCGGCTCAGACGGCTGCGCGGGCGGGGCGCTGATCCTCGGCAACGACACCACCATCGAGGGCGGCACGTTCCGGGGAAACACCTCCACCTACGTCGGGGGGGCCATCTACATTTCCGATGGATTCAAACCGGTGGTGAGCATCTCGGGCGGGACCTTCGAGAACAACAAGACCACCGGCACGGTCAACAACGGCGGGGGGGCGATCTTCAACCAGTCAAAGCTGCTGATCAGTGGTGGCATCTTCAAGGGCAACAGCAGCATGAGCGGCGGGGCCATCAACCTATACAGCGGCGGCGCACTCACGCTGTCGGGCGGGACCTTCGAGGGCAACAGCGCGTCGCGGTACGGCGGGGCACTGCAGGTGAACCGCAGCGCGGCCCTGTTCGAGATGACGGGCGGCGTCCTGCGCGGCAACACCTCGGGCCTCAATGGAGGCGCCATCAACAGTGACGTGACGACGACGCTGACGGGCGGCCGCATCGAGAACAACACGGCGCAGGACTGCGGGGGCGGGCTGAGCGTCTGGGCGCCGACGGGGAAGCTGAATACCGTCACGCTCGGCGGCACGTTCGTCCTCCAGGGCAACACGGCCGGGAAGTGCGGCGGTGGCGTGAACATGGGCAGCGAAGATCCCGGGGGACTCACGGTGAACCTCGACGGGGCCGCCATGAGGGGCAACTCGGCTGCCGGGACGGGTGGCGGCTTCCGCGTGGGCGCCGGTACGGTCCTGAACCTCTCCGGGGGCAGCGTCACCGGCAACAAGGCCCTGGGCGGCGCGGGCGGCGGGATCTACAACGACGGGACGCTGGCCGTCCGGTCCGGCAGCGTGAACGGCAATTCGGCCACGCAGGGCGGGGGCGGCGTCTTCAACGCTGCCGGGGCGACCTTCGCGAGGACGGGCGGTGAAGTCGGCGGGAACGCCCCCGACGACATCCGGGGACCCTGAAGGCGGTCAATCGTGGGCTTTGCGGAGGGGCACCGTACCGAAATGGTCGAGGAGATGACAGCAGTCGCAGCTGACGGTCGGAGGCGCTCTCGCTACGGATGAACAAAACCGAGTGATCATCGACGCACCGTTTGCCGACCTTGAGGTAGCGCAGTGAGGTGATCGCCCGGGACGTCCCGGGGTCGCCGGGGGGCAGATCCGCCTGTGTCCGGTCGTGGCGCGGCCCGCAGCTGGTGCGGATGGTGCCGGACGGATCGCGATGTGCCCGACCCTCCACCCGGAGGTCGCCTTGACGGACATTCACACCTCGGCGCGTTCCTCTGACCGGTCAGGGCCACGCACCGGGCATGAACACCCCCTGGGAAGACGCTCAAGTTTCCCGCAGTGTCCTGCCAACCCGGCATGAAGGGCCGCGGCACCTGGCTGCCCGTCCGTCCGGGAACAATGGTCTCGCACACAGGACGCGACTGAAGCGGACCTAGGGAGGCTCCATGAAAGCAGTGGTATGGCACGGCATAGGCGACATCCGACTCGACGACGTTCCCGAACCCAGACTCCAGAAGCCCACCGACGCGGTCGTGCGGATCACGGCCAGCGCGATCTGCGGTACGGACCTCCACTTCATTCGCGGCACCATGAGCGGCATGGTGCCCGGCACCATCCTCGGGCATGAGGGGGTCGGCGTCGTCGAACAGGTCGGCAAGGACGTCCGCAACTTCGCGCCCGGCGACCGGGTCGTGATTCCGTCCACCGTCTCCTGCGGCGCCTGCCCGCAGTGCCGGATGGGCAACACTGCGCAGTGTGACGTCGCCAATCCCAATGGCCCGGCCGCTGGCACGTCCTTCTACGGCGGACCGAAACTCTCCGGACCGTTCGACGGGCTGCAGGCCGAGAAGGCCCGGATCGCGTACGCGCACGCCAGCCTCGTGAAACTCCCGGACAACGTCTCGGACGAACAGGCGATCCTGCTGTCTGACATCTTTCCCACCGCGTACTTCGGCGCTGAACTCGCTGGCGTGAAGACCGGCAGTGTCGTGGTCGTGCTCGGCTGCGGACCGGTCGGGCAGTTCGCGATCATCAGCGCGAAACTGCAGGGCGCGACCCGCGTGATCGCGGTGGATCGCCTGCCTGACCGCCTGGGCAAGGCCCGCGAGAACGGCGCCGAGACCATCAATTTCGAGGAAGAGGATCCTGTGAAGGCCGTCCTACGGCTGACCGAGCAGACCGGTGCGGACTGCGTGATCGACGCGGTCGGCGTGGACGCCCAGCACGCCCACCACGGCCCTGCACGACCTGACGCCGAGAAGAAACGGCAGTTCGAGCAGGAGGTCGAGAAGTTCGCGCCGGACGCGGACCCTACCCCGGACGGCCAGTGGGTGCCCGGTGACGCGCCCACCCAGGCGGCCGAGTGGGCGATCGAGATGGTCCGCAAGGCCGGGCAGATCGGCGTGATCGGCGTGTACTCGCCGGACGTGACCTCTTACCCGCTCGGGAAGGCCATGAACAAGAACCTCACCGTCCGGATGGGCAACTGTAACCACCGGACCATCATCCCGAAGCTCGTGGACCTCGTCGCGGCCGGTGTGGTGGACCCCACCCGCATCATCACCGAGCACGAGCACATGGAGGACGCCATCAGCGCCTACGAGGCCTTCGACAAGCGCGAGCCCGGCTGGTTGAAGGTCGAACTGCAGCCGCAGGCCTGAAGCGCAGGGCGGGGGAGGGAACGGCCACCGGACGGGCCGCTTCCTTCCCCTGCGCCGCGTTTCAGGCCTGCCCGGTTCGGGGACGGGCGGACGCGCCTACACTGCAGGCATGCGCGACACACCCCGCACCACTTTCCGCCGCGCGGCGTGGGCTTTGGCGGCCCTCGCGGCGGCGCTCGCCTTCGTGGGCCGTGCCCGCACGTATCGGCGCCTTGATCCGCAGCTGCGCGCCCCCCTGCTGAGGTTCCGTGTTCCCAGCATGACGCCAGGCATCGTGCGCGTCCTGCGTCGCCGGGAGCGCCCGCTGCCGCCCCCGACCGGCGTGTCGTTCGAGGTCCGGCACGTGCCGGTCGGGGGCGGCGCGCCGCCTGTCCGTGTCGGCCTGTACCGTCCGCTGGGCGGTCAGCGCAACACGGCCGCCCTCCTGTGGATCCACGGTGGCGGGTACGTGATGGGCAGCGCCGACGGGTACCACGCGGAAGGCGAACGCTACGCCTCGGAGCTCGGGCTGCTCGTCGTGAACGTCGACTACCGCCTGGCACCAGAAACGCCGTTCCCAGGCCCGCTCGAAGACTGCTACGCCGCACTTCGCTGGACGGCCCTGCATGCCACGGAACTCGGCATCGACCCTGGCCGGATCGCCGTCGCGGGCGACAGTGCCGGAGGCGGACTCGCGGCGGCCCTCGTGCAGCTCGCGCACGACCGCGCCGAGGTCACGCCTGCGTTCCAGCTGCTGCTCTACCCCATGCTGGACGACCGCACCACCCTCCGGCCGGACCATGCCGGACGCGGCGAGTACGTGTGGAGCCCCGGCTCGAACCGCATGGGCTGGACCGCGTATCTGGGCCGCGCCCCGCAGGAGAGTCACGCTCCCGAGTATGCTGCTCCTGCCCGCCGCGAGGACCTGCGAGGCCTCGCGCCCGGCTGGATCGGTGTCGGTACCCTTGACCTCTTTTTCCCCGAGGACCGCGAGTACGCCCGGCGACTGAATGCCGCGGGCGTCCCCTGCGAGCTGCATGAGGTGCCGGGCGGGTACCATGCCAGCGAGCGTTTCGCGCCGGACGCCGCCGTCTCCCGGGCCTTCATCGCCAGCGGCACAGCTGCCCTAAAACGCGGTCTGAAGCTCGACTGAACCGGAAACTGGCGACCCCTTCAGTTGACGAAGGTGGCGCCCTGTCCGGCCAGGACGCGCAGGGCCACCGCGACGGTCGCGAGCATCGCTGCGGTGGTCGCGCCGTGCTCCAGGCCGAGGAACGCCGCGGAGTGCAGTGCGTGGTACGCGACGCGCAGCGGGTCGTCCTGCGCGGACGCGAGCTGCCGGTACGTGCGTTCCCCGAGCGCCGTGATGTCCATCCCTCCTGACTGCGACAGGACGGTGATCTCGCGCGCGTTGCGTTCCACCTGCACCGCGCACTGCAGCAGCATGTCGCGCGACGGGCGTTCCCCGGCGGTGGCGGGTCCGAACTCCACGGCCGCCACCATCTGCAGGGTGAGCGCGATGCAGGTCTCGAACGCCTGACGGTTCGCGGGGTCGTGCAGGGCCGAGGTGTCGTGCACGGTCATGC
Organism: Deinococcus aquiradiocola; assembly: GCF_014646915.1. Taxonomy (NCBI): domain Bacteria; kingdom Thermotogati; phylum Deinococcota; class Deinococci; order Deinococcales; family Deinococcaceae; genus Deinococcus; species Deinococcus aquiradiocola. The sequence goes on along the minus strand of NZ_BMOE01000002.1, from coordinate 272,885 downwards.
CCTCAGGCTGCACGCTGCGGGCCGCCGCGTCAAGAGACGTGTGTGACGTGGGGCACGGGCCGCGCCCGGCTGGACTCGCGCGGCCCTCCGGCCCTGGCGGCGAGTCCAGACAAATGCGTCCCTGACGGTGTTCAATGAGGTTTATGGTGAGGTATGCAGGTCGTCTGCCTCTCCGACACCCACGGTCACCACGGGACCCTCCGGCTCCCGCCAGGGGACGTGCTGCTGCACGCGGGGGACTTCACGCATGGCGGTACGGTGGCGGAGGCGCGCGCCTTTCTCGCGTGGTTCAGCCGCGCCGGGACCTTCACGCACCGCATCCTCGTCGCCGGGAACCACGACCTGGTCTTCGAGCGGGACGCCGCCCGCGCCCGGACCCTGCTGCCACCGAACGTCACGTACCTGCAGGACAGCGGCGTCACCTGCGGCGGCGTGACCTTCTGGGGCAGTCCCGTCACGCCCGCCCACGCCGACTACGCGTTCATGAAGGACCCGCGTGACCTGCCGGACCACTGGGCGCGCGTCCCGGCGGGCGTCGACGTGCTCGTCACGCACGGGCCGCCCGCCGACCTGCTCGACGAACTGCACGGTGGCCTGCACGTCGGCTGCCCGGCCCTGCTGCACGCCCTGGACCGGGTCCGCCCGGCCGTGCACGTGTTCGGGCACATCCACGAGGGACGCGGGTCGCAGCTTCGTGCCGGGACGGTGCACGTGAACGCCGCCAACTGCGACCGCCACAACCGGCCCGCGCACCCGCCCACGGTGCTGCACGTCTCACGGCTGCAGGCTTCGCAGGTTCAGCCGGGGGGCGGGCGGTACGCCTGCCGGATTCTCTCCGCCTGACGGCACCGACGGGCCGTGAACGGCCACGGCTGGCCCGGACACTGGACTCGCGTTACCTGCCGTATCCGTGCGGGTGACTCCTGAGGTACGCCCCGAAGCGCACCGTGATGGCAGGCCGGACCCCCCGACCGTCCCCGGAACCACGCACAGGACAGCCGCACCTTCAGGCGCTCACGTGGAACGGGGAACGCCCGGCGTCCGGCACCCGGACGTCCACCTGGGGTCAGCAGGCAGGCCCCGAACCCAGGAGGTCACCGTGGATCTGATCGTGCAGGAACACACCACCCTCATGCTCGACATCGAGCACCCGCCGCGCGCGCTCGCGGACGCCGCCGTCAGGGAGACCCTGACCTCCCTCACGGACCTCGTCCGGCTCGGAATGATCGACGAACCCAGCCTCACGTCGATGTTCACCGCCGCCCAGACCTCGACCCAGGAGGCGCTGCAGCGTCAGTCCGGACGCCCGGCCATGGTGCCCGGCACGAACCGGGTGGATCTGGGCCGCTTCAGCGGATTCATCAACCGGGTGCCGGAATCTCAGGGGGCGGAAGCGCAGCTCGTGTGGAACCTGCTGCGGCCGGTCTCCCCGACCGGGCTGCTCGGCACCACGCTCGACCGTCTGAGGCTCACGGACCGTCCGAACTTCAACCTCGGGCGATTCCTGTTCGACGACGTGACCGTGAAGAGCGGCGCGGTCCTGCAGGTGGCGGGCAGCACCCACCTCCTCAAGGCACGGAAGCTGGTGATCGAAGCCAACGCGAGAATCGTCGTGCAGGGCGCCTCGCTGATCATCCAGGCCGACTCCGTCCAGGGGTTCTGATCCCACCCCGGCAGCCGGGGTTCGGCAGGCGCCGCCAGTGGCGCTGACCGACCCGGGACGACAGGTGACCCGGGACCGCAGAGGTGCACGGACACAGCCCGTGCAGGAGCGGGCGTGGCGGCGGCCCGCCCCCGGCTCCACACCGTAGCCGCCGATCAAGGGAGGAACCGACATGGGATTCAACATCATCGCGCAGGGCAACGCGGGTCAGAACGGGCAGCCGGGCAGCCCCGGGGGCATGGGAGCGTCCGGACAGCCCGGGCAGGACGCCGACTGCGGCACCTGGGACGACAACGAACCCACGCGCGGCAGCTGGGGCGGCAAGGGCGCGCGTGGTGTGGACGGGGCGGCCGCCTCGGGAGGCGGCAGTGGCGGGCACGTCACGCTCGTCGTGAACGATTTCCTGGGCGGCATCCAGGTCAGCTGTCAGGGCGGCGTCGGCGGTCAGGGCGGCCAGGGCGGTCAGGGTGGCCCCGGCGGACCGGGCGGACCGGGCGGATGGGGAGCCGACTGCGAGGCGAACGCGCACGGGGGACGCGGCGGTGACGGCGGCGACGGGGCCACCGGCGGTCGAGGCGGCGACGGCGGTGCCGGAGGGAGCTTCACCCTGCGCTACAAGAACGACCTGACGGGCGGCGCGCCCATCAACGTGACCGTCTCCGGCGGGATCGGCGGGTCCGGAGGGGTCGGTGGGCAGGCCGGTGCGCCCGGCCCGAACGGCGCGACCGGTCGCGGACTCCCCACCTCGTACTCGCACTCCGACTACGATCCCGGCAATCCCGAGGGACCGGCGAACTACGGGAATCCAGGGGCGACGGGCGCCACGGGACTCACCGGCCCTGGTGGGACCTTCGACAAGATTCAGGTGACCTGAATGCGGTCGCGGCGAGGCTCCACCCTCACCGCCAGCGGTGCCCCCTGGGAATGGGGGCACACCTGGACCGCCGACGGGGGAAGCTGGCGCGTGAACGTCGACCCGGGTCCGCTCGGCGTGCCGCTGCCGTTCCGCCTGCCCCACCAGTGGCGGCTGGCGGAGCAGTTGCTGCAGGAGACGGGTGCCGGACGCTGGACCGCCACCCACCGCACCCTGTGGGAGACGCTGCTGCCGCCCGGGGAGCTGGCCCGGATGGACGCGAGGTTCGGCGCGTGGCTGACCCTGCCCTCTGCCGGGACCGGCGGCGGACTGCGCGTCTACTACTCGCTCGCCGCGTACCGGCGCCGTTTTGAGACGCTCACGGACTTCTGGCTGGCCGCCCTGCAGGATCTGCCTGTCCCGCACCTGCACGGCGTGATCGCCGCCCTGCCCTGCGGCCGGGGTCCCGCCATGCTGGGCGCCGAGTACCACCCCGTCCGCCCCCTCACCGCGAAATGGTACGTGCGTCCCTGTGACGCGGTGCACCGGGACGCCGTTCACGACCTGCTGGACGCCGCCGGCCTGCCCCGGCACCGGGAGCTGGACACGGTGCTCGACCTGTGGACGGACGGCCTGCACATGTTTCCCAGGGGCACGCTGCTGTACTACCTGAGTGCCGACGAGACCGGACGACGCGGCGTGAACGTGTACCTCGACCTGCGCCGCCTCGGCCGGACCGGACCGGAGATCCGGGCGCGCGTGACGGGCAGCCTGCGCGCCCTGCACCTCTGGCAGGACGCGGACGGCCTCGACTGGTCGAGCGACCCGCCGGGACTGTCCGGCCTGGGCTTCCGGGACGACGGCGTGCGGGTCAACCAGTACTTCGAACCCGCGCGCCTCCCGGCTGCACGGGAATGGTCCTCGGGCCGGGTGACGGCCGAACGCGCCCCGCTGCCATGACTGGATGGGCGCGGCGAGCCGAGCAGGCAGACTGACGTCCGCCGCGGTCCCGATCCCACCGCACCTTCCGTGTTCAGTCGCGGCCCGCGAGGTACTCGTGGACCAGGGCGACGCTCATGCTGCCCTCGCCGACGCCCGCCGCGACGCGCTTGATGGAGCCGCGCCGCACGTCGCCGACGGCGAACACGCCGGGCAGACTCGTCTCCAGCAGGAAGGGGTCGCGCCGCAGCGGCCAGTCCTCCCGCCCGAAATCCAGGCCGGTGCAGACGTAGCCGCGTTCGTCGCGCTTGACGGTGCCGTCCAGCCAGTCGGTGCGGGCGTCCGCGCCGATGAACACGAACAGGGCGTCCGTGTCCACGTGGCGTTCCTCGCCGCTGCGGGTGTCGCGGACCGTGAGGCCTTCGAGGGCCGCCTCGCCGTGCAGGGCCGTGACCTCGCAGTTCAGGCACACGGTGACGTTCGCCTTGCCGTGCAGCTGGTCGATCAGGTACTGCGACATGCCCTTCTCGATCCGGTCCGCGCGGATGAGCAGGGTGACGCGCTCGGCGTAGCTGCTGAAGTGCATGGCGGCCTGCCCGGCGGAGTTCCCGCCGCCGATGAGGTACACGTCCCGGCCGCGCGTGCGGGGCGCTTCGGTCCGGGCGGCGCCGTACATGACGCCGCGCCCGGTGAGGCGTTCGGCGCCCGCGAGCGGCAGGGTGCGCCACTCCACGCCGGTCGCGATGATGACGCTGCGCGCCTGCACGCGCTCCCCGCCGTCGAGTTCCACCTCGTGCGGCGCGCCGTGGCCGGGGTGCAGGGCCGTCACCTCGCGCGTCGCGAGGACTTCCGCGCCGAAGCGCCGGGCCTGACGCAGGGCGCGGGCGCTGAGTTCGTCGCCGCTCAGGCCGTTCGGGAAGCCGAGGTAGTTCTCGATGCGGCTGCTGGTGCCCGCCTGCCCGCCCGGGGCGTTCTTCTCGACCAGCAGCGTGCACAGGCCCTCGGACGCGGCGTACACGGCCGCCGCGAGCCCCGCCGGGCCGCCGCCGATCACGACGAGGTCGTACTCCCCGAGGGTGGGGGCGACCTGCAGCCCGAGGCGCTCGGCGAGGTCCCGGACGTGCGGGCGGCTGAGCACCTCGCCGTCCGGCAGCACGACCGTCGGCTGAGGCGCCTGCTGCGCTTCAGCGGGCAGGTCCGACAGGTCGCAGCCGTCGGCGGGGTCCAGCCAGCGGAATGGGAGCTGGTTGCGCGCCAGGAATTCGCGCAGGCCCAGGCAGTCGAGGTCGGCCGCCTCGCCGACGAGGGTGGTGATGGCGGGCGCGCCCTGCAGCGTCGCGCGTTTCAGGTTCCCGACGCGGCGCGTCAGGTTGCGCATCACGGCGGCCGACAGGCCCTCCGACTGCGCGAGGAGCGCCGTGAAGTCCAGCGGTTCGAGCCTCAGCGCCCGGATGGCGGTCCGGGCGTGCAGTGTGGCAGCGGCGGGCGAGCCGAGCAGGATCGGCAGTTCCCCGAAGGAGTCGCCGGGGAAGTACGTGTCGAGCGGGTGGACGACGCCGTTCACTTCCTTCGTCACGTCGATCTCGCCTTCGAGCAGCACGTAGAAGGACGCGGCGTCCCCTTCCTGCAGCAGGTACTCGCCCTCGTTGAGGCGCACGTCGGCGCTGACGTGCGCGACGTCCTCCAGCGCGTCGTCGGTCAGGGACGAGAACAGGTCCAGCGGGCGCAGCAGGTCAGGCGTGATCATGCGCGGCGTCCCGCGCCGGCGGTGGGCGTCGTCATGCCTGATGCTACCGTGCGTGCAGGCCGGGAAGGCTGACGGGCCGCAGGTCGTCCTGGCCGGGAGGGGGGCCGACGTACCGCGCGCGCGGGCGGATGAGCTGCCCCTGCCTTGCCTCCTCGGCCGCGTGCGCGAGCCAGCCGACCGTGCGGCCGAGCGCGAAGAGTGCCACGCCGCGCTCAGGTGGTCCGCCGGTCAGGCGGGCGAGGACCGCGAGCGGGAGGTCCACGGTGGGCCGCTCCCCGAGGTCGTCCTGCACGGCGCGCGTGAGGGCCGTCGCGGCGCGCACGGCGGGATGGTCCGGGAAGGCCGCCTGGATCGGCGCGAGGAGCGCGGCGGCGCGCGGGTCGCCGTCCGGGTACAGCGGGTGCCCGAAGCCCGGCAGGGTCCGCGCGTGCCGCAGGGTGCGGCGCAGGGCGTCCCGCGCGCCGTGCGTTTCGGTGTCCCCCAGCAGCTCCTGGCAGGCCTGCACGCCCAGCCCGTGCCGGTGTCCCTGCAGGGCGCACAGGCCTGCCAGGACCGCGTGGTGCAGGCTCGCGCCGCTGGACGCCGCGCAGCGCACCGTGAAGCTCGACAGGTTCAGTTCGTGATCGGCCGTGAGGACGAGCGCGCGGCGCAGCAGGTCCGTCAGGGCCGCGTTTCCGCCCGCCCAGGCCCGCCCGAGCCGTTCGTGCAGCGGCAGGTCCGGCGCGGCGGGGATGCTCCCGGCGCGTTCCGTGACCGCGAACATCAGGGCGAGCACCCGGGCGGCGTTCGTCGCCTGCGCCTGCGGGCGCGCGTCGCTCGCCTGCAGGTCCCGCGCGCCCGCCAGCGTGAGGGCGTGCCCGTACGCTTCGAGCAGGCCCGTGCCGGGCAGCAGCGGCAGGTGCGCGAACTGCAGGCGCAGCGGGAGCGGCACCGGGACGGGCTCGCCCGTCCACAGCAGGCCCGCCGTGACCTCCAGCGTCGCGCGCTCCGCGAGGCGCACGGCGTCCCGCCCCCTGTACCACACCTGCCCGTCCCGGATGAGCGTCAGTTCGGACTCCAGCAGCGGCGCGCCCCAGCGCAGCGCGCCCTGCACGGTGCGCTGCGGGTCACGGCGGTCGTCGCGCCGACGCACGAGGGTCTCCACGTCCTCAGCGGAGTACCGCCGGGCGCGGCTGGGGCCCTCGCCTGCCTCGGAGCGGATCAGGCCGCGGCTCACGTACGCGTACAGCGTCGCGCGGTTCACGCCGAGCCGCTCGGTCGCCTCGGAGGCTGTCAGGGTCGTCGCCATATCCCACCGTAGCACCCGCACAGTTGATTCCCGAATCAAGATTGACGCCCCGAGTCAAGTGGCGCACCCTCAGGGCAGGAGGACCCATGACGCACCCGCACACGCACGCCGTCCCGGACCCGGCCACGCCCGAACTCTACCCGGACACCTTCCCCCCGGACCGCTTCCCGCAGTACCGCTGGACGCCGCCCGCCACCCTGCCCGCACAGGCCTGGACGACCGAAACCACCCACCGCGACGGACAGCAGGGCGGCCTGCCGCTCACGGCAGAGCAGGGCGTCCGCATCTACGACCTGATGTGCGCCTTCACCGGCACGAGCGGCGCCGTCCGGCAGGCGGAATTTTTCGTGTACCACCCCGCCGACCGCGCCATGCTGCAGGCCGCCGTGGAACGCCACGCGAGCGGCGCGCCCGTCGAGCCGACCACCTGGATCCGGGCGACGCGCCGCGACGCGGACCTCGTGTCGGCGCTCGGCGTGCGCGAAACCGGCATGCTCGCCAGCGCCAGCGACTACCACACCTTCCACAAGTTCACGCCCGGCGGACGCGCACAGGCGGCCACGACGTACCTGGACGCGGTGCAGGCCGTGCTGGACGCGGGCCTGCGGCCCAGACTGCACCTCGAGGACGCCACGCGCGCCCCGGAAGCGTTCCTGCTGCCGTTCGTGACGGCCGTGCAGGACCTCGCCTCCAGGTACGGCGAGGCGCAGCGCCCGAAGTTCCGGCTGTGCGACACGCTCGGGCTGGGCCTGCCCTATGAGACGGTCGAATGGCCGCGCAGCGTGCCGCGCCTCGTGCAGGCCCTGCGGGCGGCAGGGGTGCCGCCGGAGTTGATGGAGTTCCACCCGCACAACGACACGCACCTCGGCGTCGCGAACTGCCTCGCGGCGGTCACGGCGGGCTGCGCCGTCATCAACGGCACGCTGCTCGGCAAGGGTGAACGCACCGGGAACGCCCCACTGGAGGGCGTGCTCCTGCACCTGCTCGGCATGGGGTTCATGCCGGACGGCTCGCCGGACTTCCACGTCCTGAACGATCTCGCGGCGCTGTACGACACGCTCGGCCAGGGCGTGCCCGCCCAGTACCCGCTGTTCGGCCGGGACGCGCACCGCACCCGCGCCGGGATTCATGCGGACGGCCTGAACAAGTTCTGGCCGATGTACGCGCCCTTCGACGTGCCGCGCCTGCTGGGCCGCCCGCTCGAACTGAGCCTCACGCGCGACAGCGGCCTCGCGGGCCTCGTGTTCCTGATCCACTCACACACCGGCGTCACCGTCCCGAAGGGCGACGCGCGGCTGCAGGCGCTGCACGCCGACCTCACCCGCGACTTCGAGGCGGGCCGTCAGACGGCCGTCGAGTGGGAGGAGATCGCCGGACGCGTGCACGCCTGGCTTCCACGGGAGGTCGTGCCCCACAGCTGAGGTTCAGGGCCCGCCGAGCGTCAGGTCGGCCCGCGCGGCGTCCAGCGGTTGCGGTGCAGCAGGTCCTCCAGCGGCAGGCGTGCCCGCCACCCGCGCGCCTGCAGCTCCGGTTCCGGCAGGAACTCAGTGACGTACCCCACGCACAGGTACGCGAGCGGCACCACGTCCTGCGGGAGCTGCAGCAGCCGCGCGAGCTCCTGCTCGTCGAGAATGCTGACCCAGCCCACCCCGACCCCCTCGGCTCTCGCCGCCAGCCAGAAGTTCTGCACCGCCAGACACGTGCTGAAGAGGTCCATGTCGACGGACGACGTGCGCCCCAGCACGTGCGGCCCGCCCCGGGTGCGCGAGCAGGTCACCACCACGTTCAGGGGACTGTCCTCGATGCCTTCCAGTTTCAGGCGGCGGTACAGCTCCCCGCGCTCCCCGCCGAACAGCCGCGCCGCCTGCTCGTTCGCCCCGGTGTACAGGGCCTTCACGGCGCGTTTCACCTCCGGGTCGTCGATCAGGATGAAGTCCCACGGCTGCATGAATCCCACGGACGGCGCGTGATGCGCGGCGGTCAGCAGGCGCGTCAGCACCTCGTCCGGGACAGGTGCAGGCAGGAACTGCGACCTCACGTCTCGCCGTTCGTGGATCGCGCGGTACACGGCGTCCCGCTCCGCGCGTGAGAACGCCAGCGGCTTTCCCCCTGGATCCGGAGGTTCGGGAGCGGCAGGCAGGGCGGCGTCAGGGTGGAGCGGCATGTCCTGACTGTAGCAGTGGCCGCTGCCGTCAGGGGGCCTGTTCAGGGCTGGCGGCGGCGGCGTTTGTCGGCCAGCATGCGGCGCTCGCTCGCGCGGCGCAGCTCGCCGGGCGTGGCGGCGTCGCCGGGCGCGGACGCCGCGCCCACGCTCACGCCGAAGCTCGGCAGGTCCGCCTGCCTGGCCGACGTCAGCAGACGTTCACGGAGGGCGTCCGCCTGTGCAGGTGTGACGGGCGCGTGCACGATCATGGCGAACACGTCCCCGCCGAGCCGGTACGCCCGTCCCAGGTCGTCCGGCGCGTCCTGCAGTGCCAGCGCGAACGCCCGCAGGACCCGGTCGCCGACCTCGCGGCCCAGGCGGTCGTTGACGCCTTTCAGGTCGTCGAGATCGAAGGTCAGCAGGTGCACCTCGCCCGGCCCGGCGGTCAGCCCGGCCTCCCTGTGCGTGAGGAACGCCGCCTCCAGGTCCGACTCGAAAGCCTGCCGGTTCGGGAGGTCCGTCAGGGCGTCCGTGACCTCCAGGCGCGCGAGGGCCGATCCGCGCCGTTCCGCCTCCTGCCGCGCGGCTTCGAGGTCCCGCGTGCGTTCCAGCAGCAGCTGATCGAACACGCCGAGGATACGGGTGGTGTCCTCGCGGTCCATCACGTCCCCGTCGTGCTCGGCGTCGTCGAGCGCCTGTTCGTGCAGTCCTTCCAGCACGCGCAGCGCCGTCGGGACGATCAGCGGGTCGAACTGCGTGCCGGACGCCCGCCTCAGTTCTGTCAGTGCGTCTTTCGCCGTCCAGGCGGCCTTGTACGGCCGGGCCTGCGTGAGCGCGTCGTACACGTCCGCGAGCGCCACGATCCGCCCGCTGATCGGGATGTCCTCACCGCTCAGGCCCTGCGGGTAGCCGCGCCCGTCCCAGCGTTCGTGGTGCGTCATGGCCACTTCCTCCGCGAGGCGCAGCAGTTCCGAACGGCCGCCCGACAGGATGCGCGCCCCGATCCGGGTGTGGCCCTGCATCAGCCGGAACTCGTCGGGCGTGAGACGGCCCGGTTTCAGCAGCACCGAATCGGGAATGCCGATCTTGCCGACATCGTGCAGGCGGGCCGCGATGCCCAGCAGGCGCGCGCGTTCCTCCGTCCACCCGAGCGCGCGCGCGATGCGGGCGGCGGCGCGGCCCACCCGGCGCGTGTGCTCGCCGGTGGTGTCGTCGCGGTACTCGGCGGCGACCGCGAGGCGCGTCACGACCTCCTGCTGCGCCCGCGCGAGCTCCGCCGTGCGTTCCAGCACGAGCTGCTCGGCGACGATCCGGGCGTCCTGTTCCACCTCCGTCCGGACGCGGTACACGTCGGCGTCGTGCCGGGCGCGTTCCACCTCGAACTGGATGCTGAGGTTACGGGTCTGCCGGTCGCGTTCCACGTGGAAGAGAGAATCCTTGAGGCGCAGGTGCTCGCGGGTGTGCTGCAGGGCCGCGCGGTACTCGCCTTTCTGTTCGGCCGCGTCGCTCAGCAGGCGGAACGCGTCGGCCTCCATGCGCGGGTTGCCGCTCGACCGGGCGAGACTCAGGGCGCGCTCCAGGTGCGGGAGGGCGTGGTCCGGCTCGTTCGCTGCGACGTGCGCTTCGGCGAGGTGCAGCCGCGTTTCAAGTTCGCCCGGCAAGTCCTCGAGCGTTCCGGCGAGCGAGAGGGCCGCAGCGAACGCCTCCGTCGCCTGTGCGTGCCGCCCGGTTCGCGCGTACACGCGGCCCAGGCTGTCGAGCGTCGCGAGCTCCCCGGTCCCGTTGCCGATCTCGCGGTTCCGGGCGAGTGCGGTCTCCAGGTACGCTTCGGCCTCGGCGTCCAGTCCCGCCTCCAGCGCGAAGGTGCCCAGGTTCAGGTGCCCGGTCGCGATCATCAGCCGGTGCCCGAGGCGCTGCGCGATCTCCAACGCGCCGCGCGTCACCTCCATCGCCAGCCCGTGGTCGCGCATCGCGGCATGCAGGTCGCCGAGGCTGTTCAGGATGAACATCTCGGCTTCCGGGTCGTGCAGGTCCCGCTGCGCCGTCCCGTACGCCTCCGTCAGCGACACGATTCCCGCGTGGTACTGCCCGAGCGCGTGCTGCAGCGTTCCGATGTTCGTCAGGCAGTGCGTGCGGCCTCGCGCGTCTCCGTGCGCCGTCCACAGCTTCAGCGCGTCCCCCAGCGTGAGGAGCGCTCCGCTCGCGTCGCCGCGTCCGTACTGCACGCCCGCCAGGTGATTCAGGGCCGTGGCGTGCAGGGCCGGCAGGTCCGCGCCGTCCAGCAGGCGCAGCGCGGCCTGCAGGTGCGTCTCGGCCTCGTCGTACTGCCCGAGGTTCAGGTGCATCTTCCCGGCCAGCACGTGCGCGTCCGCCTGCCGGTGCGCGTCGCCGCTCACGCCGTGCAGGCGGGTCGCCTCCCGCAGGGCCGCTGCCGCCTCCCGGTACGCGTCCACCTGAAGGTGAGCGCGTGCCAGCAGTTCCTGCGCGCCGCCCTCCACGGCCGGGTCAGACGATTCACGGGCCCGCTGCACGAACTCCTGAGCGAGCCCCAGCGTCTCGGAAGACGGCTGGGGCGCGTTCAGGAGGTCAAGCAGGGACTGTTCCAGGGCACGCAGCTGCGCGAGTGCCCTGGCGGCGACGGGATCGGCGGAATCTGAACCGGAAGGAGGAGTGGTGGGAAGGTCAGACAAAGCGGCTTATTGTACGGCGGCCGTCACGAACGCCGAAACGTTCAGGCGGCCACTGCCGAGCTTGCCGCGGTAGTCCCTGTTGGCGGCGATCCCGTCGACGCTGTCGGCACTGCCGGTCAGTTTCCCGATCAGTCCGGCTGCGCTGACGTTCCCCTGACCGAGCGCGAGTGCGAGCGCGCCGGCCGCCATCGGGGACGACATGCTCGTGCCGCTCCAGGCCGCCATGGTGTTCTCGGGCGCGGGCGCATACACCGATTCGCCCGGCGTGACGACCTTCAGTTTGCCGCTGTAGTTCGAGAACTCCGACTTCACGTCCTGCGCGTCCACGCTGCCGACGCTCAGCACGCCCTGCAGGTCCCCGGCGTACGCGGCGGGGTAGGTGATCTTGTCCTGGTCCTCGTTGCCGGCGGACGACACCACCAGCACGTTCCTGGCGCTCACGGCACGGATCGCCGCCTTGACGCTGTCGGAATCCTGCGTCGTGCCGAGGCTGAGGTTGATGACGTTCGCGCCGTGGTCGGCCGCCCAGTAGATCGCCTGCACGACGCTGCTCAGGTCGCCCGAGCCGTCCGAGCCCAGCACACGGATCGGCATGATCTTCGCGAGCGGCGCGACCTGCAGCACGATCCCGGCGACGTTCGTGCCGTGCCCGTACCCGCCCTCCCCGTAGACGCCTTCCTCCTGCGGGGTGACGTCGCCGCCCACGTAGTCCTGCCAGGTGGAGGGGTCCGTCAGCGCGCCCTGGAAGGCCGGGTGCGTCAGGTCGATGCCGGTGTCGATGACGGCCACCGTGACGCCCTCACCGAGCCGCGCCGCCTTGTCCTGAGCGGACTGCAGCTGAATCTGCGCCCAGGTGCCGCTGTTCTCGGGGACGGGCGTGTACGTGCCGCCGGCCCACACGACGCGGGAGCCGCCGGCCCACACCACGCGCGATCCGCCGGCCCACACCACGCGGGAGCCACCGGCCCACACCACGCGCGAGCCTTCCATCCCGGCCGTGGTCTTCTCGCCGATGCTGAACGCGTCGCGGTTGTGCTCCACGCGCACGGCCCGTCCGAGGCGCCGCGCCAGCGTCTGCGCGAGCGACTGCGTGCCCAAACTGGTCTGCGCGGGCAGGCCCACCATCGCGGCGCACGCGCCCTCGCCGGTACCGCACCCGCCGTCCTGCCACGTGAGGACCTTGCCGCCCGTGGCGGTCTCGATGCTGGCGCGCGTGTCGCCCGCCTGCAGGGGAACGGTGGTCACCTGATCGTAGCGGACCGCGCTGGACGTGCCGGGCGTGAGGGTGGAACCGCAGGCGGAGAGCATCAGGACGGTGAGCGGAAGGAAGAGAGCAGCGCGCGTGGACTTCGACATGGGAGGCACATCCTTTGCTGATGGGAAGCGTGAGACTGACGGTGCTAACTGTACCTGCTGAGTGAATCCCTCGTGGCGGCAAAATTTCACACAGGGCCGCTTCTGAGAACAGCCTCACCATAAGGTAAAGGAAACCTCAACTTCCCGGGTGGGCAGATGTCGGCCCGCCCCCGATTCATGAACGCACGCGGCCCTCACGACAGCGGGCCGCGCCACCTCACGCAGGCGCTCCCCGCCGACGTGTTCAGCGCCGGAACGCGAGACGCTGCTGCAGCCGCCAGGTGTCGTCCCCCCAGGCGGCGACCGTCCCCAGGACGCTGATGGCCACCCCGAGCCACCACCAGACCTGCGCCGGCTCGGCCCCTGGGCGCAGCGACAGCACGTCCCAGGCAGCCACCAGACCCAGGCCAACGAGGCCCGGCAGGGCGATCAGCACGGCCCAAGGCAGCTGTTTCGGGCGGTCGTGGTAGTGGGACCGCAGGTAGACCCGGCGCACCGCGCCGACACTCCACGCGCACAGCAGCAGCGGGAGGACGCTCAGGGCGATCAGGATGTCCGCGCTCACCGGCTCACCGCAGGCCAGAGGTCGGCCCAGCGATCAGGGCGACGTGCAGGATGTGTGTGGCGAGAGGAAAGGGACAGGGTACGGCGCGGCGGGCGACCGGACTGGAGGCGCGTGTTCATGGGCGGGCTACTTCTATCACGTCATCATGAGCCATGTCATGAGGTTTTCTTGAGTGTATTCAGACAACGGGGAGGGTCGCGCCGCGTCCGCATATCGTTCAGCGAAACATTCGGCGGCGGGGCATCATGGTCTTCCCGGCCCCCACGCCAGTCACCTCAGGAGGACACCCGTGAACACGCACAGCACCGCCCCCCTTCCGATCAGTGTCAGCGGCGAGGCGGACCTCCCCGACCTCGGCGACGTGACTGCCGTCATCAGCATCCGCGACCCGCACGACGACGTGCCGCCCGCCGTACTCGCCGCGGGCGTCCCCACCCTCACGCTCGCCTTCCAGGACACCGAGGACGACGGGCCGGGCGCGCCGCAGGCCTGGCACCTGCTCGAAGTGGAACGCTTCGCGCGCCGCCTCCCGGCGGGCGCCCGCCTGCACGTCCACTGTTTCGCGGGCGTCAGCCGCAGCACCGCCGTCGCCAGTTTCGTCCTCGCTCTCCTCGCGCCGCGCATGACGGACCTGCAGATCGCCCGGCACGTCCTGCAGTTGCGGCCGCAGGCCGTGCCGAACGACCTGCTGCTCCGGCACGCCGACGCCCTCCTCGCGCGCCGCCTGCGCCCGGCATGGCGCAGGCTGGCCCGATACTGAACGCGGCCCGGCGGGCAGGAGATGATACGGTGTTGATCCAATGACACGGATGACGGCAACAGCGCCGACAGCCCTTCTTGGACGTGACAGCACCCATGGGGACGCCTGCCCGCTTCCATCTCCTCAACGCCGGACCTGTGGGTACTCGTGGCCGGGCGGCGGCTCCGCATTCCGCTCGGCTGAACTCGACAAGTTCAGCTCAACACCGTATGACCTGCCCGCCCCACCGTGCCCCGTCATGCCCGATACTGGAGGCGTGCAACTCCAGTTCAGCACCGAACTCATCGAGTGGCGGGGCCCGGCGCCCTACCTGTTCGCGCCCGTCCCGGAAGCGGAAGCGGACGCCATCCGGGCCGCGGCGGCCCTCGTCACGTACGGCTGGGGCATGATCCCTGTCCGTGCGAGCATCGGAGACACCGGGTGGCGCACCTCCCTCTTCCCGAAGGACGGCCGTTACCTCGTGCCGGTCAAGGTGGCCGTGCAGCGCGCCGAGACGCTCGGCAGAGGAGACCGGGTCACCGTCACCCTGAACATCGGCGTCTGACGCGCGGGCGTGCATCCACGGTCAGCGCTTCGCGGGCAGGACAGTGCGGGCCGTCCATGTTCCGGCGGGCCGCCAGAGGGTCCCGGCGGCCAGGCCCAGCAGCGCGTACAGCAGGCTGCCGAGCACGTCGAGGGTGTGGTGCGCGCCGATCGCGAGTCGGCCGAGCAGCACGGCGACCGTGCCCGCCACGAAGACCGGCAGGGCGCGCGGGTGGATCCACCACGCCCAGCCCGCCAGGAGGGCCGCGACGAGCGTGTGGTCGCTCGGGAAGCCGTTGTCGCTGGCCGCGTGCGCGAGCGGCAGGTACCCTTCCGCCACGTAGGGCCGCACGTCCACGATCACGCCCTTGAGCGCCAGCGTGAGCAGCGCCGCGACCACCCCGGACAGCAGGGCGCGCGCCGCGAAGCCCCACGTGACGCGCGCCCGGCCCTGCCACGCCACGGCCGCCAGCGCGAGCAGCAGCACGAACAGCAGGTCGTTCGCGCAGAAGACCGCCACTCCCGCCAGCAGGGGGTGAGCGGCCGCCGAGGCGTGCAGGGAGCGTTGCAGGACATCCGTCATGGGCGTCACCGTACCGCGCGCCGGGCAGGGAAACGGTATAGCCTCCGCCGGGACGCGTTCAGGCGGGGCCCTTCACGGCGTCCAGGCCCGCCAGCCGTTCGATCTGCGTGACGAGGGCACTGTGGTCGCGGCCGCCCTCGCCGCGCTCCACCATGTCCGCGAACAGGTCCCGGACCGTGTGCGTGAGCGGCATCTGCACGCCGTGCCGGGAAGCCACGTCGAGCACCGCGTCGAGGTCCTTGACCTGGTTGGTGATGCTGCCGCCCGGCTCGAACTCGCGTTCCACCATGCGCGCCCCGTGCAGGTCCAGGATGCGGCTCTGGCAGAAGCCGCCCATGATGGCCTCCCGCACGCGGGCCGGGTCGGCGCCGCCCGCGCGGGCGAGCGTGAGGCCCTCGGCGACCGCGCCGATCGTGACGGCCACGATCGCCTGATTCACGAGCTTGCACAGCTGCCCCGAGCCGTGCGGGCCGACGTGCGTGGGGGAGCCCAGCGCCCGGAAGACGGCGTCAGCGCGCTGCGCGTCCCGTTCGGGGCCGCCCACCATGATGGCGAGCGTGCCCTGCGCCGCGCCGACCGTGCCGCCGCTGACGGGCGCGTCGAGGTACGCCAGCCCACGGGACAGGAGCAGCGCTGCGTGGTCGCGGGCGATGCCGGGGTGAATGCTGCTCATGTCGATCAGGAGCGTGCCGGGCCGCAGGGCGTCCAGCAGCAGGTCGTCCAGCAGCACCCGGTTCACGATGTCGCCGTTCGGCAGCATGGTGATCACCACGTCCGCGTGCCGGGCCGCGCCTGCGGCCGTGCCCGCCACCTGCGCGCCCTGCCGTGCGAGCAGCGCGAGCGGTTCGGGCGAGCGGTCGTACACGGTGAGCGGGAATCCGGCGCGCAGCAGGTTCTCCGCCATGGGGCGCCCCATCAGGCCCGTCCCGATGAGGGCCACGGCGGGGCGAGCGGGTGTGGCCTGAAGGGGCGCCGGGGTGAGGGGGGTCGTGTCGTCGTTCAAGGCCTTGGTCCCTCCTGGGGCGTGTGGTGGCGTGCCGTGGTCGTGCCGCGCACCGCGACCCGGATGCGGTACAGGCTGCGGCTCGCGGCGATGTACAGGGTGCGGCCGTCCGGTCCGCCGAACGTGAGGTTCCCGATCACTTCCGGCACGGGAATCTCACCGAGGCGCGTGCCGTCCGGGGCGTACACCTGCACGCCGCTCGCGCTGCTCGTCCAGACGTTCCCGTGCTCGTCCACCCGGAACCCGTCCGGGAAGCCGGGCGACACCTCCGCGAACACGCGCGCGTTCCTGGCCTCGCCGCCGTGCAGGTCGAACGCGAGAATGTGATGGTGCGCCTCCTGCCAGTAGCGTTCGCCGGAGTGCGTCCCGGCCGTGTCGCCCACGTACAGCACCGACTCGTCCGGACTGAACGCCAGGCCGTTCGGGCACACCATGTCCAGCACCACGGCGCGCGTCTCGCCGCTCACGGGGTCGTGGCGGTACACGTACTGGCCCGGCTGTTCCTGCGTGCCGCCGTACCCCTCGTGCGGCTGGATCAGCCCGTAGGGCGGGTCCGTGAACCAGATGCTGCCGTCCCGCGCGACGACCACGTCGTTCGGGCTGTTCAGGCGCCGCCCGCCGTACTCGCCGACCAGCATCGTCCACGTGCCGTCGTGCTCCTGCCGGACGATGCCGCGCTCGCCGTGCGAGCAGCCGACGATGCGGCCCTCGTGGTCGAGCGCGTGCCCGTTCTGGAAGTGCGAGGGGTTCAGGTACTCCCGGACCGGCTCGCCCTCCTGCCACACGAGCAGGCGGTTGCCGGGAATGTCGCTCCACACGACCCGCCCGTCCGGCAG
The DNA here is from genome assembly GCF_014646915.1 of Deinococcus aquiradiocola. Lineage (NCBI taxonomy): Bacteria > Thermotogati > Deinococcota > Deinococci > Deinococcales > Deinococcaceae > Deinococcus > Deinococcus aquiradiocola. The sequence goes on along the minus strand of NZ_BMOE01000002.1, from coordinate 255,937 downwards.
CTGCACGGGACCCTCGCCCCACGTCGCGCCGGTGTACAGGCACTCCAGCGCCGCGCCGTCCTGCAGCAGGGGCCGCAGGCGCTCGTCGCTCACTTCGGTCTGCCGTTCCGTTCCCTGCGTCATCCGTCCTCCAGCACCACCTGCTGATCCTGCACTTCCACGCTCACGCTCACGGCCCGCGCGCTCAGACTGCGGTGGCTGACCCCAGCGGGCACGCTGTACGCCGTGCCGGGACCGAGGTCCATCCGCGTGCCGTCCCGGAACTCCAGCCGCAGCACGCCCTGCAGGACGATGAACGTCTCCGGCGTGTTCGGGTGGTGGTGCCACGGTCCGGGCGAGGTGGTGAGCGTCAGGCGGACGCGGTGGCCTGCGCCCGCCATGACGACCTCGTTGAACGGCCCCGAAACCCTGCCCCCGGCGAGGTCCAGCAGGTTCACGGGGTCCTGCACTTACCTGCCCCAGATCTTGCGGTACACGTTCCGGTACCCGTTCTGCGGGTCGAAGGTGTCCTTCGCGCCGCCGTCGTACGCGATGTTCGCCTTGGTGACGATGTGCACCGGGATGCTGAAGCCGCTGGGCTTCTGGCCCGCGAACGCGCGGTTGAGCTCGTCGACCAGCTGCCAGCCCTGCAGGTTCACGGGTTCGGGAATGGTGGCGTCCTGGTACTGCCCGGTCCGGACGCGCTGGTACGCGCTCTGGCTGCCGTCCCCGGCGGAGACGTTCGCGAGCTGCCCGGTCGGCTGGATGCCCGCGGCCGTCAGGGCGGGCAGCATCCCGTCGAAGTACAGGTCGTTGATGCCGAGGGAGTACGTCCACTTCTGACCGTACTTCTGCAGGAGGCTGGCCGTGACGGTCGGCATGTCCTTGGTGGCGCTGCCGAGCGACTGCACCCGCGTTTCGAGGAGCGTGCAGCCCTTGCACTGCCGGATGATGGCGGCCATGGCGTCACTCTTCGCGAGGGCGATGGCGTAGGCGCTGTCCGTGAAGATCACGACGCCGGCCTTGCCGTTGCTGCGCGCGATGGCGTAGTACGCGGCGGCCTCGGCGGTCGCGGTGGCGGACGTCGTGATGTTCGTGAAGACCTTCGGGCTGCTGATCGGGCCGGACGCGGCGCCCGCGTGCCAGCCGGCCACGACGATCCCGGCGGCGTTCGCCTGTTCCAGCAGGTCCGCCTGTTCGGCAGCGTCGAAGCCGCCGAGGATGATGGCGGACGGCTTCAGGGCGATGGCCTGCCCGAGCGCGTCGGCGTGCCCGGACACCGTGCCGCGCCCGTCGAGGACGCGGACCGTCCAGCCGATGGCCTTCCCGGCCTCCTGCACGCCCACCCCGACGCCCTGCGCGCCGCCGTTGCGCTGGTCGCTCGACACGTACACCACGGTCTTGCCGGCCTGCGCTTTCGGTCCGGTGGTGGGGCCGGTCCAGCGGTTCGCCTGGGCGGCGGCGGTCGCCACGAAGGCCCTGGCCTTGCTGAGGACGGGGTCGCTGGCCTGCGCGTGGGCGGGGAGGGAGGCGGCGGCGGTCACGGCGACGAGGGTGCTCAGGACAGCGGTGCTCTTCATTGTGGTTCTCCTTTTCCGGGCGTGCCGGGCTGAGAGGGAAGGTCCGTGGAGGGGAGGGGGGGGAGGCGTTTCACGGCGCTGCGTTTGCGGCCCGCGAAGCCCGCCAGGCCGATCGCGACGAGCAGGGTCAGGCCGTTGAACATCGGCTCGACCCAGAAGGCCCCGCCGAGCTGCTGCAGGCCCGAGATGCCGACCGCGAGGATCACGATGCCGACGAGCGTGCCCCACACGTTCACCCGGCCGGGCCGGATGGTGGTCGAGCCGAGGAACGCCGCGACGAGCGCCGGAAGAAGGTAGTCGAGGCCCACGCCGATCTGCCCGATCCGCAGTTTCGAGGCGAGGATCACGCCCGCGAGCGCCGTGATGACGCCGCTCGCCACGAAGGCCAGCACGATGTACCGCCGGGTGTTCACGCCGTTCAGGCGGGCCGCTTCGGGGTTCGCGCCGACCGCGTACAGGTACCGTCCGACCGGGGTGTGGTCGAGGGCCAGCCACATCACGACGCTCAGCACGAGCACGTACACGGCCGGGAGCGGCAGGCCGAGCAGGTTCCCGCCGCTCAGCCGGAAGAAGCTGGGCGGCAGCGCCCCGATCACCTGCTGCCCGTTCGTGTACCACAGGGCGATGGCGTACACGACGGTGCCGGTCCCGAGCGTCGCGATGAACGCGTCGATCCGCGCGAGTTCCACCAGCATGGCGTTCACCACGCCGAGCAGCGCGCCGAGCACCACCACGATTCCGATCACGACGGGCCAAGGCAGGTGATTCTGCGTCTGCAGGCTCACGCTGAGAATCTCGAACAGCACCACGCCGTACCCGATGCTGATGTCGATCTTGCCGGCCACCATGGGAATCATCACGGCGAGTGCCAGGAGGGCCGTCACCGCCTGGTTGCCCATGATGAGGCGGGCGTTCGTCCAGGTCGGGAAGGTCTGCGGGAGCAGCACGCTGAACAGCACGATCAATGCCAGGGTGAGCAGCACGACGCCGTAGCTGGGAATGAGGCGCGCCGCGCGCCTGACGGCGCCCTGCAGGCCCTGCTGCTGGATGTCGCTCAGGTCCGGTTCGAGGGCGTTACTCTTCAGGGACTGCATGGGTCGCTCCTTGCGGCGATGAGGACTGGAGGGCCGCGCCGCCGGCCGCCCACAGGTTCAGCTGCTCCAGGGTGAGGGTGTCGCCGCCGAGTTCCCTGACGACGCGGCCACGGTCGAACACGAGGGCGCGGTGCGCGACGCCCGCGATCTCCTCGAAGTCGGTGGAGACGAGCAGCACGGCCAGGCCGCGCTCCAGCGCGCCCGCCAGCAGGCGGTAGATGTCGGCCTTGCTGCCCACGTCCACCCCGAGGGTCGGTTCCTCCAGAATGAGCAGCTGTCCGCCGAACTCCAGCCAGCGGGCCATCACGACCTTCTGCTGGTTGCCGCCGGACAGCGTCTCGACCGGCGCTTCCGGGTCGGCGGGCCGCACCCCGTACCGCTGCACCCACGCCTGCGCGCGCGGCGTCTCGGTGGCGGCCGACAGTCGCCCGAGGAAGGGCGTGCCCTGCAGGGCGGGGTTCATGAAGAAGTTCTCGCGCACGCTGAGCGGCAGGGCGAGGCTCTCCTCGCGCCGGTTGGCGCTCACGAAGCCGATGCCGCTCGCCATGGCCGCTCCGGGCGTCCGGGTGTCGACCGGGCGGCCGTTCAGGGTGACGTGCCCGGCGTGGCCGTGCAGGCCGAACAGCGAGCGGCCCACCGCGACCTGCCCCGCCCCCTTGAGGCCCGTGACGCCCAGCACCTCGCCCGGCTGCACGTGAAAGGTGACGGTTTCTGCGCCGTCCGGCTGCAGGTCTTGCACCTCCAGGCGCGCCGCTCCGCCTGCGGGCGTGGGGGCGCGCGGGTACAGCTGCTCCAGGCGTCGGCCCACGATCTGCGTCACGAGCGCCTCGGGGGCGGTGTCGCGCGTGGGGGCCTCGCCGACCTTGCGGCCGTCGCGCAGCACGACCGTGCGGTCGCTGATCTGGAACACCTCGTCCAGCCGGTGCGACACGTAGATCATGCCGACCCCCTGGGCCTGCAGGCCGCGCAGAACCCGGAAGAGGCGCTGCACGTCGGCGGCGGGCAGGCTGCTCGTCGGTTCGTCCAGCACCAGCACCTGCGCCTGCACCGACAGCGCGCGGGCGATGGCGACCAGGGCGCGCTCCGTGCGCGGCAGCGACTGCACGCGCGCGTCCGGGCGGATGCCGCCCCCCACGCGTTCCAGCGTGCGGAGCGCCTGCTCTTTCGCGGCACGCCAGTCGATGAACGGGCCGCGCCTCGGGTACGGCTGGCCGAGCGAGAGGTTCTCGGTGACGGTCATCCAGTCGACCAGGCCGAGGTCCTGGTGGATGAACGCGATGGGCGGCGCCTTGCCGTAACTGCCGAGCGGCTCGCCCAGCACGCGGATCTCACCGGCGCTCGGGGCGTGCACGCCGGCCAGCATCTTGATGATGGTGCTCTTGCCCGCGCCGTTCTGACCGAGCAGCGCGAGGATCTCGCCGGGGTGCAGGGTGAGGCTCACGTCGTCCACGGCGCGCGTCCCGCCGAACACCTTGCTCAGGCCGCGCAGTTCCAGCAGCGGCGTCCCCGGGCCGGAGGCCTGGGTCGTCCGGGGGAGCGTGCTCCGGGGGGTGTGCGCGGTCACACGCTTCCCTCGTCCGGAGTGAGCGTGACCTTCACGGCGCGCGAGCGGTCCCCGGCGAGCGCGAAGGCCTCCGGCGCCCGCGAGAGTGGGAAGCTCGCCGTGAGTATGGGCGTGACGTCCACCCGGCCGTCCGCGAGCAGCCGCGCGGCCCACGCGAACTCGCGGTGGAAGCGGAAACTGCCGACGAGCGTCACCTCGCGTGAGATGAGCGGGTTGAGCGGCGCGCCCGTCACGCCGGGCGGCAGCATCCCGACCTGCACGACCCGTCCGCCTGCCCGGACGGCGCCGAGTGCGGACGCGAGGCCCGCCGGACTGCCGGACGCCTCGAACACCACGTCGTACCCGCTGCCCGCGTCGTCCGCCGTCACGTTCACGGTGCGCGTGGCGCCCATGCGGGCCGCGACGGCGAGCGGCGCGTCCTGCAGGTCCGTGACCGTGATGGCCGTGCTGCCCGCGAGGCGCGCGGACGCGGCGAGCAGCGCCCCGATCGGTCCGGCGCCCACCACCAGCACCGTCTGTCCGAGCAGCGGTCCCGCCTGCGACGCGGCGTGCAGCGTCACGGCGAGCGGTTCGGCGCAGGCGGCCTCCCGGTAGCTCAGGTGGTCCGGGACAACCTCGCACTGGTCCTCGCGCGCCAGGAATTCCTCGGCGAAGGCGCCCTGCACGTGCGGGTAGCGGGCGGCACTGCCGTAGAAGCGCATGTTCGGGCAGAGGTTGCTGTGCCCCGACAGGCACGCCCCGCAGTGCAGGCACGGCCGGGACGGGTTCACGGCGACCCGGTCCCCGACCTGTACGCGCGTCACGCGCTTCCCGACGGCCGTCACGTCGCCCGCCACCTCGTGCCCGAGCACCATCGGTTCGCGCAGCCGGAAGTCGCCCACCCCGCCGTGTCCGTAGTAGTGCAGGTCCGAGCCGCAGATGCCGCCCGCGCCGAGCCGCACGCGCACCTCGTCCCCCGCGGGGTCGGGCGTGGCGAGGTCCTGCACGCGCAGGTCGTGCGCGGCGTGGATGACGAGCGCCTTCACGCCCGCCGCTCCGGGAGGCGGGCGGGCGTGGGGAGCGGCTGCCCCGCGAAGTGCGCCCGGAGGTTCGCGAGGACCAGTTCGCCCATCTCCTGCCGGGATTCGCGCGTGCCGCTCGCGGCGTGCGGGGCGAGCACCACCTGGTCCATGCCGAGCAGTGCTTCCGGGACGCGCGGTTCGGCGGCGAACACGTCGAGGGCCGCCCCGCCGAGCCGTCCGTCCTGCAGCGCGGCCACCAGGGCGGCCTCGTCCACGATGCTGCCGCGCGAGACGTTCACGAGCAGGCCGTCCGGTCCGAGCGCGCCGAGCACTTCGGCGTTCACGATGCCGCGCGTGTCCTGCCCCCCGGCGGCCGCGACCACCAGCACGTCCACCTCGCGCGCCAGCGTCAGCAGGTCCGGGCGGTGCGGGTACGGCAGGGCGGGAATGGAGGCGCGGTCCGTGTACGACACGTGCATGTCGAGCGCCGAGAGTCGGCGCGCGATGGCCTGCCCGACGCGGCCCATGCCGACGATCCCGGCGCGCTTCCCGCCGAGGCGCGTGGTGAGCGGCATCTCGCCCTCCCGCGCCCAGCGGCCCTCGCGGACGTACCGGTCCCCGAACGGAACGCGGCGCGCGGCAGCCAGCAGCAGCGCGACGCCCTGGTCGGCCACGTCGTTCGTGAGGACGTCCGGGGTGGTGCTGACGCGCACGCCGCGCCGGGCGGCCTCGTGCAGGTCGATGGCGTCGAGGCCCACCCCGTAGATGGCGACCATCTCCAGGTCCGGGAGGGCCGCCATCACGGCCTGCGGCAGGCCCACCCCGCCGTTCGTGGCGACGGCGCGGACCCCGTGCCCGTGCGCCTGCAGGTACGCGTCCCGGTCCGGCTGTTCCCACAGGCGGTGCGTGACGTACTCGCGTTCCAGCGCCTCCATCACGAAGGGCATCATCGGGGCGGTGATCAGGAGGTGAGGGCGGTCCTGGGCTGCGGTCATGACGGCTCCTGGCTGAGGTGAGGGGGGGCGAGGGTGGTGAGGCGCTGCACGATCTCGAAGCCGACGTCGATGGGCGGCTGCGCGCCGAGCGTCCCGGCGAGCCGGGCGAGCAGCAGGTCGGCCGCGAGGCGGCCCATCTCGTGCCGGGGGATGCGGACGGTGGTGAGGGCCGGGTTGAGGTGCGAGGCGATCTCCTCGTCGGAGAAGCCCATGATCGCGAGGTCCTCCGGGACGCGGATGCCGCGCCGCTGGCACTCGAAGAGCGCCCCGGCGGCCAGTTCGTCGTTCGCGAAGAACACGGCGTCCATCTCGGGGTGGCGGTGGAGCAGGTCCGTCACGAGGTCGCGGCCCACCGCGAGGCTGCTCGGCAGGTCGCTGCGGCCGATCAGGTGGTGCGGCAGGCCCAGGCGCATCAGGGCCGTCTGGAAGCCGTGGATGCGCCGCACGCTGCGCGGGTCGAGTTCGGTGAGCGTCCCGGCGTACGCGACGTGCCGGTACCCGCACGACGCGAGGTACCGCACGACGGCCTCGCCGACCACCGCGTGCGAGAAGCCGATGTTCAGGTCGAGCGCCTGCGACTGCTCGCTCGCCACGGCGAGGTCCATGATCTCCACCACCGGGATCCCGGCGGACTTCAGCAGGCGCACGGTGCGTTCGGAGTGGTCGATGCCGGACAGCACGATGCCGCTCGGCCGCCACCCGAGGAACACCTCGACGAGCTTCTCCTCCTTCTCGCGGCTGTACTCGGTGGAGCCGAGCATGATCTGGTACCCGGAGGCGGGCAGGCGTTCCTGCAGGCCTTCGAGGATCTGCACGTACACGCTGTGGTGCAGGGTCGGCACGAGCACCGGCAGGGCGAGGCTGGTGCCGCTGGCGAGGCCGCCTGCCGCGCGGTCGGGGATGTAGTTCAGGTCGTCGGCGGCCTGCAGGACGCGGGCGCGGAGTTCCTCGGAGACCATCTCGGGGCGGTTCAGGGCGCGGCTGGCGGTCATGGTGGCCACGCCCGCGTGGCGGGCGACGTCGGCGATGGTGACGCGCTGGCGTTTGCGGCCGGTGACGGTACTTCTGGAGGTGGGGCTGCTCAAGCGGACCTCTCGTGGGAATGGGGAAGGTGTGTCACGGCCAGGGCGAATGGCAGTGAAAACGTCGTGCGGTACGGCATTCAGGCGTGCTGACCTGGGGATTTGCGTATTTGGTACCTGGATGTTAACGTTATCAAACCGAGATTGCAAGTCCCCCACGGAGGCCCCCATGACCGCACCCCGACGCCCGGTTGCCCGCCCGCCCCGCCCCGCCCGCCCCCACCCGGGCGGCCGAGAGTGACGCTCTTCGACCTCGGCGGCCGCCGCGCCCTCGTCACCGGCAGCAGCGGCGGCATCGGCCTGGAACTCGCCCGCGGCCTCGCCCGCCACGGCGCGGCCGTCCTCATCAACGGCCGCGACCCCGGCAAGGTCAGGGCAGCCGTGCAGACCCTCCAGGCCGAAGGCCACGAGGCCCGCCCCGCCCCCTTTGACGTGACCGACGAGGCCGCCGTGAACACCGGCATGCAGGCACTCCTGCAGGACGGCCCGCTCGACATCCTCGTCAACAACGCCGGCATCCAGCGCCGCGTGCCGCTCACCGACGTCACCCTCGACACCTGGGACGAGGTGCTGCGCAACAACCTCACCTCCGCGATGCTCGTCTCCCGCGCCGCTGCGCCCGGCATGATCGCGCAGGGGCACGGCAAGATCATCTGCACGCTGTCCCTGATGAGCGAACTCGGCCGCCGCACCACCGGCCCCTACACCGCCAGCAAGGGCGGCCTGAAGATGCTCGTGAAAGCCATGTGCGCTGAGTGGGCCGAACACAACATCCAGGTGAACGGCATCGGGCCGGGGTATTTTGAGACTGACATGACTGCACCTCTCGTCCAGGACGAACAGTTCAGCGGCTGGGTCAGGGCCCGCACGCCCGCCGGTCGCTGGGGCCACCCGCGCGAACTCGCGGGCGCGGCCGTGTTCCTCGCGTCGGACGCGTCCAGCTTCGTGAACGGTCAGGTGATCTACGTGGACGGCGGGATGCTGGCGGTGCTTTGACGGACGCGCCCGCCCGGAACCACACAACCGGCCAGGCCCTCGTGGTCGGCCTGGACCTGGGCACCACCTCCGTCAAGGCGCTCGCCCTGGACGCCTCGGCGCGCGTGGTGTCGCGGCACGAGGTGGGCTACCCGCTCGGGGTGTCGCGGCACACGGCGGGCGACGCCGGGGAGGCCACGCAGGACCCCGCGGCCGTCGTGCGGGCCGCGCGCGAGGCGCTGGCGCGACTGCAGGCCGACCTGCCCGCCCGGCGCGTGCGGGCCGTGGTGCCGAGCGCCGCCATGCACAGCCTCGTCCTCGTGGACCGCGCCGGAACGCCGCTCGCCCCGGCCCTCACCTGGGCGGACACCCGGCCTGCCGCGACCCTGCCGGACCTGCGCGCGGCCCTCGACCCGCAGGCCGCCTACCTGCGTACCGGCTGCCCGGTCCAGACGCCGTACCACCCGGCCCGCCTGTGGTGGCTCGCGCGGCACGACCCTGCCCTGCTGGGCCGTGCGGCGCTCGCCGTGTCGCTCACGGACCTCGTGCTGCACGACCTGACGGGCGCGTGGGGCACCAGCGTCGGCCTCGCGTCCACCACCGGCCTGATGAACCTGCGCGCCGGTGCCTGGGACGACGACCTGCTCGCCGCGCTCGGCGTGACGGCCGACCTCCTGCCGCCCATCCTCGGCGCAGCGTCGCCGGTCGGCACGGTCCGGGCGGGCGCGTGGCGCGGCGTGCCGGTCCTGGCGGGCAGCAGCGACGGCGCGCTCGCCAACCTCGGCAGCGGCGCCGGGCCGGGCGAGACGGTCCTCACGGTCGGCACGAGCGGCGCGGCCCGGCGGCTCACCGCGCGCCCCGTGCTCGACCCGCTGGCCCGCACGTGGACGTACCGCCTGGACGCGGACACGCATCTCGCGGGCGGCGCCATCAACAACGGCGGCCTGCTCGTCGACTGGGTGCGCGGCCAGTGGTACACGGACCTCGCCCCCCGGGACGGCTTCCGGCAGCTGCTGAGCGACGCGGAGCGTACTCCGCCCGGCGCGGACGGCGTGACGCTGCTCCCTTACCTGACCGGCGAACGCAGCCCGTCCTGGCGGGCGGACCTGACGGCCACCGTGCACGGCCTGCGCCTGGGCCACACCCGCGCCCACGTGGCGCGCGCGGCGCTGGAAGCCGTGGCGTTCAGCCTCGCGGCCGTGCACGACCTGATCCGCCAGGGCGACCCCCCGGCAGGGGAGGGGACCGTGTCCGCCACCGGGGGGCTCGCGCGCGCGCCCGTCTGGAATGCCTTGCTCGCCGACACGCTCGGCACGCCCGTCCGTTCGCAGGGCGCGCCGGACGCGTCCGCCATCGGCGCGGCCCTGCTCGGGCACGGCCCGGATACGCTGGCCGCCGTGCGCGCCGCGGCCGCCGGGGCGAGCGTCATCCGGCCCGACCCGGCCCGCACGGACGCCCTGAGGGACGCCCGTGGCCGCTGGACGGCCCTGAACGCCCGCCTGAACGGCTGATCCCGTACCCTCCCCAGGAGGGGGGCGGCCTCCTCCCGGCCAAATCCGTGCCGTGCGGCGCACCTTCACCGTTCCCTGAAGGTGCGCAGGTTCTTGTGTGCCTGCAGACGCGCGTCTATCATGCTTCTGTACCCCCCTGGGGGGGATAGGAGCGAATGGAATGAAGACGCTGGAGGTCGGAGTGCAGGGCATGACGTGCGCGAACTGCGTGGGGCGCGTCGAACGCGGACTCAGGAAGACGGAAGGCACCCTGGACGTCGCCGTGAACCTCGCGACGGAACGCGCCACCGTCCACTACGATCCGGCCCTCACCACCCCCCAGGCCCTCCTGGACCGCGTGCGCGAGACCGGGTACGAGCCCGTGACCGGCGCCGCCGAATTTCCCGTGCAGGGCATGACCTGCGCGAACTGCGTGAACCGCGTCGAACGCGCCCTGACGCGCCTGGACGGCGTCCTCACGGCCAGCGTGAACCTCGCCACCGAACGCGCCACCGTCACGTACCTGCCCGCCGCCGTCACGCCCGCCCTGCTGCGCGCCGCCGTGCGGGACAGCGGCTACGCCGTCCCCGAAGCGCGGGCGGGCGAGGACCCCACCGACGTCGAGCGCGAGGCGCACGAACGCGACCTGCACGACCAGCGCCGCGCCGTCACGTTCAGCGCCGTGTTCGCCGTGCCGCTCCTGCTGCTCGCGATGCTGCCCATGCTGTTCATGCCCGCCGAGATGTGGCTCACGGCGCACCTCGGCGCGGGCCTGAACGTCCTGATGCTGGCGCTCGCCGTGCCGGTCCAGTTCGGCCCCGGACGGCGCTTCTACCGGCAGGGCTGGGCGGCCCTGCGGCACCGTTCGCCCGACATGAACACCCTCGTCATGATCGGCACGACCGCCGCGTTCGCTTACAGCGTTCTCGTCACGCTCGCCCCCGGCTTCTTCCAGGCGGGCACCGCGCACGTGTACTTCGAGGCGAGCGCCGTGGTGATCACGCTGGTGCTGCTCGGCAAGTACCTCGAAGCGCTCGCGAAGGGCCGCTCCGGCGACGCCATGAAGAGCCTCCTCGGCCTGCAGGTCCGCACGGCCCGCGTCCTGCGCGCCGGAACGGAAACCGAGGTGCCGGTGGACGACGTGACGCCCGGCGACGTGATCACCGTGCGCCCCGGCGAGAAGATCCCGCTGGACGGCGTACTGCTGGACGGCCACAGCTTCGTGGACGAGAGCATGCTGACCGGCGAGAGCGTCCCCGCCGAGAAGACCGTGGGTGCGGCCGTGGTGGGCGGCACCGTCAACGGGACGGGCACCTTCCGGTTCCGCGTCACGCGGGTCGGGCAGGACACGGCCCTCGCGCAGATCATCCGGATGGTGGAACGCGCGCAGGGCAGCAAACCACCCATCCAGGGCCTCGCGGACGCCGTGGTGCGGGTATTCGTGCCGGTCGTGCTGGCTGTCGCCGCCGTCACCTTCCTGGCGTGGATGCTGTTCGGCGGTCCAGGCGCCTTCCAGACCGCGCTGATCGACACGGTCGCCGTCCTGATCATCGCGTGCCCCTGCGCGATGGGGCTCGCCACGCCTGTCAGCGTCATGGTCGGCACGGGCCGCGCCGCCGAACTCGGCGTGCTGTTCCGCAGCGGCGCCGCACTGGAGGCCCTGCAGGGCGTGCAGGTCGTCGCGCTCGACAAGACCGGCACCCTCACCGAGGGCCGCCCCACCCTCACGGACTTCGACGTCCGGCCCGGCTTCGACCGCGCCCGCGTGCTCGCGCTCGTCGCGGCGGCCGAGACGCGGAGCGAACACCCGGTCGGCCGTGCCATCGTGAACGCCGCCGCCGCCGAGGGCCTCACCCTCCCGCAGCCGGGGGACGTGCAGGCCATGCCCGGCTTCGGCCTGAGCGCCCGCGTGGACGGGCACGACGTACAGGTCGGCGCGGGGCACCTCATGACGCGCCTGGGCCTCGACACCGCGCCGCTCGCGGACGCTGCCGCGCGCCTCGCCGACCTGGGCCGCACCCCGCTGTACGCCGCCGTGGACGGACACCTCGCCGCCGTGATCGCCGTCGCCGACCCCGTCCGGCCCGGCAGTGCCGCTGCCGTGCAGGCCCTGCACGCGCGCGGCCTTCAGGTCGCCATGATCACCGGCGACCACGCGGGCACCGCGAACGCCGTCGCGCGTCAGCTCGGCATCGACACTGTGCTCGCCGGGGTGCTGCCGGACGGCAAGAGTGCCGCCGTCGCCGCCCTGCAGGCGCAGGGGAGACGCGTCGCGTTCGTCGGCGACGGCATCAATGACGCGCCCGCCCTCGCGCAGGCCGACGTCGGCGTCGCCATCGGGACCGGCACGGACGTCGCCGTGGAGACCGCCGACGTCATCCTGATGAGCGGCGACCTGCGCGGCGTCCCGAACGCCGTCGCGCTCAGCCGCAGCACCCTCGCCAACATCCGCACGAACCTCTTCTGGGCCTTCGCGTACAACGTCCTGCTCATTCCCGTCGCGGCCGGCGCGCTCACGCCCGCGTTCGGGTGGCGCCTCAGCCCGGTCCTCGCGGCGACCGCGATGGGCCTCTCCAGCGTCCTCGTGCTCGGCAACGCCCTGCGCCTGCGCACCTTCCGGCCGCCCGTCCCCGCCGCCTGAAGCGCCGCCCGCACGTCACGGCCGCTTCAGGAATTCGAGCAGTTCCGCTGCCGCTGCCGCTCCCGCCCGGTTCGCACCGATGGTGGACGCGGACGGCCCGTACCCCACCAGGTGCACGCGCGGGTCCCGCGCAGCCTGCGTCGCGAGGCGGCCCGTCATCACGATCCCGCCGTCCTCGCCGCGCAGCATCAGCGGTGCCAGGTGATCCAGGGCACTCCGGAAGCCCGTGCACCACAGCAGCACGTCCGCCCGCAGGGTCCGCCCGTCCGGCCAGCGCACGCCGTCCTCGGTGATCTCGCTGAACATCTCCTGACGCCGCAGCACGCCGCGCGCCCGCATGGCCTGCACGGCGGGCGTCACGGGAAGGCCCGTCACGGACACCACCGAGTTCGGCGGGAGGCCCGCCCGCACGCGGTCCTCCACCAGCCGCACGGCGGCCCGCCCGGCCTCCTCGCCAAAGGGACCGTCCCGGAAGACGGGCGGCGTCCGCGTGACCCAGGTGGTGTCCGTGACGCGTGAGATCTCGTCGAGCAGCTGCACGGCGGAGATGCCGCCCCCGATCACGACGACGTGCTGTCCCGCGAACGCCTGCGCGGTACGGTAGTCGCGGGTGTGCAGCGTCCGGCCCCGGAAGCGTTCCGCGCCCGGGTACGGCGGGATGTACGGCGCGTCCCAGGTGCCGGTCGCGTTGATGATGCCGCGCGCGGACAGCGTCACCCGGTCCGCCTCGACGCGCAGCCGGGCGCCGTGCGGCGTGACGAGCGCCACCCGGACCGGCCGGTACACCGGCAGCCGGTAGCGCTGCTCGTACTCGGCGAAGTACGCCGGCACGGCCAGCGACGCCTGCACTTCCCCCGCCTGCGTGCCGACCACGTCCGTGAACGGCAGGCCCGGCAGGTCATGGACGCGGTTCACGGTATTGAGCGTCAGGCTCGGCCAGCGCTCCCTCCACGCCCCGCCGGGACCGGGAGAGGCGTCGAGGATCACGTATCCGCGCCCCGGCGTCAGACCGCGCCGCTGCAGGTGGTACCCGGCGGACAGGCCCGCCTGCCCCGCGCCGATCACGGCGACGTCCACCTGCACGGCCAGACCGGTCCCGGCGGGGGACGGGGAGGGGAGAGTCGTCACCGGCGGAACTCCTGCGGCCCGGACCCGGACAGGTCAGGCAGGCGGGGCCTCCCCGCATCCGGCACCCAAAGTGGACTCACCTCTGCCGCCCGTCACGCCGGGACGCCCGCTCCGCCCGGAAGGAGGACCGAGGGAGCGTCTGCCCGCGGCTCACTCGCCCAGGAACGCCTGCGCGACGCCCTTACGGAACGTCTCGGCGCCCACCTGTTCACGCTGCGCGTACGTCGCCTGCGCGTCCCGGCCCGCCACGTACCGCACGCGGTCCTCGCCGTCCGTGACGGCCTCCCACACGATCTCCGCGATCTGCTCGGCGCTCGACCCGAGCCCCTGACGTTCGGGCTTCGAGAAGGCCGCCATCGTCTTCCCGAGCGCGTCCGCGTACGCGTCGTGCTGCGTGACCACGATGGACCGGCCCGCGAAATCCGTGCGGATGCCGCCCGGCGCGACCGTCTTCACGCGCACCCCGAAGGGCTTCAGCTCGAAGGCGAGGCTCTCGCTCCAGCCTTCGAGCGCCCATTTGGTCGCGTGGTACACCGAGTTGAACGGGAACGTCACCAGTCCGCCGATGCTGGTCGTCGTGACGATCACGCCTGCCCCGCGCGTCCGGAAGTGCGGCAGGAAGGCCTGCGTGACGCGCATCACGCCGAGCAGGTTGGTGTCGAGCTGCCGGACGAGCTGCTCGTCGCTGGCACCCTCGAACGGCCCGGCGAGGCCGTACCCGGCGTTGTTGAACAGCACGTCCACGTCCTCCAGCTCCAGGGCGCGCCGCGCCGCGTCCTGCACCTGCTCCGGCTTCGTGACGTCGAGCGGCAGGACCGTGACCTGTGCGTGCGCGGCGAGGTCCGGGGCGGCCGCCGGGTCGCGCATGGTCGCGATGACGTTCCAGCCGCGCTGCGCGAACAGCAGGGCCGTGGCGTGCCCCAGTCCCGTCGAGGCGCCCGTGATGAAGATCGTGTTCGGCATCCTTCCTCCTCGCCCCGGCCTCACGCTGCGCGCCGCTGCCTGTGACCGTGGCCGGTCCCACCTTACACCCGCGCGCAGGTCCGTTTACACGATTCAGACACGTACCGCCTACCCTGGGCCGCATGACCAACACGTTCCGTCATGCCGCAGTTCGCCTCCTCCTCACGACCTCCTGCCTGACTGGCGCGGCGCTCGCGCAGCCCGGCCAGCCCGGAGCGCATCCGGGCGGTCACGCCGTCTCCGCTGCCGGGCCGTCCGGCATGACGGCGGCAGGGCCGACCCTGTCGCGCCTGAACGGCCGGGCCTTCGACCGGGCGTTCCTGAGCATGATGGTCCCGCACCATCAGGCTGCCCTCGACATGGCGCGCGCCGTACTCAAACGCACCCGGGACACCCAGGTGCGTGCATGGGCGAACGCTGTCATCCGCACGCAGCAGTCAGAGATCGGTACCATGACGGCCCTGTTGCGTCCCCTGGGCGGCCCGGACCGCGCCATGGCGGCCAGCATCATGGCGTCCATGCACGACATGGTCGCCGAGGTGGGGCAGGCCCACGACGCGGACGAAGCTTTCGTTCGCAGCATGCTGCCGCACCACGCGTCTGCCATCGACATGGCCCGCGTCGCCCTGGAGCGCAGCGGTGACCCTCGCGTCCTGAAGCTCGCCCGGGACATCGTGGTGGCCCAGGCTGGCGAGATGTACCTGTACCGGTCGTGGGTGCTGAACCGCTGACGTCGATGAAGTGCATCATGAAGGCAGCGGCCCGGCCCGGTGGGGGCCGGTGAAGTCCGGGAGGGGCATGGCGAGAGTGATGGTGGTGGATGACGATCCGGCCGTGCTGGAGATCCTGAACGCATACCTCGGCAGGGACGGGCATGAAGTCGTCGTGTCCGGCGACGGCATGGACGCCGAACGTCATTTGGGGACCGTGGACGTGGTCGTCGTGGACTGGATGCTGCCCGGCCAGAGCGGCGTGGACCTCATCCGCCGCGCACGCCTGCAGTACCCGGCCCTGCCGCTGCTGCTGCTCACGGCGCGCGGCGACGAGGACGACCGTGTGCGCGGACTGAAGGACGGCGCGGACGATTACGTCGTCAAGCCCTTCAGTCCGCGCGAGGTGCTGGCGCGGGTGGAGGCCCTGCTGCGCCGCGCGAACGTACGAGACGTCATTACGCTCGGCGACCTTGTGATCGGTGCGCAGGCCCGCACCGTCACGCTTGCCGGGACGGCTGTGCCGTTCAGCCGCACCGAGTTCGAGCTGCTGCTCACGCTGGCCCGTCACCCGGGCGTCGCGTTCAGCCGTGAGCGCCTGCTGGAGCGCGTGTGGGGGGCCGGGTTCGGCGGTACGGAACGTGTGGTAGACGTGAACATCCAGGTGCTGCGCCGCAAGCTGGGCGACGACCCGGAGGCGCCGACCTTCATCGAGACGGTGCGCGGCCACGGATACCGGTTCCGCGATCCAGGCACGCCGTGACGGGAGACACCGACGCATGAAGCTGCTCGTCCGGCTGTTCCTGTCGCACGCGCTGGTGGTCGTCCTGACCGTGGCGGCCCTGCTGGTGCTGGCAGAGGTGCTGGCCCCCACCCTGATCCAGCATCACGTGCAGGAGATGGAGCGCCTGATCGGCCCGGTGGGCCGCTCACTGCGCGACGACCTGAGCCGGGGCATGCGCACCACCCTCACGAGCGCCCTGCTGATCGCGTCCGGCATCGCGATGTGCGTCGCCTTCCTCGCCGCGTACGTGGCGGCGAGGCGTGTGGTGCGGGCCGTGCAGAGCCTCAGCGAGGGCAGTCTCGCGATCGCGGAGGGCGATTACCGCCGCAGGCTCCCGGAGGACGGACAGGACGAACTGACGGCCCTGGCCCGCAACTTCAACCGCATGGCGCGCAGCCTCGCGGACGTGGAGGCATCGCGGGTAGAACTCATCACGAACGTCGCGCACGAACTGCGCACGCCACTCACGGCGCTGCAGGGGTACGCGGAGGCGCTGCAGGACGGCGTGATGCCGCCCGCGCACGCGTCGGCAGCCGTCCTGCGCGAGACGCGCGCCATGGAGCGCCTCACGGACGATCTGGCGCTCGTGTCGCGGGTCGAGGCAGGTACCGTCGACCTGCGCTCCTGCACTGTTCCCGTACCGGACCTGCTGCTCGGCGCGCTGGACCGTTTTGGTCCGCTGGCCTCCGAACGTCACCTGGCGCTGCACGTGAGGCCTGCGCCGCACGGCCTCGCCGTTCACGCGGACCCGGAACGCGTCGCGCAGGTGCTCGCCAACCTGATCGGCAACGCCCTGAAGTACACCCCTCCCGGTGGGACCGTCACCGTGACAGCCGCCCCCGTGCCGGGGGGCGTGGCCTTCCGGGTGCAGGACACCGGGCCGGGCGTAATGCCGGAGGATCAGCGGCGGGTGTTCGAACGCTTCTACCGTACGGACCGCTCCCGGTCCCGCCCGGCAGGTGGCGGCGGGAGCGGTGTGGGCCTCACCATTGCGCGCGGTCTCGCGCGGGCCATGCGGGGCGACGTGACCGTCACCTCCTTTCCCCCGGACGGCAGCACCTTCACGCTCACGCTGCCTGCAGACGCGGACGCCACCCCGCCAGCGATCACCTGACGGTTCCGACGTACACTGGCCGTACCTGCACAGGGAGGCCCCATGCCACAGGACGATCCCGCTCCGACTGCCGCACCCTGGACGGCCCTGCAACGCTGGACGGTCGCCGCGACCGTGCTCGGGTCCAGCATGGCCTTCATCGACGGGTCGATCGTGAACGTCGCCCTGAATGCCGTGCAGGCCGCGTTCGGGTCGGGCGTGGCGGGCAGTCAGTGGGTCGTGAACGCGTACATGCTGATGCTCGCGTCCCTGATCCTGACGGGCGGCGCGCTGGGGGACGCGTTCGGGCGGCGGCGCGTGTTCGGGCTGGGCGTGCTGGTGTTCGCGCTCGCGTCGCTGCTGTGCGGCCTCGCCCCGACGCTCGGCGTGCTGATCGCGGCGCGCGTCCTGCAGGGCGCGGGCGGCGCGCTGCTCATCCCGGGAAGTCTCGCCATGATCGGCTCGGCTTTCGACGACGCGGGGCGCGGGCGGGCGGTGGGCGTGTGGTCCGCCGCGACCTCCGCCACGAACCTCCTCGGCCCGGTGCTGGGCGGGGTGCTGGTGGGCGCGCTGTCGTGGCGCTGGGCGTTCCTGATCAACGTGCCGCTCGCCCTGCTGACCCTCTGGTGCCTGCGCGGCGTGCCGGACGACCGCCCGCAGACGGCCGCGCGTCCGGACGTGTGGGGATCGGTGCTCGTGACGCTCGGGCTGGGCAGCGTCACCTTCGCGCTCATCCAGGCGGGCCGCAGCGCGCCGGGGGCTGGCCTGCCGGTCCTGCTGCTCGGGGCACTGGGGGCCTTGCTGCTGCTGGCGTTCGTGCTGTGGGAGGCGCGCACGCCCGCGCCGATGCTGCCGCTGCCGTTGTTCCGCAGCGCAGCCTTCCGCGGCACGAACCTGCTGACCCTGCTGCTGTACGGGGCGCTCGGCGCGGCCACGTTCTTCCTGCCGCTGAACCTGATCGGCGTGCAGGGGTACTCGCCGGCCGGGGCGGGCGCGGCCCTCGTCCCGCTCGCGCTGCTGCTCACGCTGCTGTCGCGCTTCGCGGGCGCGTGGGGCGCGCGGGTCGGGCCGCGCGTGCCGCTCACGCTCGGCCCGTCCGTCTGCGCGGCGGCGTTCCTCGCCTTCGCGGTGCCCGGTGTGGGCGGCGGGTACGTCCGGACCTTCCTGCTGCCCGTCACGCTGCTCGGACTGGGGCTGGCCGTCACGGTGGCGCCGCTCGTGAGTGCCGTGCTCGGCAGTGTGGACGACCGGCAGGGCGGGACGGCGTCCGGGGTGAACAACGCCGTGTCCCGCACGGGCGGCCTGCTGGCCGTCGCCGCGCTCGGCCTCGTGATGCTCGGCGGGTTCCGCGCCGACCTCAAAGCGCGGGTGGGGGCGCGTCACCTGCCGCCCGCCGTGACGGCCGCCATGCTCGCGCAGGCGGACCGGCTCGCCCAGGTCACGCCGCCCGCGTCCCTCCCGCCCGCCACCCGTGCCGCGCTGAAACTGGACGTCCGGCAGGCCTTCGTGGCCGGGTTCCGGCGCGTCAGCCTGTGGTGCGCGGCGCTCAGCGTCCTCGCGGCCCTCGCCGGATTCCTCGCGTATCCCGCCCGGCGGGGGCAGCGGTCCGGACCGGACGGCACTGCCCCGCCCGCCTGACCGGACGCTGCAAGAACTCCGTCAGACCCCCTGGCGTACCCTGACCTTCAGCGCCCGTCGCCTGGAGGCACGCATGAACGAACCCCACCGCCCGGCCCCGAAGCACGTGTACGACTGGGACGACGAACTCCCGGAGGAGGAGCTCGCCCTCGCGGACGAGCAGGTCCGCCCGAACGTCGTCGTGGGCCGTCACGGCCCCAGCCCGGAGCCGGTGCCTCAGGACCTGCCGGGCCGGACGACCCTCAGCGGACACGAGACGACGCCCCCCGCTCCGCTGCTCAAGCGGCTCGGCGGGCTGTTCCGCCGCTGAAGCTGCGTTCGAGCGGAGGCCCTGTTCTCAACGGCCCAGCATGGCCTGCAGGACTGCCCGCATGGTCGTCGGTGCGCGGCCGAGGAGCGTGCCGAGCGTTCGGTCGCGGCTGAGAAACTCCTGCCGTGCGGCGGCCGCGTAGAGTCCCATCACGGTCTCGACGCGGTCAGCGGGCAGGCCGCGCGCCTGGAGGACCTGCCGGTGGTCTGCCTCCGGGATGATTTCGCGGCGGACGGGGTGCCCGGTGAGGCGGCCGAAAAGTTCGCCGAGCTGTTCGAGGGTGAGCGCCTCGTCGGCCACCAGGGGTGGGGTGGGGCCGTCGTAGCGGCCCTCGTCCGTGAGGACGGTGGCGGCCGCGAGCGCGAGGTCGTCGTGCGTGGTCCACGAGACGGGTCCGTCCTGCGGCGCGGCGATCACGCCGGACTGCGCGGCGTTTCCCATCAGCTGCAGGGCGCTGCTCGCGTAGAACCCGTTCCGGAGGGCGGTGAAGGCCAGTCCGGTCTGTGCGAGCATGGCTTCGGTCGCGGCGTGCGTCCACATCGGCGGAAAGTGGGACTGCGGCGAGGCGGCCATGTGGCTGGTGTACACGACGCGCCGCGCTCCGGCGTCCCGGGCCGCCTCGGCAACGTTCCGGTGCAGCTGCACGCCAGCCTCGCCCAGCACTCCGGACGACACCAGCAGCACCTGGGACGCGCCTTCGAACGCGTGCCGCAGCGCGTCCGGGTCGCTGAAGTCCGCCTGCCGGGCGCGCACGCCGAGGGTCAGGAGGTTCCCGGCGCGTTCCGGGTCGCGCACGCTGACAGCGAGTTGCGCGGCGGGGAAGCGCGTGAGGAGAGCCTGAATGGTTTTGCTGCCGAGGGTGCCGGTGGCGCCGGTGATCACGATCATGGTCTGCTCCCTGAACGGCGTCGAGGCTGTTCTTATCAATGGTAACAGAATTAAGTTATCACTGATAACGCGCCGATCTGGTCACCGACGAAACCCCCTATAGTCAGGGCGATGTCTCCAGCGCCACCCCCAGACGCTCCCCAGGGCCCGCAGGACGCCACGCGCGCCCGGATTCTCGACGCGGCCGTCCGGCTGCTCGGCGCCGAGGGCCGCGACGCCCTCACCACGCGCGCCGTGGCGGTGGCCGCCGGCGTCCAGGCCCCGGCCCTCTACCGCCTGTTCGGCGACAAACGCGGCCTGCTCTCGGCCGTCGCCTCGCACGGCTACGCGGCATTCATGGCTGAGAAGGAGCGCCTGCCCGTGCACCTCGACCCGCTCGACCAGCTCCGCGCCGGGTGGGACCTGCAGGTCCAGTTCGGCCTGACGCACCCCGCCGTGTACGCCCTCATGGCGGGCGATCCACAGGAGGAGCCGGACCGGGATGCCGGATGGGCCAGCCTGAATCTCAAACTGCAGCAGCTGGCCCGGACCGGACGGCTGAGCGTCCCGGTGCAACACGCGGCGGTGCTGTACCACTCGGCCTGCCGGGGCCTGATCCTGACGCTGCTGTCGCTTCCCCCCGCGGAGCGCGACCCTGCACTGTCGCGGCTGGCCCGTGAGACGGCGCTCGCGGGCATCTCGGCCGCCGTGCCCGGCCCACCCTCCGGAGTCGGTCCGGTGGCCGTCCAGCTGCGTTCCTGCCTCCCGGACATCGCGGTCCTGACGCCCGGCGAACGGCACCTGATGGCTGAACTGCTCGACCGGATCGCGCGGTCCGGGCACCCGACCACCGGGACGGAGCCCTCGTGAGGCGACCGCCCGGCCCTGCCATCCGGCACCTGAGCAGCAGGGGGTCCCGGTGAGCCGCCTGCGGACGGCCCTGCTGTCCCTGCTGCTCTGCGGCGCGCCCGTGACCGCGCAGGCCCTGCCCGCCCTGCCGCCGTCCACGCCGGTCCTCCCGGACTCGTCGCCCCCGGCTGGCCCCGCCCCGACGCTGCCCCCGGTGCCACCCGCGCCAGAGCCTGCCCTGCGCTGCGGGTCGGGGGCAAGCGTGCCGTCCACGGTGAGCGCCGTTCCGCTGCCGTCCGGCGTGACGGGCCGCGTGAGCTTCTACGCCGCGGAGTACGATCCCGTCACCCTGAAGGCCGTGCGGGCCGTGACGCTCGGCGATCCGGACGCCGTGCATCCCCTGGCGAGCAGCTTCAAGCCGCTGGTGGTGCAGGGCGTCCTGCAGGACGTGGACGCGGGACGCTTCACGCTCGGGACACCCTTCACGACGACGGCCGAGAACCGCAGCATCGAGAGCTACCCGCCCGGCACGAACACCCTGCTGAAGCTGGCGCGGCGCGCCATCATCCTGAGTGACAACACCGCCAGCGACATCCTGCACCTGGCGTACGGCCCGGAGCGGCTCGCACGGATCGTGCGGGCGAGGAGTGCCTGCACCACCGTGCTGCTCACCACCAAGGCCTGGTGGGGCGCGCAGGCGGGGCTCGCGCCGCAGGTCCTGACGGGCGACACGGCTGCCGGTGCGCGCGGGTACGCAGGCCAGCCGTTCGAGGCTCGGCTCGGGACGGCGGCAGCCCTCATCGCGGCGTCGCGGGCGGTGACGGGTCCGGACGTGGAGCGCGCACTCGACGTCTCCTTTCACGGTCCGGCATACACGCCGGACCTGGAGGTGTACATCCAGAACACCAGCACCGCGCGGGCGTACACGGACCTGATGGTGGGGACGATGTCGGGCCGGATGCTCGCTCCCGCGACGAGATCGGCGTTCCGGGACATGCTGTCGTCCGGCTGCTGCCGCCCGGTGACGCCGAACCTCGCGTCCCGGTACTGGGGTGCGAAGGCCGGATCCGGCTGGCGCGTCGTGACGCTGACAGGGGAGGTCGAGACGCGGGACGGCCGGGTGTTCGGGTACACGTACCTGAACGACGGGAGCGACACGCGTGACTCCCTGGAGATGGAGCGTCAGATCCGGCCGGTCGTGCAGTGGATCGAGCGGAACCTGCTGAACCTTCAGCGTGGCCCCTGACCGTTCGCTGGGCGGTGAGGAGCGGGCAGCACTTTCGTTCGGCTGCCCGAATTCGTTGCGCTGCTGAACGAAT
Organism: Deinococcus aquiradiocola; assembly: GCF_014646915.1. NCBI lineage: Bacteria > Thermotogati > Deinococcota > Deinococci > Deinococcales > Deinococcaceae > Deinococcus > Deinococcus aquiradiocola. Next base: position 233,875 of record NZ_BMOE01000002.1, on the reverse strand, counting down.
GATTATGCAGGCCAGCGTATGCCGCCTGAGCGGGAGAGTCGCACGTGATCCGACCGGTTCTTTCACGCGTAAAGAAAGTTGGCGTCTTTTTTTCAATTTGGCGTATCTACAATCCTTATTTGAATCAATTGTGATCATGTCGTCAGTTTGTGCCGGTACGCCACATCCTGGCGCGGCCGCATTGATGATGATTGGCTAAAGGAACGGTTGAATATCGACACCAAAAAGTGACCTGGTCTTCATTGTGAATCTTTCGTAGCCGCCTATCATTCACTTCACGAAATACCGACCTGGAGGGGAGAGGTCGCCATATTCACGCAGGAAAGAGCGTTCCGGCAGAGCCACACCGCACAGGCGTGGACTTCCCGTCCTATTCTCACAAGGAGTCATCGTCCCATGGTCCTGAAACCCTACGCGATCGGTTCAGCCCTCCTGCTCGGCGCACTGCTGGCAGGCTGCAACTCCGCCTCCACCCCCACCGACACCACCGCGCCCACCGTGACCCTCACGGCCGCACCGAAATCCGTCACGGCCGCCGGAAACGTCACCCTGACGGCCGCCGCCACGGACGACACCGGCGTCACCAAGGTCGAATTCTACGAAGGGACCACCAAACTCGGCGAGGACGCCACGGCGCCCTACGAACTGAGCGTGCCCGTCACCCGCAGCGGCAACGGCAGCCACACCTACACCGCCACCGCCTACGACGCCGCCGGAAACAAAGGCTCCGGCAGCGACAGCGTCAGCGTCGCCATCCCCACCGGGACGGGCGCCATCCAGGGCACCATCGTCGACCAGAACATCGGCGCGCCCCTCGCCGGCAGCACCGTCACCATCACGTCCGGCGGCACGCCCGTCGACACCGTCACGACCGGCGCGGACGGGTCCTTCACCGTCGCGAACCTCGCGCCCGGCACGTACGACCTCAAGGCCCGCAAGGCCGGGTACGGCGGCAGCGACCTGTACGGCCTCGTCATCGGGACCGGCACGGCCCCCGTGCGCCTCATCCAGCGGCCCGCCTTCGACACGTCCGCCAGCACCGACGGCGCGAAACTCGTCCTGACCCGCGCGGACGGCACCACGCCCCTGAGCGGCGCGACCTTCACGAACGCCGTGGACTTCGCCGTGAAGACCGCCAGCGACTCCAACCACCTCGGCCCGGTCCGCGTCATGTACGCCCAGATCGGCCGGACGCCCGGCTCGTCCTCCGTCACCGGAGCCGCGACCGCCAACAACTGGAACTTCGCGCCGCCCGTCGAAGCCGCCGTGTCGTCCTCCGGCGCCGTGAACCTCCCCAACGCCGCCTTCCCGAACTTCATCAACGGGTTCGGCAGCGCAGCAGGCGATCCCCTGTACCTGGAAGTCGTCGCGGTGGACTTCAACTACAACTACTCGCGCTACATCGTCCCGGTCACGCTCATCAACACCTCCAGCACCGCGCAGAACACCGTCGTCGCGCCCACCATGGCCGCCGCGACCGCGTTCACGCTCAAGCAGGAGGGCGCCTGGACGACCCCCTACGTCGCGCCCGGCGGTGACGCCGCCAACCCCACCCCGAACGCCGCCGCGCCCGGCACGGGCCTCTTCGTGGAACTCCGCTGGTGCTACACCAACACCGCCGCCACCGCGAAACCCTTCGCGTTCGACATCGAACGCAGCGCCGACGGCACCACGTTCACCAAGGTCGGCACGGTCGGCGGCGGCGCCAGCGCCAGCTGCTCCGCCACCAACCAGGCGAGCCGTCCCTTCTACTACCGCGACAACAGCAGCGACCTCGCGGTCGGCAAGACCTTCACGTACCGCGTCACGGCGCGCGGCAGCAACACGGCCAGCAGCAACACCACGCAGACCACGCCGCTCGCGCAGTTCGCGCCCCTCCTCGTGTCGCCCGCCAACGAAAGCACCGGCGTGAGCCTCACCCCCACCTTCCAGATCAGCTCGAACCAGCTCGCCATCGGCGCGGACGGCGCCGGGTACAACCTGCAGCTGCGCGACACCTTCAACCTCAGCGGCCCGAACCTGCCCGGCAACGCCGCGAACGCCCTCATCCGCGTCGAGGAAGGCACCGGCGACACCGGCAACAAGGTCAGCGCCGGCAACGCCCTCGTGTTCATCTCGAGCGGCTCCCTGATCGGCAAGCCCGCCAGCGCCGGCAGCATCCTGACCGACACGGCCGGCGTGTACGTCCCCGCCAAGCCGAACCTCGCGCCCATCGACGCGGCGGCCCACACCGTGTCCCTGCCGCTCAACGTGTTCGGCGCGCCCCTGCAGCCCCAGCGGCCCTACCAGTGGCAGATGTACTCCGGCATCGCGTACAAGTACGCGCCCAGCGAAGGGAACCGCGTCTCCGCGTACTCGGTGTACACCTGGCCCGACAGCACCGTCGGACCGATCCCCGCCACGCGCGCCGTCAACCAGAACTACGACTTCATCACGGGCGCGCAGTGAGCCGCGACCGACGGACCCGGGAACCCCACAGCACCGTGAGAGGAGCAACGATGCGGAAGATCACCACCCACACCATCGGCGTCATCGCCATCACCGCGCTGCTCGCCGCCTGCGGCCAGCAGACGACCAGCACCCCCGCCCTCACCGCCCCCCAGGCGAGCAGCACCGTCGTCAGCAGCGGCGCCCTGAAGTACGTCCAGAACGAACTGGTGGTCGGGTACACCGACCAGGCGTCCCTGCAGAACGCCGTCTCGAAGGTGAACGGCGTCGTCGTCGCCACCATCCCCGAGATTCGCGTGGCCCTCGTCCGCGTCACCGGTGACGCCCTCAAGGTGTCCGGCACCGCCATGAAACAGGCGGGCCTGCGCTACGCCCTGCCGAACAGCGTCGTGACCGGCGAGACGCCCACCCCCGGCGTCGGCACCGCCAGCCTCACCGCGCAGGCGGCCAGCGCCGACCAGATCTTCGACGAACTCCCCCAGTACTCCCTCGACCCGCGCCACATGAACGCCAAGGCCGCCTGGGACGCCGGCGTGACCGGCAAGGGCGTCCTCGTCGCGGTGCTCGACGATCCCGGCGACGTCTCCCACCCCGACCTGAACCCCAACTGGACCGGCAAGGCCTACGACCCCTTCCTCGACAAGGTGTATACCGACCCCGCCGAGTACGTCGCCGCGTACAGCAGCCCGTACGCCGAGCACGGCACGGCCGTCGCGTCCAGCATCGTGTCGCCCAAGGACGGCAAGGGCATCGTGGGCGTCGCGCCGGACGCGAAGTTCATGCCGGTCGTCATCAACCCCGCCCACAAGACGGAGAACGAGTTCTACTCCAGCTTCTACATCGCCCGCGGCGCGGTGTGGGCCACCAACAACGGCGCCCGCGTCCTCAACAACTCCTGGGGCGGCGGTACGTCCTTCGGGGCCGTCAAGGACGCCTTCGACTACGCCATGTCGAACGGCACGGTCGTCGTGGCCAGCATGGGCAACTCGTACCACGACGAGTTCCAGTACCCGGCCGCGCTGCCCGGCGTGATCGCCTCCGGCGCGCTCGACGCCAGCAACCGCAAGACGACCTTCTCCACCACCGGCCGTCACATCAGCAGCTCCGCGCCCGGCCAGGACAACATGCTGGCCCTCCCCACCTGGCTCGGCGGCGGCCGCCAGCTGATCTCCGGCACGTCCTTCTCCAGCCCGCACACGGCCGGCATGGCGGCCCTCGCGCTGCAGAAGTGCCCGAACGCCACCCCGTACCAGGTGCGCCGCATGCTGGAAACGACCGCGAACGGCAGCATCGGCTCGAACGCCGCCGGATTCGACCGCGACACCGGCTGGGGCCTGCTGGACGCCGGGAAGCTCGCCGCGACCTTCAAGACCTGCGACACCCTGCCCGCCAGGGGCGCGAACGTCAGCGTGAACGTCAAGTACATCGACGGGACCGGCACGCACCCCGGCATCCTCGCCGACGTGATCCTGCGCGGGCAGGGCTACCGCGCGGGCGCCACCGACGACCCCACCCCGCAGTACATGACGACCACCGACGCGACCGGCCAGGGCAACTTCGCGGAGATCGCGCCCGGCACGTACGACCTGTACGTGGCCGGAGCGGACCTCAGCGTCACGGGCGGCCTCCCTGAGGACCGCGGCACGTACGTCGGGACGCTCACCGCGACGTCCGGCAGCACCGCGACCAGCCCCGACCGCAAGAACATCGTGCTGACCGCCAGCTCGCCCGACCTGAACCCCGCCGACCCCTACGAGCCGAACGACACGCCCGCCGACGCCAAGACCATCACCTACGGTCAGACGACGTCCACCGCGTACATCTTCGGCAGACCGCAGGACAACGACTACTTCAAGTTCACGGGCGCCGCAGGCGACAAGATCACCGCGAACGTCCTCGCGGCCGGCGAGATCGGCGGGTCGCTCGACTCGTACCTGTACCTCATCGGACCGGACGGCACCACCGTCCTCACCGAGAACGACGACCGCGGCACGCCCCGCATCGACTCGGACTCCGAAGTCAGCTTCACCCTCCCGGCTGCGGGCACGTACTACCTGCTCGTGTCGAGCTACACCATCGCCAGTGGCGGCGACGACAACAGCCCGTTCAACAAGTACCAGCTGAAGCTCGCCAAGAACTGAGCAAATGCCCTGAACCGGCCGCCCCTGCAGAGGGAGCGGCCGGTTCCTGCTGCCGGTCATGCGGCAGGGTTCACGGCCATTCCTGCGTGCTCGTCCCGTGCGCCATCTTCCGTCCGCCGACGCGCGCCTGGACGCGCCGCAGGCCCGTCTCCCAGGTCATGCGCTGCACGATCCCCACCCCGGTCAGGTACGCGGCCCGGTCGAACCAGCTGCTCGACCGCATACGCGACACGACGGACAGCCGGTCCCCGTCCGGCAGCGGGTCCACCCGGAACTCGAGCGTGCCGGACTCGGAATGCTGCCGCAGCGTCTGCAGCACGAAATGCTCGGGGGTCACCTCGGCCACCCGGACCCGGCCGCGCCTCACGCCGGACATCAGGACGGTGAACAGGTCCCCCGGCCGGGTCGCTTCCGGGCCAGGCCGGACGCGCCGGAAGACCGCCAGTGCCGGCGGGAACAGGTCGGGCAGCGACTGAAGCGCCGTCTGCACCGTCTCTGCTCGGGAGAGCGGCATTCCACTGACGTCCAGCCAGTAGTGCCTGACCGTGAGGGGACCGATGCCGTCCTCCGTCGTGGTCGGTCGCCAGCCGTGCACGGGCAGTCGCAGTACACCGGTGCCGTACCCGAGACCCAGCACGGTGAGCGCCATCACGCCCCGCGGGTTCACGAGGCTCGCCGGAGGTAGACGAAGGGGTGGGAGGTCATGCCTCACCATAAGCGCCCGTGGGCCGCACACGTTCCGCCGACCTTCACCGATTCCGTAGGCCGACCTCCCGAACCGGTGCGCGGTCGCTGGGATTCTGTTTCGCACTAATTCACATTAGTATCAATAAGCAGCCGGGCCGCGCGTTTCACCTGCCGCCCTCCGGCATTTCCCCCCTCCTGTACCCCTCGGCAGCGCCTGGAGGCCCCTTCCTGGCCTTCCTGTGAGGAAGTCGAAACAATACCGTCTGGGACGGTATTCCCGGACGTGTTCTGCGCGCAGGGTGGCCGGGACGGGCCGTCCCGGGGTTCTGGAGACAGTGAAGCAGAGCCGTCCCGGGCCGCGCTGGTGGCGCGGCGGGACGGCCCTGCACGTTTCCCTCAGTTCCTGATGATGCGGTTGAGGACCGGCGCGGCGACGGGGGTGCTGCTGTTCGCCTTGAGGTACGCGGCGAACGCGTCGACGTCCACGAGGTTCGGCTGCTGCAGGACGTTCGTGCCGCTCTTGAAGATCACGAAGCTGTCGCCGCCCGCCGCGACGAAGTTGTTCGCCGTGACGCGGTACTGCGCGGCCGGGTCGAGCGTCGCGCCGTTCAGCTTGATGCTGGCGGGATCGACGCTGACGGCGGTAAGCGTCTTGCCGTCCGCGGCGTACGTGGGGGTGTAGGTGTACGTGAAGCCCTTGCTGACCTGCAGGATGCGGGGGCTGGCGAGGTTCGTCCACTGCTGTTCGAGCAGCGTCTTGATCTGCGCGCCGGTGAGCGTCATGACGGTCAGGGTGTTCCCGAACGGCTGGACGGCGTACACGTCGCCGAAGCTGACCGTGTTGCCGGGCAGGCTGGCGATCAGGTCGGCGCGGATGCCGCCGGGGTTCATGAACGCGATCTGCGCGGAGCCGTGCGCGGCGTCGCTCGTCGCGGCGAGCTGGCTGTCGGCGATGACGTCGCCGAGGGCGCTTTCACCGGCGGCGTTCTGCGTGCGGCTGATGCTGGCCGCGGCGATCGGCGCGACCGGCTGGAGTTTCACGGCGTCGGTGAGGCTCTTGGCCTTGGCGACCAGGGCGGTCATGTCGGCGTTCTTGGCGATGCTGCGGGTGTCCATGACGACGTTCGCGGCCTTGACTTCGAGGACCTTGTGGGCCTTCGTGTCGAGCTTGAGGTCGAGGCGCTGCAGCAGGTGGCCGTAGAAGTCGCCCTGGATGACGGTGCGGCCGTTCACGACGCAGTTGTAGCCCTGGTGCGTGTGGCCGCTGATGATGGCGGTGACGGCCGGGTCGACGGCGGCGGCGATGTCCACGATGGGGCCGGTGAGGGTGTTGCAGCCGGTCTTGTCGTAGGTGTCGCTGGCGGTGCCGCCCTGGTGGATCAGCACGATGATCGCGTCGACGTTCTGCGCCTTGATCTCGGGGATGTACTTGTTGATGCTGCTCGCTTCGTCGAGGAAGGTCAGGGTTTTCACGCCGTCCGGGGTGACGATGTCGGGCGTGCCCTTGAGGACCGCGCCGACGAAGGCGACCTTGGCGCCGCTGGCGGTCGTCTCGATGTCGTAGGGTTTGAAGACGGGGGTGCCGGTCGTCTTGTCGACGACGTTCGCGCCGAGCCACTTGAAGCTCGCGCCGGGGTAGTTCGCGTCGAACTTGCAGGCCTTGGTGGTGTCGTTGCTGTCGCAGCCGCCGTTCTGCATGCGCAGCAGTTCCTTGAGGCCCTGGTCGAACTCGTGGTTGCCGAGCGCGCTGGCCTTCATGCCGATCTTGCTGAGCGCGATGACGCTCGGCTCGTCGCGCAGCAGGCTGCTGGTGACGGGGGACGCGCCGATCAGGTCGCCGCCGCCCACGAAGAGCGTGTTGGGGTTGGTGGTACGGACGCTGTCGACGTAACCGCCGATGATCTCGGCGCCGCCGGCGGGCAGGTTGATGGTCTTGGTGGCGTCTTTGGGGTCGGGGACCTTGATGCCCGCGAAGCCGGTCGCTTCGAGGTTGCCGTGGAAGTCGTTGAGGCCGAGCACGACCACGTCCTGCACGGCGGGTTTGCCCGCGTCGAGGAGGTTGCAGCTGGAGAGGCCGAGCGCGAGCGTGAGGAAGAGCAGGGATTTGTTCATACGCAACGCTCATCTTGCGGGCTGCATGTCATGAAAATGTGTTCTCCTGACATTTCTGCTTTCGGGTGCGGGATGTCCGGACGTCAGGAGGTGGCCTGACGTTCCACCCGGTCCGAACGCCGCGCCCCCGACAGGCCCGGCTGCACCGCCTCAAGGAAGAGGTCCGTGAGCGCCGGGTCGAACTGCAGGCCGCGCTGCGCGAGGAGCTCCGCCACGGCCGCCTCGTGCGTCCACGCGTCCTTGTACGGCCGTCCGCTCGTGAGGGCGTCGTACACGTCGCACACGCTGAAGATCCGGGCCAGCCGCGGAATCCCCTCGCCCGCCAGGCCGTCCGGGTACCCGCCCCCGTCCCAGCGTTCATGGTGCGAGCGCACCACCTGCAGCGATCCTTCCGGCACACTCGGCAGCCGCGCGGCCATCAGGGCGCCCCGTTCCGCGTGCGAGCGCATCAGGGTCCACTCGGCGTCGGTGAGCGGCCCCGGCTTCAGCAGCACCGCGTCCGGAATCGCGAGCTTCCCGACGTCGTGCAGGTACGCGCCCAGCCGTAGCGCCCCCAGCTCCTCGTCGTCCAGCCCGGCCGCCCGCCCCAGCCGCAGCGCGGCACTCACCACGCGCGCCGTGTGCCCGGCCGTCTCCAGGTCCCGCGCCTCCAGGATGATGCCCATGCCGGTGATGCCTGCCTCGACGGACGCCTGCATGCGCGCGTACGCGTCCTGCCGTTCGAGGTGGTGCCCGAGGTGCACGGCGACGCCCTCCAGCAGCCGGCGCGTGCCGGGCGTGATGGTCGGCCACCCGCGACGTGACGTGAACGCCAGCACGCACGTCACCTCGCCGTTCACGCAGACCGGCGCGGCGATCACGCTCTTGATCCCGGCCCGTACCCAGAACGGCTCGGCATGCTCGCTGCGCTCGTAGTCCGACGCGAACACCGTCTCCTGCCCATTCACGACGGCGTCCACGATCCGGATGGGGCGTGACGTGAGGGTGTCGGGCGCGTCCCCGTGCAGGGCGTCCTGGTACGTGATCTCCAGCGGGTCGCCGTGCCGGATGAAGTACCACGCTTCGAAGCCCGCGAGGTCCGCCGCGCGCCGCAGGCCGAGCCGCAGGATGTCGTCGAGTGTTTCCAGCGTCTGCAGGTAGCGCGGGAAGGCGTTCAGGTCCACGTGCAGCCCCTGCCGCTGCGCGGCACGGGCGGCGTAGTCGCGGGCCTTCTGCGCGTACATCTGCTCGGATGCCAGGGCCACCACCCGCTCGAGCGGCCCGCCCGCCGGGACGCTCACCTCGCCTACCGCGAGGACCGGCAGGTCCGGGTCGCGCCGCAACGCCCGCAGGCGCGGGTCGTCGAGCAGCGGCAGGGCCCGCAGCGGTCGAGGGGACAGCACCATGAACTCGTCACCGCCCCAGCGGCCGAGCACGGCCTCCCTCGGCAGCAGGGCGCGCAGCAGGTCCGCGATCGCCCGCAGGTACGCGTCACCGGCGTCGTGTCCGTCTTTCTCGTTGAGACGCCTCAGGTCGTTCACGTCGAGCAGCGCGACGTTCACCTCCGCGCCGGGCGGGATGGCCACGTACTGCCGCAGCACGCCCCGGCGGTTCAGGACGCCCGTCAGCACGTCCGTCTCCTGCACCTGCTGCAGGTGCCGCTGTCCGAGCCTGCTCGCGACGGTGCCCCGGACGGTCAGCACGACCAGGCTCGCGGCGCACGACGCCCCGAGCAGCAGCTGCACAGGGTCGGGCCGGGCCGCCCCGTGCAGCACCGACAGGCCCTGAAGGGCCAGCAGGTCCGCCAGCAGCCCCATGCTCACCACGAGCGCCACCGTGAGTTCCGTCCGCAGGCTGTGCTGCAGGCGGATGAGCCACAGCGTGCACGTCACGAGCAGCGCCGCGCACGTGAGCGACAGCACCGCGTCCGGCGTCCACGCGGCCCGGGCGGAACCGCGCGAGACCGTCAGCGCCTGCAGCAGCGCGAGTGTCACGGCGTAACCGGCCAGCGTGACGCCCACGCCCCGCCACACCGCGGGACGCGGAGCGGATGGAGGCGGGTCGGTCACGGTCACGGTACGCGCATCCTATGTCCTGGAACCTCACACGGCTGTCACGCTCCACCGCGGCGCGCCGTTCATTCACAGCGAACCGTCAGACGCATGTGCGACCCGAGGCACATACTGAAGGGGTGATGAAGCCTTCGGCGTTGATGGACCGGGCCTGGGCCCGGCGCTTCACCGACCCGGTCGCTGCGACCGAGTGGGCCGCGCAGGGCCTGGCCGACCCCGCACAGGCCGGGTACGCCCGCGTCGTGCAGGGCTTCCTGCACTGGCGGGCGGGCCGGCTCGACGTGGCGCTGCAGTGCGCGACGGACGCGGAAACGGAACTCCGCACGGCCGGGGAGGAGGGTTGGCTCGCACGGGCGCTCAGCGTGCAGGCGGTCGTGCTGAACGAGGCGGGGCACGCGGCCCGCGCGATGGAACTGCTGCGCGAGGAACTGAAGATCGTGGAGGCGCTCGGCGACACCGAGATGCACGCCTCCGCGAACAACGACATCGGCGTCCTCATCAGTTTCGACGACCCCAGGCGCGGCCTGACGTACTTCGAACGGGCGTACGATCTGCTGGCCCGCGCCGACTGCGCTCCGGCGATCCAGGGCATCGCGGCCCTCAACATCGGTGAGGTGCACATGATGCTGGGCGACGACGCGCTCGCCGACACGTACGTCACGCGCGGGCACGACCTGCTGCTGCGCGCGTCGGCGTGGTCGTTCTGGCCGTTCTACGTCACGCTGCGGGTCGCGCTGCTCCGCCGTGCGGGCCGCCTGCACCAGGCGCGCGACCGGATCCGTGAGGCGTTCGCGCTGCTCGACGCGCACCGGGACGCGCCGACGCACAGCGAGTCGATGCTGCAGCTGCGTGGCGCGGCGGCCCGCGTGGAACTCGACTGCGGCGCGCCGTTCACGACCATCGAGATGCTGCGCGACCTGGAAGACTGGCACCCCATGCGGGCCGAGCTCCGTATCGAGTTCCTCGACCTGCGCGCCCGGGCCGAGGAGGCCGTGAACGACCACGCGGCCGCCTGCCGGACCCTGCGGGTGCTGCTGGACGCCACGAACGCCCGCCACCGCTACGAACACGAGACGCACGTCAAGAGCATGGAGGTGCTGCACCGCACGGAGGCTGCCCTCCGGCAGTCGCGCGAGGCGGAACAGGCGGCGCAGGCGCTCCGGGAGCACCTGCACGCCATGCAGGTCCTGCAGGGACAGCTGGAGCGCCTGAGCAGCACCGACGAGCTGACGGGCCTCGCGAACCGGCGGCAGTTCGACCATGACCGCGCGCACCTCGGGCCGGACGACGCGGTGCTCGTGATCGACATCGATCACTTCAAACGCATCAACGACACGCACGGGCACGCCACCGGCGACGCGACGCTGCGCGAGGTGGCGGCCCGGCTCTGCACGGCCCTGCGGCGCAGTGACCGCGCGTACCGCTACGGCGGGGAGGAGTTCACGGTCATCGCGCGCGGCGTGGGCGGCGCGTACCTGCGCGAGCTGGCGGAACGCATCCGCAGGAGCGTGTCGCGCTCCCCCGTCCCTGCGGTGGCCGAGACGGTCACGGTGAGCGTGGGGGCCTCCATGGTCGGCCGGGGCGGCGGCCTCGACGCGCTGACGGCCGCCGACCAGGCGCTCTACACCGCGAAACGCGACGGCCGCGACTGCACGCGGCTCGCGTCGCCGTCCGCCTGAAGTCCCGCGGGGCGCTCAGGCGGGCATGTTCGTCAGGGCCTTCACGGCGCCGAGCACCTGCGCGGCGTGCGTGTCGGGGTCCACCTGCGTCCAGTGCAGGGCCACGCGTCCGTCCGGGCGGATCAGGAAGGTCTCGCGGCGCGCGTACGTCACGGTCTCGCCGTCCACCACGGCGCTGTCCAGCACGCCGTAGCGGGCGCTGAGTTCGTGCCGGGCGTCGCTGATGAGCGGGAAGCTGAGGGTGCAGAAGTTCCGGAAGTACCCCTGCTCCTCGGCCGTGTCGACGCTCACGCCGACCACCCGGACGCCAGCCTCCCTGAACTGCGGGAGGAGCGCCTGGAAGCGGCGCGACTGCATCACGCAGTGCGGGTTGTTGCCGCGCGGGTAGAAGTACAGGACCGTCCAGTCGGCCGTGCGGAGCGGTTCCGGCAGGAAGGCGAGGAAGTCGGGAGCGAGATCACCGGCGTTCACGGTCATGGACCCACTGTAGGGCGCGGTCATGTGTGTGCCTGCAGCGCGGCCTGAAGGCCCGGTCACGGCCCTGCCTCTTCCTGCTGTTCGTGTGTGCCGGTCCGGGGGGCGCCCTGCACGAAGAGCTCCCCGGCGGCGCTCAGGTGCTCGAAGCGGCGCAGGGCGTGACGGGAGCGTTCCGGCTGTTCGAGGGCCACGGCGTCCACGAGCAGGCTGACGAGGGTGAGCATGGCGGCGGGGACGGCGGTGGTGGGGCCGAGCGTGACGGGCACCACGAGCGTCACGTCTGCCGCGCCGAGGACGGCGACGCTGGCGGGGTCGCCCACGAGCACGACCGGCACGCCCTGCGCCCGCAGCAGGCCGAGGAAACGGACGGTGTCGGTGGCGGGGCGCGGCGCGGCGATCAGCAGGGCGGCGTGGCGCGGCGTCCAGTGCGGCGCCTGCGTCATGAGGGCCGCGTCGACGGAGGTGTGCAGTCCCGTGCCGGGACGGAGCCTGGAGAGGTACAGGCTGGCGTGCACGGCGAGCGCGGCGGCGGCCGCGAAGCCCGCCACGACGACGTGATCGGCCGCCGCGAGGAACGAGGCGGCCCGCCGGAAGTCGGGGTGGTCGAGCAGCGGACCGAGGGCCTGCAGGGCGAGCGTCTCGCCGCGCAGGACGGCCGCGTGCGGGCTGCCGGGCGGGGCATGCTCGAAGCGTTCGGCGGGCGCGTGTGCGGGCGCGTCGTGCAGCAGGGCCTCGCCGACGCCCGTGGTGAAGTGCGGGTAGCGCGTGAAGCCGAGCCGGGCCGCGAAGCGCGTCACGGACGACTGGCTGACGCCCGCGGCGGCGGCGAGGTCGGTGGCGCTCAGGAACGGCACGCGTTCGAGGTGCGCGAGGACGTGCAGGGCCAGCACGCGCTGCGCGCCGGTGAGGGCCGGAAGCTCGCGGTGCAGGAGGTCCGTGAGGCCCTGACGGTCCCGGAAGGGCGCGGCCCGGGTGGAGTGGTCCTGAGTGGGGTGATCGTGGGATTCGGGCGGCATGACGCTCCTCTTGAATGAATTCAGTCATATGCTACTCTTCTGATTGAGAGCATTCATCACCCCCGGCGGGACACCCCCCACCGGCCACGCCGCCCACGCCCGCTCCCGCAGGAGGCCCATGCACGCCGTCCCAGACCCCGACCTCACCGCCCAGGTCACCGCGTGGCGCCGCCACCTGCACCGCCACCCGGAACTCTCCTTCCAGGAACACGACACCGCCGACTACGTCGAGACGCAGCTGCGCCACATGGATGGCCTGAAGGTCACCCGCCCCACCCCCACCAGCGTCCTCGCCGTCCTGCACGGCGCGGCGCCCGGACGCACCGTGCTGCTGCGCGCCGACATGGACGCCCTCCCCATCCAGGAGGACACCGGCCTGGACTACGCCTCCACGCGGCAGGGCGTCATGCACGCCTGCGGGCACGACGGGCACACCGCCATGCTGCTCGGCGCGGCCCTCACCCTCAGCCGCGAACGCCGCGACCTGCACGGCGAGGTGCGCTTCATCTTCCAGCACGCCGAGGAACTCTTCCCCGGGGGCGCGCAGCAGGTGGTGGACGCAGGCGTCATGGACGGCGTGGACACCGCCGTCGGCACGCACCTCTTCTCCACCCTCCCGGTCGGCCGGGTCGCCCTGAAGGCCGGAGCACTGATGGCCGCCCCCGACGTGTTCGAGATCACCGTGAAGGGCCAGGGCGGGCACGCCGCCATGCCGCACGAGACGACTGACCCCGTCGTGATCGCCGCGCACGTCATCACGGCCATGCAGTCCATCGTGTCCCGCCTGCGCGACCCGCTCGAACCGGCCGTCGTGAGCGTCACCACCCTGCGCGCCGGGAACGCCGACAACGTCATCCCCGACACCGCCACCCTCACCGGCACCGTCCGCACCTTCGACCCCGCCCTGCGGGACGCCATTCCCGCGCAGCTGGACCGCCTGGTGGGCGGCGTCACCGCCGCCTTCGGCGCGGCGCACACCATGACGTACACGCGCGGCTACCGCGCCACCGTCAACGACCCGGCCGTGACCCAGGTGCTGCGGCAGGTCGTGACGGACACGCTCGGCGAGCACGTCCTGATGGACGCCACGCCCACCATGGGCGGCGAGGACTTCAGCGCGTACCTCACGCGCGCCCCCGGCGCCTTCGTGCTGATCGGCGCGGGCAACCCCGGGAAAGGCATCGCCGCGCCGCACCACCACCCGCACTTCAGGATCGACGAGGACGCCCTGCAGATCGGCGTGCAGGTCCTGACCGGCGCCGCCCGCGCCCTCACCCGCCCCTGACCGCACCCCACCCGCCCCCGCTCCCCCTGGAGGTCTTCATGCGCGCTCCCCGGTCCATTCTGCTCGGCCTCACCCTCCTCCTCGCCGGTCACGCCGGCGCGGCCACCCTCGTGTACGGCAGCGGCGGCGACCCCGTCTCGCTGGAGAGCGGCAACATCAACGACACCAACTCCGCCATCGTCCAGAACCAGATCTACGACACGCTCACCAAGGTCCGCCCCGGCACCACCACCCTCACGCCGGGCCTCGCGAGCAGCTGGACCGCGAACGCCGACCGCAGCGTATGGACCTTCAACCTGCGCCGCAACGTCCGCTTCCACGACGGCACGCCCTTCAACGCCGACGCCGTGATCTTCAACGTCAACCGCTGGTGGAACCCCGCCAGCAGCGCAGGCGAACAGAAGACCTGGGAAAGCTGGAAACTCGTGTTCGGCCCGTCCAGAGGCCCCGACAGCGTCCTGAAGAGCGTCGGCAAGAACGGCGACTACACGGTGGTGTTCACGCTCGCCCGCTCCCTCGCGAACTTCCCCGACATGATCGGCGCGAACTTCTTCGGCATCGCCAGCCCCACCGCCGTCCGCAAGGCCGGCGCGGCGTACGGCACGCCCGCCGGCGGCGCGGTCGGGACCGGCCCGTACGTCCTCACGACCTGGCAGAGCGGCGTGCAGGTGAGCCTCAGGGCGAACGCGGCGTACTGGGGCGGCCGTCCCCGCACGGACGCGCTCGTCATCCGGTCCATCAAGGACCCCAGCGCCCGCCTGAACGAACTGCGGACCGGGAACGTCGACTTCGCCTGCGACCTCAACCCCGACAGCCTCCCCGCCATCCGCGCCGACAAGGCCCTCACGGCCGTGCTGCGCCCCAGCTTCAACGTCGGCTTCCTGAGCCTGAACACCCGGCAGGAAGCGCTGAAGAACGTCAAGGTCCGCCAGGCGATCCGGCTCGCCCTGAACCGCCGCGCCGTGGTGGACGCCTTCTGGGGGGAGCTCGGCACGGCCGACAACAGCTTCCTGCCGCCCGCGCTCGGCTGGGCGAACAGCCGCAAGGTCGGCGCGGTCACGTCCGACCCGGCCGCCGCCAAGAAACTCCTCGCGGACGCCGGGTACCCGAACGGCCTCACCCTCGACCTGTGGTACATGCCGGTGTCCCGCCCGTACTTCCCCACCCCGAAACCCATCGCCGAGGCGTTCGCGGCGGACCTGCAGGCGGTCGGCATCAAGGTCACGCTGCGCACCGAGGACTGGGCGACGTACCTCGCGGACCGCAACAAGGCGCCCGGCTTCGACATGTACATGATCGGCTGGACCGGGCAGTTCGGGGCGCCCGCGAACTTCTACGACGCCTTCTACGGGCCGGGCGGCGTGAGCGACTCGAACTACGGGAACGCGCAGGTGCAGGACCTGCTGGTGCGCGCCGCGTCCGCGAAGACGCGCGGGCAGCAGGCGAGCCTGTACGGACAGGTGCACGACCTGACCGACGCGGCCGCCGTCCGCATCCCGGTCGTGCACTCGCGCCCGCTGTGCGCGACGCGCGCCACCCTGAGCGGCTGGGTGCCGAACCCCGCGAACAGCGAGCAGTTCTGGACCGTCACGAAGTGACCCGCGCGTGACCCCGGACACCCCCGCTCCGGACACGGCACCTCGCGCCTCGCGCACCTGGACGGCCACCTTCCCGTGGGAGGGCACGCGCCTGCGAGACCGTCTCGCGGACCTGCTCGGCACGCGGCCCACGGGAGACGCGTGGACGGTCCGGGCGTACGTGTCGGAATCCCCGGAGCTGCGCGAGGTGCTGCGCGGCCAGCTGCAGGACCTCCTGCGGGTGCGGGGCGTGCCGGGCCGCGTGCGGGTGCGCAGCGCGTACAAGACGGCGTACTTCTGGCTGACGGAGGAGGTGCGTCCCGTGTGGCGCCGCAGCGGGGCCGACACCCTGAGCGTCACGTACCCGCCCG
This sequence comes from Deinococcus aquiradiocola, assembly GCF_014646915.1. NCBI lineage: Bacteria > Thermotogati > Deinococcota > Deinococci > Deinococcales > Deinococcaceae > Deinococcus > Deinococcus aquiradiocola. The sequence continues at coordinate 218,031 of NZ_BMOE01000002.1, read as the reverse complement.
GCGCGACGGGGCGGTTCCTGCAGGAACTGTACCCGCTGTCGGCCGAACTGGAAGACGAGGGCGTGCAGTTCCGCGCCGCGCAGGGCGACGAACCGGGCGTGTACCGGGCGAAGCTCAGCCGGGCGGGCCGCCCGCTTTGGGAGGGACAGTGCGAGGTGCCGCTCCGCGCGCGCGTGACGCTGGACGGCCGGGACGTGCTCGCCCCGACCGGACGCCTCACGGTGCAGATCGGCCCGGACCTGCACCGTGAGGCGTTCCCGACGGACGCGGAACTCGTGTGGGACTGGTACGCGGAACAGGTGATGCCGGGGCTGCACGCCGCCGTGCACGGCACAGCCGCGCAGCCCACCTGGGAGGACCTGCGCGTCACGGTGCACGCGTCCGAACCGGACGTGCCGCTCGCCCTGACCGGCGAGCGCGTCAGCATGACCGAGGCGCTCGCCGAGGACCTGTACTTCGGGACGCTGGACGCCCTCAAGGCGCGGGCGGGCCTGGGCGTGGACGCCCGCACCCTGATGCCGGGCCGGATCATTCCGGTCGTGCTGGCCGCGCCCGGGCAGGACACGCGCGTCACGGTGCACCTGACCTTCCCGGCACGGTCGCACGCCGCCGTGGCCCCCCCCTGGGAACCGCCCGACCCACCGGACGGCTGGAGCGGCGCCGTGTCCGGTCCGCTCGCCCCGGCCCGCGTATGGGCGCAGGCCCGCGCCGCCGCCCGGGACGCCGGGCTCACCTGGACGGTGCCCGCGACGAGCGCGCGCGGCCGACCCGTTCCCGCCGTGCTGCGCGCCGCGGCAGGTGCGTCCGCGGCGGGGGGCGGCGTGCTCGTCACGGGCGGCCAGCACGCCAACGAGACGACCGGCCCGGTCGCCGCCCTGAACCTCATCCGCACCCTCGCGGCAGGCCCGCGGCCCTTCGCGGTCCTCCCGCTCGAAAACCCCGACGGGGCCGACCTGCACCGCGCCCTGACGCAGCGCCAGCCGGAGCACATGCACCACGCGGCCCGCTACACCGCGCCCGGCGACGACCTCGAAGCGAGACTCCGGGCCGGCGACACCCGCTGGGAGGCAGGCGCCCGTGACTGGGCCGCGCGGGCCGTGCAGGCGGACCTGCACCTGAACCTGCACGGCTATCCCGCGCATGAATGGGTGCGGCCCTTCAGCGGGTACGCGCCGCACGGCTTCGAGTCGTGGGCCGTCCCGACCGGGTTCCTCACCATCGTCCTGTACCGCCCGGACCTCGCGGGCCAGGCCCGCGCGCTCGCGCACGCCGCCGCGCAGGTCCTGGACGCCCTGCCGGACGTACGCGACCTCACGCGGCGCGCCCTGCGCGCCCACGCCGCCCACACCCTCTCACCGCACTTCGAGCTCGTGGACGGCTGGCCGTTCATGCTGCGGCCCGCCACCCACCTGCTGTGCCCCGTCACCGTGATCACCGAGGCGCCCGACGAAACCGTGTACGGCGAACGCTTCCGGATGCTCGTCCGCGCGCAGGAGGCCGTCTGCCGCGCCGCGCTCGCCCTCCACGCCCGGGGCGACCTGACCTGAAGGCCGGTGACGGCGGGCCGTGCCCCGTGCATACTGGAGGCCAGGCCCCCACATCCACAGCTGCCCCACCCCGTCCGGCGGCCCATCGCCCGCGGGCTGCCCCCGTTCCGTCACGGAACACTGGACTCCCACCCATGAAGAACCGTTCCCTGCTGCTCACGCTCGGCCTGCTCGCCGCCGCCGGCCTGTGGTGGACCTCCAGACGCACCGGGGCGACCCCCCGCCCGCGGCCTGCTGCGCCCACCCCGGACGGTGACCCGCTCGACGTGCTGATCGTCGGGGCGGGCCTGTCGGGCATCGGCGCGGCCCGGCACCTGCTCGCCCGCTCGCCCGGACAGACCTTCGAGATCCTCGAGGCGCGCCACGCCATCGGCGGCACCTGGGACCTGTTCAGGTACCCGGGCGTGCGCTCCGACTCGGACGTGCACACGCTCGGGTACAGCTTCAAACCGTGGGAGGGCAACCAGTCCATCGCGGACGGCCAGGACATCCGCGCGTACATCCGCGAGGCCGCCGACGAGGCGGGCGTCACGCGGCGCGTCCGGTTCGGGCAGCGCGTCACGCGCGCCGACTGGTCCACCCCGGACGCCCTCTGGACCGTCACGTCCGAACACCAGGACGAGGACGGAACGCTCCGCACCACCTCGCGCCGCGCCCGCTTCGTGTTCCTGTGCAGCGGGTACTACAGCTACGACGAGGCGCACCGCCCGACCTTCCCGGACGAGGGGGTCTTCACGGGCCGCATCGTGCACCCGCAGTTCTGGCCGCCGGACCTCCCGTACGCCGGGAAGCGCGTCGTCGTGATCGGCAGCGGCGCGACCGCCGTGACGCTCGTGCCCGCGCTCGCCCGCACGGCCGCGCACGTCACGATGCTGCAGCGCTCCCCGTCCGACGTGGCGAGCCGCCCGGGGACCGACGAGACGGCCGTCCGCCTGCGCCGCCTCGCGCCCGCCCCCGTCGCGCACGCCCTGGTGCGCTGGAAGAACATCCTGACGGGCCTCTTCTACTACAGCGTGGCGCGCCGCAACCCGGACCTCTTCCGTGCGAACCTGCTGCAGGCGGCCCGCGAGGCGATCGGCGAGCGCTTCGACGCGCGTCACTTCACGCCCAGCTACCGCCCGTGGGACCAGCGGGTGTGCGCCGTGCCGGACGGAGACCTGTTCACCGCCATCCGCGACGGGCGCGCGACCGTCGTGACCGACACCGTCGCCGCCTTCACGCCCGGCGGCCTGCAGCTCACGTCCGGAGAGCACCTCCCGGCCGACATCGTCGTGACGGCCACCGGCCTGAAACTCAACGTGCTGGGCGACGTGCGCTTCACGCTGGACGGCGAGCCGCTCGACGTGAGCCGGGCCCTGCTGTACAAGGGCATGATGCTGAGCGGCGTGCCGAACTTCGCGTACGCGTTCGGGTACACGAATTCCTCCTGGACGCTGAAGGCGGAACTCACCGCCGACTACGTGTGCCGCCTGCTGAACCGCATGCGCCGCCGCGGGGAGCGCGTGGTGCGGCCCGTCCGCGGCGCGGGCGTCGAGGAACGCCCGATGCTGGACTTCAGCTCCGGGTACATCACGCGCAGCGCCGGGCAGCTGCCGAAACAGGGATCGCGGCGGCCGTGGCAGGTGTACCAGAACTACCTGCTCGACAAGTACACCATTCAGTTCTCGCCGCTGGACGACGGCACGCTGGAATTCACCGGCCGGACGTGAGGCGGCGCGTCCGGGCGCCACGCTTGCCGGACCGCCCGCCGCTGCGCCAGACTGAACGGGCAGTACCGTTCAGTTCAGCAGGCCTGTCCCCCGCCCAGCCTCCCATCCCCCCGGAGCGTCCCCATGGCCAGACTCGTGATCAGCGAATTCCTCACCCTCGACGGCGTCATGGAACACCCCGCCTGGAGCGCCCCCTACTGGAGTGACGACATCGCGGCCTTCAAGGCGCAGGAAATGCAGGCCGCGCAGGCCCTGCTGCTCGGTCGGCGCACGTACGAGGCCTTCGCGCAGGCGTGGCCCGGCAGCGCCGACCCCGGCGCGCCCCGCATGAACGCCGTCCCCAAGTACGTCGTCACCCGCACCCTCACGCACGCCACCTGGCAGAACACCACCGTCCTGCAGGACGTCGAACGGGACGTGCCGCGCCTCAAGGACACGCTGGACGGCGACCTGCTCGTGTACGGCAGCGGCGACCTCGCCCTCACCCTGCTGCGCGCCGGACTGGTGGACGAACTGAACCTGCTCGTGTACCCCGTCACGCTCGGCGCGGGCCAGCGCCTCTTCCCGGACGGGCACGCCCCGCAGACGCTCACCCTGACGGAAGCCCGGCCGTACCCGGGCGGCGTGCTGCTGCTCCGCTACGCGCCCACCCCGGCAGGCTGAAACTCCGGCACGCACGGTATCCTGCAGCCCGGACGGCACGCCGCGCGCGTCCGCCCGGAAGGAGCAACGCATGCCCACCCCCCTCAAACAGGCCGTGGACCCCGAAGACACCCTGGGCCGCCTCGACGTGCGCCTCGGCCGGATCGTCCGCGCGGACCCGGAACCCGGCGCCCCGAAACCCGCGTACCGCCTCACCGTCGACTTCGGGAAGTACGGCGTGAAGACCAGCGTGGGCCGCTTCACGCAGGCGTCCCCGGACGCCCTGGTGGGCCAGCAGGTGCTCGGCGTGCTGAACTTCCCGGCCCGGCAGGTGGGCGACGTGACGTCCGAGGTGCTGATCCTGGGCGTGCAGGTGCCCGGAGCGGACAGCGGCGAGGCGACCCCGCTCGTCCCGCTCACCGCCGCGAAACTCGGCAGCAAGGTCTTCTGAACCGGCCAGAGCGGGGGCGCGCTCGGCGGACGCTCGCACCGCCCGGCTGAACACCCGGAGGTCAGCGCAATCCGGGATCAGCCGGCCGTGCGCGCCTGCGGGACGGCCAGCACGCCGAGGGCGTCGCCCGTGACGCGGCACACCCGCCAGTCCGGCAGCACGTCCGCGCCCAGGCGGCGGTAGAAGCGCTGCGCGTCCACGTTCCAGTCGAGGACCGTCCACTCGAAGCGGCCGTACCCGCGCGCCACGGCCACGCCCGCCAGGTGCCGCAGCAGCGCCTCTCCCAGCCCCGCGCCCCGCTGGGCGGGCTGCACGTACAGGTCCTCCAGATACAGGCCCGGCAGGCCCAGGAACGACGAGAAGTTCGTGAAGTACAGCGCATACGCCACGAGGCGACCGTCCAGTTCCGCGACGACCGCCTCCACTGCCGGACGCTCCCCGAACAGCGCCGCGTTCAGGCGCTCCGGCGTGAGCTGCACCTCATGCTCCAGCGCCTCGAACGCCGCGAGTTCCCGCACGAGCGCCACGATGCCGGGAACGTCACGCCCGGACGCGGCCCGCACGGATGGAAGAGAAGAAGTCATGCCCGCATGCTAGCGGGCAGAGCAGCGGGGAGGGCAGGCCGACCGGGCCTGCCCTCCCCCGCTGTCCGCTGCGGAACGCGTCTCGTCCGGAGTCCGGATCAGTCGTCCCAGCCGGCGAGGACCTTGTCGAGCGTGATCGGGAAGTCGCGCACGCGGACGCCCGTGGCGTTGTACACGGCGTTCGAGACGGCCGCGCCGACCCCGCTGATCCCGAGTTCCCCGAGGCCCTTGGCGCGCAGCGGGCTGGACGCGTCGTCGAGCTCGTCGAGGAAGATCACGTCCATGTCCGGGATGTCCGCGTGCACCGGCACGTGGTACTCGCCAAGGTCGTGGTTCACGAACAGGCCGAGGTCGTGGTCGACGTGCAGTTCCTCCATCAGCGCGGACCCGATGCCCATGGTCATGCCGCCCAGGCACTGGCTGCGGGCCGTGGTGGGGTTCAGAATGCGTCCCGCCCCGACGACGCTCAGCGCGCGGTTCACGCGGATCTCGGCGGTGTAGGCGTTTACGCGGACCTCCACGAAGTGCGCCCCGAAGCCCGCCTGCATGAACTGCTCGTCGAGGTCGCCGTACGTCATGCTGCCGGTGGCGCTCACGCCTTCCTTCCCGGCGAGGTCGCTCAGCAGGGTGCACTCGGCGCCCTGCCAGACCTTGCCGTTCCGGAACACGGCGTTCGCGTACGTGTACCCGGCCTTCCTCGCGAGGTCGCGGCGCAGCGCGTCGCACGCGGCGTACACGCCCGCCGAGGCGCTGTTCGCGCCCCACGAGCCGCCGGACCCGCTGGATTCGGGGTACTCGCTGTCTCCGAGGCGCACCTGCACCTGCTCCAGCGTCACGCCGAGCATCTCGGCAGCCGCCTGCCCGAGGATGGTGTAGCTGCCGGTGCCGATGTCGGTCATCTGCGTCTCGACGGTGACGGTCCCGCCGGGCTCCAGGCGGATGGTCGCGCCGGACGGCTTGACGAGGTTCGTGCGGAACGCGGACGCGACGCCGTACCCGATGAACCACTCGCCGTCCCGGCGCTCCTTTGGCGTGCGCGGGCGGTCGTCCCACCCGAAGGCTTTCGCGCCGGTCCGGAGGGCCTGCGCGAGCCTGCGGGACGAGAACGGGCGTTTCGGGCCTTTCTCCGGGTCGAACTGCACGTCGTTCATGAGGCGCAACTCGACCGGGTCGAGGCCGAGCTTCTCGGCGAGTTCGTCCATCGCGCCCTCGATGGCGAGCATCCCGACGGCCTCGCCGGGCGCGCGCATGCTGGCGCCGGGCGGCAGGTCGAGTTCCGTCTTGCGCGTCTGGATGCGGCGGTGCTCCCCGGCGTACAGGTACTTCGTCTGCTCACAGGCGGGTTCCGTGTCGCCGCCCGGGAGGTTCCCGGTCCACGCCTCGTGCCCGACGGCCGCGAGGTTCCCGGCACGGTCCGCACCGAGCCGGACGCGCTGGATGGTCGCGGCTCGGTGCGAGGTGTTGTTGAAGGTCAGCGGGCGCTGCAGCGCCGTCTTGACGGGGCGGCCCAGCAGGCGCGCGGCGGCGGCGGACAGCACCGCGTCCGAGAAGTACAGCAGTTTCGTGCCGAAACCCCCACCCACGTAGGCGCTCACGACACGGACGTTCTTCTGCGGGACCTTCAGCGTCAGGGCCAGCCCGCGCTTCACCCAGTGCACGACCTGGTGCGCGGTGTACACGGTGAGCTGCTCGCCCTCCCAGTGCGCGACGGTCGCGTGCGGCTCCATCGGCGCCTGCGACTGGTCCGGGGTGGTGAAGGTCAGGTCGACCGTCACCTCGGCCGCGCCGAAGGCCTTGTCGAAGTTCCCGACGACGCTGTCCACCGCGTCGTCCGGTTCCTTGCCGCTGTCCACCGTGTCCGCGAGGGTGAACTGGCCGCTCTGCGCCTCGTACGTCACCTCGATCAGGCTGGCGGCGGCGCGCGCCTGCTCGAAGGTCTCGGCGACCACGAACGCGACCGCCTGGTGGTAGTGGTTCACCTCCGGCCCGGCGAGCTGCGGGGACGCGTCCTCCTGCTGCGGGACGGGCGTGTCGGACCTGCCCTGCGCGGGCATGGTCTCGTGCGTCAGGACGAGCAGCACGCCCGGGGCGGCCTCGGCGGCCGACGTGTCGATGGCCGTGATCTTGCCCTTGGCGATCCCGGCGCCGAGCACGAAGCCGTACGTGGGCGCCTCGGGCAGCTGGTACTCGTAGGCGTACGTGGCCTGCCCGGTGACCTTCAGCGGGCCTTCGATGCGGGTGTGGGGGCGCGTGACGACGCGTTCCTGGTCGATGGGGTTGGGCGTGGCGGGCTGGTCGAACTTCATTTCGGCTCTCCGGGAGTGGCGTGCTCCTCCAGCACGGCGGTCAGCGTGCGGCGCAGCAGCGGGATCTTGAAGGCGTTCTGTTCGGTGGGGCGCGCGTCCGCGAAGGCCGTGCCGATCACGGCCCGGGCACGCCCGTCAGGTGCGGACCCGGCTCCGGCAGTCTCGGCCTGCTCGTCCCGCCACGGGCGGGGGGCGACGCCGCCGAACGCGAAGCGGGACTCCCGGCCGTTCAGGATCGCCGCGACCGACACGAGCGCGAAGGCGTACGAGGCGCGGTCACGGACCTTGCGGTACACGTGCGTGCCCCCGACCGGGGGCGGCAGCGTGACGCCCGTGATGAGTTCACCCGCCTCCAGCGTCGTCTCCAGGTGCGGCGTGTCGCCCGGCAGGCGGTAGAAGTCGTCCAGGGCCAGGGCACGCGTCGTGCCGTCGGCCTGCAGGGTGTTCACGGTGGCGTCCAGCACGCGCAGCGCGACGGCCATGTCCGACGGGTGCTGCGCGATGCAGGCGTCCGACGTGCCGATCACCGCGAGCGGGCGGCTCAGGCCCGTCAGGGCCGCGCAGCCGCTGCCGGGTTCGCGCTTGTTGCACGGCAGGTTCGTGTCGTAGAAGTACGAGCAGCGCGCCCGCTGCAGCAGGTTCCCGCCTGTGGTGGCCTTGTTGCGGATCTGACCGGACGCGCCTGCCAGGGTCGCGCGTGACAGCACGCCGTACTCGGCCATCACGCGCGGGTGGCTGGCGAGGTCGGTGTTCGTGACGAGCGCGCCCACGTGCAGCCCGCCGTCCGTCGTGTCCGTGACGCGGTTCAGGTCCAGGCGACCAATGTCCACGAGGTGCGAGGGGCGTTCGATGTCGAGCTTCATCAGGTCGAGGAGGTTCGTGCCGCCCGCGATGAACTTCGCGCCCCCCGCCACGGTCGCCCCGGCGGCCGCTTCGGGCGTGGACGCGCGCTCGTACGTGAAGGCCCTCACTGCGCGCCCTCCTGCGGGGCGGCCCCGTTCTGCCGGGCGTGCACCTCGCTGACGGCCGCGATGATGTTCGGGTACGCCGCGCAGCGGCAGATGTTCCCGCTCAGGCGCTCGCGCAGCTCCTCGGCGCTGAAGGTCACGTCGTCCAGGTTCTGGGTCACGTGGCTCGGCACGCCGCGCGCGATCTCGTCGAGCGCGCCCACCGAGGAGCACAGCTGCCCCGGCGTGCAGTACCCGCACTGGTACCCGTCATGCCGGAGAAAAGCGTCCTGCAGCGGGTGCAGCGCCTCCGGCGTGCCGAGGCCCTCCACCGTCGTGACGGCCTGCCCGTCGTGCATGACGGCCAGCGTCAGGCAGCTCAGGACGCGCGTGCCGTCCACCAGCACGGTGCAGGCCCCGCACTGCCCGTGATCGCAGCCCTTCTTGGTGCCGGTCAGGTGCGCGTGCTCGCGCAGCGCGTCCAGCAGCGTCACGCGCGGGTCGAGGGTCAGGGTGCGCTCCTCCCCGTTCACGGTGAGCGTCACGGGCAGGTCCGCGGGGACGTGCGGCGGGGTTCGGTCGGTGTCCCGGGGGGACGGGTCGGTCTGCGTCATGGATGGAACCTCCACAGGGTTCGAGTCTCGGATGGGGGCAGGGTCCGCGTGGCGCGGCCCGCCGCAAGGCACGGGCGGGGCGTCACGGTGGGCCCTGCAGCTGAACCGTGGCCCTCAGCTTCGCGTGAATTCCGGCCTCGCGCACCACGCTTGGGTGAAGCCCGCTTCACGAAGCGCCGCGGACGGTGTCCCGCTCGTCATTTCCTCCCGCTCTCCCGCAGGGCGTCCTCCATGTGCCGGTACGCTTCCACGGCCTTCAGGCTGCTCAGCCCGAGGTGACGCACCATCACGGCCGGGTCGTGCGTGCTCTGCCACAGGTGCAGCGCGAACGCGGACCGCAGGGCCGTCCACGGGCGGTACGGGACGTTCGCGCGCAGGCACAGGCGCCGCAGGCGCGCGTTGACGGCGAACGTGTCCCGGAACGAGAAGACCGTCCCGTCGGCCAGCAGGCCCCCGTTCCGCGCCGCCCAGGCACGCAGCGCGTCGTCCAGCCGCGCGTCCTTCGGGACGAGGCGCGCGCCTGCCCGCACGGTCGCCTGCGTGAGCTGCGCGTCCGCCCACGTGAAGCGCACCACCTCACCCGTCGTGAGGCCCGCCCGGACGCCCAGCAGCACCAGCGCCCGCTCCTCCTCCCCGTCCACGTGCGCGAGCAGGACGTCCACCTCGGCAGGCGCGTAATGCGCCCGTCCCTCCCCGGGACGCGCCTGCGGACGCGGGGGCTTCAGGCCCAGCAGCGGATCGTAGGTGGCAGGCAGGAGGCCCAGCGTCCGGAACGCCGCGTACAGCGCCCGCAGGCGCGAGTGCAGCGCCGCCGCGTGCCCCGCGTCCAGCGGCGCGAACGACAGCGCGTACGCCTCCAGGAACACCCGGTCAGGGCGCAGCACGTCCGCGCCCTGCGCCCGCGCGAACGTCAGGTAGCGCTTCAGGGCCGAACGGTGATTCCGGCGCGTCAGCGGATGAGGGGGCAGCAACGGCGCGACCGCCTCCCACACCCCGTCCACGTCGAACGACGAGAGCGCCACGCGCAGGTCCGGCAGGGCAGGAGAGGGCATACCTCAAGAATGATTTAAAATCGGGAACAAATCAACCATGACATGGGTCTAAATTTACGTTGGCCCAGCGCCTCCGCCCATGCCCAAGCTTGGTGAAAAGCGTCTGGACGAGGTGGAAGTCCAGAGATGCAGAAAAGAAAATACTGCTTTCGTCTCCGGCGGAGCAGTCTAAACGGTCGAGTGTATAAAATAATAGATCACCGAGGTCGTCCCGGACTCCCGTCAGCCGGCTGGCCTCAGTTCACAGCGAGGTTTCCGGGACCGCGCTGGTGCACGGTGACGGGCAGTGTCCGCACCTGCGGGTCGGCGCTCAGGCCGTCGAGGCGCGCGAACAGCAGTTCGGCTGCCTGACGGCCCATCTCGACGGCGTCGTACGCGACGACGGTGACGGGGGTGGGCAGCATGCCGGCGAGGTCGAAGTCGTCGAAGACGGCGAGCGGAATCCAGTGTTTGCGGCGGTGCATGCCGTTCAGGGCGCCGATGGCGATGCGGTTGTTGGTGGCGAACACGGCGGTGGGGGGTGCAGGGAGGTCGAGGAGGTCGGTCATGGCGGTCTCGGCCTGCGTTTCACCGTGGAAGCCCTGGCGGAGCAGGGTGGCGTCCGGGGTGACCTTCTGCTGCCGGTGCGCGTCGTGGTAGCCGGCGATGCGTTCGGCGCCGGTGAAGACGGCGCTCTCGCCGTCGATGACGGCGACGCGGGTGTGACCGGCCTGCAGGAGTGAGGTGACGGCGAGGGCGGCGCCGTGGCGGTTGTCGAGGAGGACGGTGTCGAGGGGCGGGTGGGTGTGGACGGGGCGGTCGACGGCGACGACGGGCAGGCCGCGCAGGAAGGCGGGCGAGAGGTAGTCGTGCTGGCCGAGGGTGGGGACGATGATGAGCCCTTCGATGTTGTGCTGGAGGAGGGCGTCGATGAGCTGGCGTTCGCGGTCGGGGCGTTCGTCGCTGCTGGTGGTGAGGAGGAGGTGGCCGCGGCGGTGGGCGACGTCCTCGATGCCGCGGGCGATGGCGGAGTAGAAGGGGTTGCCGAGGTCGCCGGTGACGAGGCCGATGAGGGCGGAGGTCTGGCCGGGGCGGAGGCTTCTGGCCTGTTCGTTGCGGCGGAAGCCGAGTTCGGCGATGGCCTGCTGGACGCGGGCGCGGGTGAGGGGGTCGACGGGGGTCTCGTTGTTCACGACTCTGGAGACCGTCTTGGCGCTGACGCCGGCGATGCGGGCGACGTCGTGCATGGTGGGACGGCGGCTCATGCGCCCGATTGTACAGGGGGGCTGCGCATGCGCGGGGCGTATTGACAGGGGATGGGGGTCCGGGTACAGTCATGTCAACGTTGTCATAAAGGATTCGACGCCCCGGCCAGTACGGGACGACCGCCCGTCATGGTGCCCCCACGCACCGTGACGACCGCCCACACCCCAAGGAGCGCCCATGACCGACCCCGCCCCCCCCACCCCACTCCTCGAAGCGCGCGGCATCACCAAACGCTACGGCCAGGTCGAAGCGCTGCGCGGCGCGGACTTCAGCGTCTACCCCGGCGAGGTCGTCGCCCTGCTCGGCGACAACGGCGCAGGCAAAAGCACCCTCGTCAAGGCCATCACCGGCACCGTCACGCCCGACGACGGCCAGGTGTACTTCGAGGGCCGCCCCGTCACGCTGCACTCCCCCCTCGACGCCCGCAACCTCGGCATTGAGACGGTCTTCCAGGACCTCGCGCTCGTCCCCGACATGGACCCCGCCGGAAACCTCTTCCTCGGCCGCGAGATTCTGAGGCCCGGCCTGCTCGGCCGGCTCGGGATGCTCGACCGGCGCGCCATGCACGACCGCACCGTCGAGGCCTTCACGCGGCTCGGCGTGAACATCCAGGACGCGCAGGCGAAGGTGATCGGCATGTCCGGCGGGCAACGGCAGGGCGTCGCCGTGGCGCGCGCCATGGTCTGGGCCAGCAAGATGGTCCTGATGGACGAACCCACCGCCGCCCTCGGCGTGGTGCAGGCCCGCAACGTCAACGACCTGATCCTGCGCGTCAAGGCGTCCGGCGTGGCCGTCGTGCTCGTCAGCCACAACATGCAGCACGTCTTCGAGGTCGCCGACCGCATCGAGATCCTGCGGCTCGGGCGGCGCGTCGCGACGTTCCGCAAGGACGACACCACCATCGAGGAAGTCGTGGCCGCCATGACGGGCCTGAACGTCCAGAGCGCGGGGGCCGCGTGAGCGCCTCCAGCCGCACGGACCGCGCCGCTCCGGGCCACATGGGCCTGACCCTGCGCCGCCTCGCCGGATCGCAGGCGATGCTGACGACCGGGACGCTCCTCGTCGTGATGGCCGTGTTCTCGGCCCTGTTTCCCGGCAAGTTCGCCACGCTCTACAACCTGCAGACGCTGGTCGTCGACTACTCCGGCATCGTGCTGCTCGGGGTGGGCCTGACCTTCATCATGACGAGCGCCCGGTTCGACCTGTCGGTCGGCGCGGTCCTCGTCCTGTCGTGCGTGCTCGGCGCGACGGCGATGGGCCGCGTGGGCGGCGCGGACGGCGGGTGGGGCGCGGTGCTGCTCGGCCTGCTCGTCTGCCTCGGGACGGGCCTCGTCGCCGGACTCGTGAACGGCTTCCTGATCGTGAAGGCGCGCGTGCCGAGCATCATCGTCACGCTCGGCACGCTCAGCGTCGCGCAGGGCGCCGCGTACGTCCTGACGGGCGGCGTGGACCTGTACGACGTGCCGAAACCCATGCTCGACGCCATCGGCCAGGGCCGACTGCTGGGCCTGCCGGTCCCGGTGATCGTGGCGGGCGTCGCCGTGCTGATCGGCTCGTTCGTGCTCTCCCAGACGCGCTTCGGGCAGTACACCTGCGCCATCGGCTCGAACGCCGAGGCGGCTCGCCGGGCAGGCATCAACGTGGACCGCGTCGCGATCACCCTGTACCTCATCTCCGGGCTGGGCGCGGGCCTCGCGGGCTTCATGAGCCTCGCCCGGTTCGGCAGCACCACCCTCGCCGCGCACCAGGGCGACAACCTCACCGCGCTGCTCGGCGTGGTGCTGGGCGGCACCAGCCTCTTCGGCGGGACGGGCACCGTGGTCGGTACGGCCGTCGGCGTGTTCATTCCCGGCGTGCTCTCGAACGGCCTCGTGATGATGCGCGTCCTCCCGTACTGGCAGTACATCATCGTCGGCATCGTCCTGATCGGCGTGGTGTACATCGACCTCGTGAAACGCCGCGGCCGCACCGAAGGCGGCTGACCCCCTCCCCCACTCCACCCGCACGACCCGAATCCACCCTTCACGGCCTGTACCGGGCCAGCCACAGGAGTCCAGCATGAAGAAGCACACCATGATCGCCCGCGCCGCCCTCGCCGTCACCGCCACTCTCACGCTCGCCGCGTCCGTCAGCCCCGCGCACGCGCAGGCCAGCGGCAAGAAGTACCGGATCGCGCTGATCCTCGGCACGACCACCGACAACTTCTACACCTCCATGCAGTGCGGCGCGCAGGCCGCCGCCCGCCGCCTCGGGGACGTGGAGCTCACGGTGCAGGGCGCGCCCCGCTGGGACGCCACCATGCAGACGCCCGTCGTGAACGCCGTCACCGCCAGCAACGTGCAGGCCATCGCCATCGCCGTGAACGACGGCCGCGCCCTGTACGCGCCGCTCAAGGCCGCCAGCGACAAGGGCATCAAGATCATCGGGGTGGACACGCGCCTCGCGGACTCCAGCTTCGTGGTGACGAACATCTCCTCCGACAACCGCGCGCTCGGCGCGGAAGCGGCCCGCACCCTCGCGAAACTGATGGGCAACACCGGGACCGCGCTCGTGCCGCCCATCACGCCCGGCATCACCACCGTCGCCGACCGCATCCAGGGCTTCCTCGACGAGATGAAAGCCAACCACCGCAACATCAAGGTGGTGTACAAGGGGGCGAGCGAGGACGCGTCCGCGTTCAGCGCGGCGTTCGCGGCGAACCCCGACATCACCGGCATGTTCCTCATCGCGAACAACGAGGCGCTCGTCGCGGCCGGCGCGATCCGGCAGCTGCCGCAGGAACGGCGCGAGAAGATCAGCGTCGTGAGCTTCGACGCGGCGCCCGCCCTGGTGCAGTCGCTGAAGGCCGGGCAGATCCAGGCGATCGTGGCGCAGAAGCCCGCCGAGATGGGCGCCCTCGCCGTCGAGAACGCCCGCCGCGCCCTGATGGGTCAGAGCGTCCCGAAGAACATCCCGACAGGCGGGGTGGGCCTCACCGTCAGCAACATCAAGCTGCCCGCGTTCTCGCAGTACGTGTACAAGTCCAGCTGCAACTGAGGCCGGGCGGGGCGCACTCCCCTGCCCCGCCCGTCTTTCGCTGCGCGCCGCGTGTCCCGCTTCCGGCGCGCGGCGCTGCCCTCTCCGTTTCCCTCCCGGCCCCGGAACGGGGTCGCGCTCAGGATGGTTTCCCGCGTGAATCGACTTCAGGACGCCCGCCCGCCCGCCGCCCAGCCTTCCGTCACGCCGCCCCGGCCCGCTCAGCCGCCCGTCCACAACACGCCCATGCCGGACGCGCGGCGCGCCCTGACGCCCGCCATGCACGCCACTGTCGCCCGCGTCCGGACAGCGCTGCCGCACGACCCGCAGCTCGCGCAGGTGTTCGAACGCTGCTACCCGAACACCTTCCAGACGACGCTGGAGGACCTGGGGGACGGGCGGACCTTCGTGGTGACGGGCGACATTCCCGCCATGTGGCTGAGGGACTCGGCCGCGCAGGTCTCGCCGTACCTGCCGCTGTGCGCGCACGACGCGGAGGTGCGCGCCCTGGTGGCGGGCGTGATCCGGCAGCAGGCGCACCTCGTGCTGAAGGACCCGTACGCGAACGCCTTCAACCGGCACCCCGGCAGCGAGTACTCCTTCGACAGACCCGCGCCGGGCCCGGAGGTGTGGGAACGCAAGTTCGAGCTGGACAGCCTGTGCGCGCCGGTGCTGCTGGCCTGGCGGTACTGGCGGGAGACGGGCGACGCGGACCCGCTCTCGGCGCTGCGGCCCGCGCTGGACGTGATCCTGGACGTGATGACGGCCGAGCAGGACCACGCGGCCCGCAGCGCGTACACCTTCGAGCGGCCCGCCGAGTACTGCGTCCTGCCGACCGACACCCTCCCGGACGCGGGGCGGGGCGCGCCGTGCGCCGTGACGGGCCTGATCTGGTCCGGGTTCCGGCCGAGCGACGACGCGTGCACGTACCCGTACCTGATCCCCGCGAACGCGATGGCGGTGGTCGCGCTGCGGCGCGCGGCGGACCTCGCGCGGGCCGTGTACGGCGACCCGCAGCTCGCGCGGCGCGCGGCAGAACTCGCCGGCAGCGTGCAGGCGGGCCTGGAGGCGCACGGCACGGTGGAGCACCCGGAGTTCGGGCGGATCTGGGCGTACGAGACGGACGGCCTGGGGCATCATGTGCTGATGGACGACGCGAACGTGCCGAGCCTGCTGTCCCTCCCCTACCTCGGGTACTGCTCGCCGAACGACCCGCTGTACCTGAACACCCGGAACTTCGTGCTGAGCGCCAGTAACCCGCACCGGCACGCGGGAGCGCACGCGGCCGGTGTCGGCAGTCCGCACACGCCGGGCCGCCGGGTGTGGCCCATCGCGCTGTGCATGCAGGCCCTGACGGCGCAGCCGGACGACGCCGGGCGTGCCGAGACGTGGGACCTGCTGCGCGTGCTGGCGGGCACGACCGCCGGGACCGACCTGATGCACGAGTCCTTCGACCCGGACGCGCCGGACGTGTACTCGCGCCCGTGGTTCGCGTGGGCGAACAGCCTGCTCGCCGAGACGGTCCTGCACGCCGTGGACGGCGGGAGGAGCGCGTGACGCTCTCCCTCGCGGAGCGGCGCCTGCGGGCGCTGGAGGCGCAGGTGCAGGCGATCGGCGCGTGGCGGGACCGGACGTGGGTGACGGTGGACGACTGGACCTTCCAGGCGCCGGGCGGGCCGCAGGCACCGCTGCGGGTGGGGGACGCGTGGCCGGCACGCACGGCGGGCACCGGCCCGACTGCGGTCACCGGCCCGGACGGCCGGGACGCCCCCGCCTTGCTGCGGGGAGCGGCGCGCGTCCCGGACGCCCTGACGGGCGGGATGCTCGTGCTGGAGCTCGACGTGGGCGGCGAGGCGCTCGTGACGGTGAGCGTGGACGGCGAGCAGGTGTACCGGGGCGGCCTGAACCCCTACCATCGCCGCCTTCCGCTCGGGACGGGCGTCTCGGCGGGCGCTTCCGTGACGGTTGAGGTGCAGGCCGTGGCGCGCGGCCTGTTCGGGTCGCCCGTCCCGAGACCGCACCTGGAGGCGGCGCGCCTGAGCGTCCCGCAGGCGGACGTGGAGGAACTCGCGCTCACGCTCTCCGTCACGGCGTCCGCCGCGCGCGCCCTGCAGGAGCGTGATCCGGAGGTGACGGACGCGCTGCTGAACGTGACGGAGGGCGTGCTGCGCCGCCTGGACTGGCCGAGCGGCGCGGACGCGCACCTCGCGCGGCTGCACGCGCTGGGCGGCGGTGAAGCGTTCACGCAGGGCATCTGGCGGGCGCCGGACCCGCTGCCCGCCGCGTCTCCGCTGCCGGAAGACGCGCTCGTCCGGGTCCGGCAGGCCCTCGCGGAGCTGCGGGCCGGTCTGACCCACCTGCGGGAGAGGTTCCCGGCGCGCGGGCAGCTCGCGCTGAGCGGGCACGCGCACCTGGACCTGGGGTGGCTGTGGCCGGTGCACGAGACGCGCCGCAAGGCGCAGCGGACGCTCGGGACGGTGCTGGAACTCATGCGGGCCGACCCGGACTTCGTGTTCAACCAGTCGTCCGCGCAGCTGTACGCGTGGCTGGAGCACGACGACCCGCAGCTGTTCGCGCAGCTGCGGGAGCGCGTGCAGGAGGGGCGCGTGGAACCGGTGGGCGGCATGTGGGTCGAGCCGGACGCGCAGATGACGGGCGGCGAGGCCATGGCCCGGCAGCTCCTGTACGGCCAGCGGTACTTCCGGGAGACGTTCGGGCGCACCTGCACGGTCGCGTGGCTGCCCGACACCTTCGGCTTCACGCCCGCCCTGCCGCAACTGCTGCTGCAGGCGGGCGTGACGGGATTCTTCACCACGAAACTCAACTGGAACGAGGAGACGCGCTTCCCGCACGACCTGTTCCACTGGGAGGGCCTCGACGGGAGCCGCGTGGTGGCGCACAGCGTCGACAATCCCGGCGGGCACAGTCCCGGCCTGGGCGGGTACAACGGCGACGTGCAGGCGGGCGACCTGCTCGGCGCGTGGGGGAACGCGCGCGGACGCGCCCTGCCCGCGTGGGAGGAGCGCGCCCCGGAGAGCCTCTTCACCTTCGGGTACGGAGACGGTGGGGGCGGCCCGACCGGCGAGATGCTGCAGCGCTACCGGGTGCTGCGGGACTTCCCGGCGCTCCCCCGCCTGCGGATGACGCGGGTGGACGAGTTCTTCGCACGCCTGCCGCGCGCGGGGCTGCCGGTGTGGCGCGGGGAACTGTACCTGCAGCTGCACCGGGGCACGCTCACGGCCCAGGCGCGCGTGAAGCGGCTCAACCGGCAGGCGGAGCACCGCCTGATGGAGGCCGAAGCGCTCACCGCCTGGAGCGGCGAGGTGGGCGCGGACGTGTTCGCCTCGCTGTGGAAAGCCGTGCTGCTCAACCAGTTTCACGACATCCTGCCGGGCTCCAGCATCCGTGAGGTGTACGACACGGCCCTCCCCGAACTGGAGGGCGTCGTCGCGCGCGCCGGGCAGCTGGTGCAGGCCGGGCAGCGCGCTGTCCAGGACCGCTGGACGGTCGCGAACCCGCAGCTGTGGGACCGGCCCCTCACGGCCGTGCTGCCGGACGTGGCGGGCGACGTGACCGTCACGCTGAACGGTGAGCGCCTCCCCACGCAGGAGGTCGAGGGCGGCCTGCTCGTGCACGCGGACCGGCACGTGGTTCCCGCGTGCGGCCAGGTCACGCTCGTCACGGAACCCGCCACCTCTGACCACCCTGCCCCAGGCCACGCCCACCTCACGGCGAGCCTCCCGGAGGCGGCGGTGCGCGCCGCGCTGGAGGGCGACCGCGCGGTCCTCTCGCACCGGGGCCTGCGGGCCGTGATCGGGCCGGACGGGACGCTCACGCACCTGACGGACCTGCGGCAGGACCGCGAGATGCTCGGCACGGACGGGCACCGCCTGCTGGCGTACCCGGACCTGCCGTACGCCTGGGAGGCGTGGGACGTCGCGCACGGCCTCGACGAGACGGTAGACCACGCCAACGGCCGCCCGCTCGACGGTCCCTGCACCGTGCAGGTCCTGCAGGACGGCCCGCTGCGCGCCACGGTGCGCGTCCGTCAGGCGTGGCGGGAGAGCGTGATCGTGCGCGACTTCACGCTGCACGCGGACCGGCAGCGGCTGGACGTCCAGACCCGCGTGGACTGGCACGAGCGGCGCATGCTGCTGCGCGCCGTGACGCACACCACCCTGCACGCGCACGAGACGTGGGCGGAAACCGCGATGGGCGCGCAGGCCCGCGCGAACCACCGCAACATGCCGCACGACGCCGCGCAGTTCGAGGTGAGCGCCCACCGCTGGCTGGACCTCTCCGAACCCGGCTCGGGCCTGTCCGTGCTGAACGACGGCCGCTACGGGCACAGCGCCCTGCACGGCACGCTCGCGCTGAGCGTGGTGCGCGGCCCGATGTGGCCCGACCCGGAAGCGGACCTGGGACCGCACGAGTTCACGTACGCCCTCTACCCGCACGCGGGCGACTGGCGGTCGGCCGGAACGGTGCGGGAGGGCCTGGACCTCAACAGTCCGCTCGTCGTGCTGCCGGGCGAGCGGGACGCCGCGCCGCCGCTGCGCGTGTCGGGCCTGCCGCTCGTCCTGAGCGCCCTGAAACGCGCCGAGGACGGGGACGGCGTGATCGTGCGCGTGTATGAGGCGCACGGGGAGCGCGGTCGCGCCACCCTGCACCTCGCGGGCCTGACGGGCGCGTGCCGCGTGAACCTGCTCGAAGACCCTTCAGGCGACAATGCATTGGAGGACGGGGCGCTGGACGTGACGGAGGGCCGGGTGACCTTCGGGGTGAAGCCCTTCGAGATCGTCACGCTGAAGGTCACGCGGTCGTCCTGACCTTCAGCCGGGGGGCAGCTCGCCTCGGTGGCGTTCGAGGGTGGCGTGGACGGTCGTGCGTGCCGCGGCGAGTTTCTGCAGGCCGGCGGCGGTGATCTCGGTGTAGACGCCCCGGCGGTCGGTGTCGCACATGTAGCGGGCGAGGAGGCCGCAGTCCTGCGCTTCGAGGCGGGTGACGAGGCGGGTGGTCGCGCTCTGGGAGAGGCCGACGAGTTCGGCGAGGACCTGCATCCGGTGGTGGTGGTCGGGTTTGGCTTCGAGGGCGACGAGCACCCTGTACTCGCTGACGCTGAGGGCGTGCTGCTGAAGGGCCTGTTCGAGGGCGCGGTTGAGGGTCTGCCAGTGCCGGTCGAGGGTCTGCCAGCGGTGTTCGAGTTCGGTCATGTGCGTTCCAGTGTGCCTGATCCGGCGGGACCGCGGGTGCCCTGCGGCGTCGGGGGAGTGGGAAACGGCGGGCGGAGGTGGAGCCGGGGGGCCGGGGGTTGACAGGTCTGCTCGACCGGACTAACTTACTTGCGCGCGCAAAGATTGCTTGCGCAAGCATGTGAAAGGATAACACATTCACCCCGCCCGGCCCGCCGGACCCTCACCCGGAAGGAGTTCCCATGCCCCCAGCCCTCCTCGCCCTCGCCGTCAGCGCCTTCGCCATCGGCACGACCGAATTCGTCGTCGTCGGCCTGCTCAACACCATCGCCGCCGACCTCGGCGTCAGCGTCCCCAGCGCCGGCCTGCTCGTCAGCGGCTACGCCCTCGGCGTCGCCATCGGCGCCCCCATCCTGACGGCCCTCACCGGCCGCCTCCCCCGCAAGCACCTCCTGCTCGGCCTGATGACCCTCTTCACCGGCGCGAACATCGCCGCCGCCCTCTCCGGCAACTACGCGCTGCTCATGACGGCACGGATCCTCAGCGCCCTCGCGCATGGCGTGTTCTTCAGCGTCGGCAGCACCATCGCCGCCAGCCTCGTCCCACCCGAGAAACGCGCCAGCACCATCGCCACCATGTTCGCCGGCCTCACCCTCGCCACCGCCCTCGGCGTGCCCGCCGGCACCTGGGTCGGCCAGCACCTCGGATGGCGCGCCACCTTCTGGATCATCGCCGCACTCGGCGTCGTCTCACTGCTCGCCACCGGCGCCCTCCTCCCCCGCACCCTGCCGCGCGGCGCGGCCACCCCCCTCAACACACAGGCACGCGTCCTCCTGCACCCGCGCCTGCTGCTCGTCCTCGGCATGACCGCCCTCGGATACGGCGGCACCTTCGTCACCTTCACCTACCTCGGCAGCGTCCTCGAAACGATCAGCGGCTTCAGTGCCGGCATGGTCAGCGTCCTGCTGCTCGTGTACGGGGTCGCCATCGCCATCGGGAACATCGTGGGCGGCCGACTCGCCGACCGCGACCCCGTCCGCGCACTCGTGGGACTGTTCCTCGCGCAGGCCGTGGTGCTGCTCGGCTTCACCTTCACCGCGCCGCACCCGGCCCTCGCCGTCGTCACCCTGTTCCTGATGGGCGCCCTCGCCTTCGCCAACGTCCCGGGCCTGCAGGTGTACGTGGTGCAGCTCGCGCAGCGTTACACGCCCGGCGGAGTGGACGTCGCCAGCGCCCTGAACATCGCGGCGTTCAACCTCGGCATCGCCGTCGGTGCCCTGGTGGGCGGCCTCGTCGTCAGCAGCACCCTGGGCCTGCGCGCCACCCCCTGGATCGGCGCCCTCTTCGTCACGGGCGGTCTGCTGCTCACCCTGCTCAGCGCCCGCCTCGACCGCCACCCACACCCCAGCCTGCAGGCCAGCGACTGACAGACACAACCCCGCACCCCGCCGGAACCCCCGGCAAGGCCGACCTGACGCCACAGCAGACGGGACCGCTACTGAAGTCGGCGCAGCGTCAGTCGCAGATCCGGTGAGAGGTTCGCCGAGTGGAAGGGCCTCATCCTGAAGGCCTTCGGGTACAGCTCGAAGCGGCCGTGCGTCACCACCGTCGCCAGGATCGACGCCAGCAGCGCCTCTGCCATGCCCGCGCCCAGACAGGTGTGCGCCCCCGACCCGTACGGCTGGAAGGCCCCCTTCTGCCGGTGTTCGTTCCGGGGATCGAGAAAACGGTCAACGTCAAACTGATCGGGATTCCGGAACAGGTCCGGATCCCACTGAGACGCGAACAGGGCCATCAGGACCTGCTCGCCCTGCCGGACCGGAAACCCCTGGACCTCGAAATCACGGGTGGCGTACCTCAGCAGATTGTTGGCAATCGGGTAGAGACGCATGACTTCCAGCACCACCGCGTGCAGAACCTTCAACTCACGCAGGCGGGCGGCAGGCAGGCCCGCCTCCACCAGCGGGCGCGCCTCCTCCCGCACTCGGGCGAGCACCTCCGGACGCCGGTACAGTTCGTAGAGGCTGAGCGACAGCACGTTCACCACCGTGTCCAGCCCGGCCACGTACGGGATCAGCATCATGAACAGCAGCTCCTCGTCGTTCATGAGCTCCGGCTGGGTCCGGGCCAGGGTACGCAGGTCATCGACGTAGGTGGACGTCATCGCCCGTGCGTCCTGACCGAGCACCTCCTGAGCGAACGCGCGGGCACTGGCCCGGGCCTTCAGGTAGGCGGGCCGCCGAAGCGCCGACGGGCGAGCCGACTTGACCAGCTGGACCGCCAGCTGGGTATGCCAGTACGTCATGAAATCAGCCAGGTGCACTCCGGGCTTCCGGCCCAGGGTCAGGGTCCCGATACAGTCGGCCACCAGCCGCTGCGCGAACGGCACCACCTTCAGGTGCCCACTGACGTTCGTGCGGTCCAGCGCCTCCCTGGTCAGGTTCATCACCAGCGGAAGCTGTTCGAGCACCCGGCTCCTGGCGAAACCGTTCCGGGTCGCTGCCCGGTACTTCTGATGCTCGGCTCCCTCCAGCATGGTCAGCACCTGCCGCCCGCCGAACTCGCGGATCATGCCCTCCCAGACCTTCCAGGCATCGAGTTCTCCGGTGTTGCCCGCCATCACTTCAGCGGCCGTGGGACCACCCAGCACCACCATGGAGGTGTTGAGCACGCTGACCCGGAAGCACGGGCCCAACCGGCGGTACTGCGCGGCGAGAAAGCCCTCGGTGTCCCGAATCATCGGGAACAGACTGCCGATCAGGGGCAGGCCGGGAGCCACGGGAATCTGGTGGTGGGTCATACGTCCTCCTGGGCAGATGAAGCGGATCACGGACCGTGACCGGCGGATGCTCGTCTCCCCACGGTAACTCATGGGCGGGAGCGGAAGGCTTCCCTCCAGACCCAGGGCGTTCCCGGCCTGACCATTCGTCGGTGAGGCCTCCTGAACGGCCGTCCCCGGCGGATACGTCCTGCCGCCGAACCGGCTCAATCCGGCACAGCGCTCCCGACACTTCAGCCCACGCGTTGCCCCGGCCGCCGGGTCCCGTCAGCCGTCTTCACCCCCCTCCTCCAGAAAGAACGCGATGTCTGTCTCGTACTCCTCGGGATTGGGGGTATCCGAGAAGCCCTTGACGTGAAATTCGGCGGTCACGCCCGTGATCGTGAGTTCACGCCGCAACGCCTCCTCGACCACCGTGTAGTACGCGGCCCCCGTCTTGTCGTAAGGACCGACGAACCGCCCGATGAACGCCCGTCCTCCCTCGAACGTCCTCACCTCGATCCGGCCGTCACCCTCGACGTTCCCCACGACAGGAACGCAGACCTCCAGAAGACTGCCCTCACCCTGGTCGTCGTTGTCGTGCACGAAGAAACTCGGGCGATCGACCAGGTAGCCTCTGGCCTTGACGTGCGTCATCAGCTCCCCCATCGCCTCCGGAATGACCTCATAGTGAGGGGGGTGGAGGCGCGTGCGGATGCTCAGGGTCTGTCGGGCGGGAATCTGTTCGGTACGGTAGTTCATCGGGTCCTCCTGAAGGTAGGTGCGCAGCACCGAAAGCGCCCGCTGACGCTCCTCGATTTCAGTGCCCAGTCGCCGCTCGTGCCGGGAGAGCACGTCCCTGACGCGGGCCGGATGCTCGATCAGGTCCCGGATCTCTTCGAGCGGCAGGCCCAGTTCGCGCCACCGACGAATGCGGACAGCCCGGTCGATCTGCGTGACGCTGTAGTACCGGTAGCTGTTGAGGTCGTCCACGTCCGCAGGTCGCAGCAGGCCGATCTCGTCGTAGTACCGCAGGGTCTTCGGAGACAGACCGGTCAGGACGGCGAACCGGGAGATGATCAGGCGACCTCGCATACGCAGACACGCTACAAGTTCCAGCCACAGGAAGGTCAACCCCCCAGCTGAAGGCGCAGCACAGTGAAGCAGCGGTGCGGGACCGCTCGAAGCGTCCGGTCACCGCCGGTCGAGGGCCGGAGCTGACCCGGGTGGAACGCCGCCGAGCGCCGCGTCCGGAGCAGTCACGAAGGACGGCAGGGTCGCCTTCAGGGTAAGGCCCCTTCAATCTTCCCGCTGAAGGTCACACGGCCTTTCCGCACGTCACACGGACGCTCACGCCTGCAGGTGCCGTTCCGCGTCCAGGTACATCCGGATCCAACCCTGAGCCGCGCTCTCCTGCCGCTGCTCGGCAGGACGGAGAGAAGCGGTCAGGTGTGCCCAGGTGAGCGCACGGACGATCCGCCCCACCCGCAGCGCCAGGTTCAGCGCCTCCCGCAGTTCGGGCAGCGTCCCGTGAGCCGACCAGGGTTCCAGGTAGGCGTCAACCAGCCGTCCCAGCCGGGGTGAGTCCTCCAGGAGCCCGGCATTGTGCGCGGCGCTGCGGAGTCCGACCGTCAGCGTACAGAAGGGGTGGGTCACCGCGCTTTCCGCCCAGTCCGCCACCCTCGGCCGCTGCAGGCGAACGTCCACGAAGACGTTCGCGTCGTGAAAATCGTCGTGATGGAGTGTTTCGGGCACGCCGCGCGAGGCGAGGTCCGAGCAGAGATCAGCGAAGGACCCCAGCAGCCTGCGGCCCTCCCGGATCTCGCCCGGGGTCAGGGCGTCAGGCGCGGGCGTCAGAGTGTGCTCCTGCTCATCCAGCAGACGCGCGAAGTGCTCCGGCAAGCCGGCAAGGCGACGGTCCGGCACGCCGAGCGCGAGCAGCGACGGGGAGTGATCCACGCACCCCATCTGAAGTACCGCCATCCGGGCGAAGACGGTGTCCATACACCGCAGCCATTCGTCGCCCGACGCGGCGGAACGGAGGGTCATTCCGGCGTCCTTCATCAGCAGCCAGCCGAGTTCCGGGTCCGCGGCCAGCACCTCGGGCACCCGGTCCCGGAACAGCTGACCGAGGGTCCGCGTGAGGGCCGGTTCATGCCCGAAGACCGGCGGGGAGGCCTTGAAGTACAGGTCGCCCCGTCCGGACGGCACCCTCAGCACCCTGGACCACGGCAGGCGATGGACCGGCTCGATCTCCCCGTCACAACGCAGGCCATAGCGTTCAAGCTGATCGGCGATCCATGCCCGGGCATGCTGTTCCCATCCCGGCTGCTCCCACGGGGCGCCCGGCACCGCTAGCGTGTTCCCTGAACGTGAGCTGCAGGCAGGCCTGAAGATGACGGAGACATGCCCCAGGGTAGCGCCACGGCGTTTTCGACGTCGAGCACGCCGGAGCACTCAGCTCCGGGCAGGGAAACGGCGGCATGGCCGCGAAGAGCCAGCGTCGTAGGCTGGACGCAGGGTCAGCAACGTGTTCCGGCGCAGTGGGCCCAAACGAAGTGCCCGGGCCTGGATGCAGCAGCGCGGACGCACCGTGCGGGAAGGCCACGTCGACCACGAAGACGTGCCGGTAGACCCGTTGCCATGTCACCGCGTCCTGCTGCAGTGACCGGGAGTGACTGCAGGTCGTGCTGGACACCGCGGATCTCGTGCTCAACCGTGACGGGCAGAACTGACAGTCGATCCGGCCGGGACCTGTGCCTGGCATCCGGCGTGAACGTCGCCCGGCTCGCAAGTCTGCCGACACACCCTGTCGGTATGCTCGCCTGGGCGGACGTTCAAGGGTCCGGCGTGACGAACGGTTCGGTCGGAGCTTGATCAGGAATGCGGCGTGCGCCGCAGTGAGGACAGAAGGGGGTGGGGGCGTGTCCCTGGTCCGGGGCGCCGGTGCCCGGAGTTTTGCGCCGCTGCAGTTCCTCGTTGAAGCCCGAAGCGATCAGGCCTGCCGGAAGGGCGACGATGCCGATCCCGAGAAGCATCACGAAGCCGGCCACAGCCCGTCCGGCCCCGGTGAGCGGGTAGGTGTCGCCGTACCCCACGGTCGTGAGCGTCACGATGGCCCACCACATGGCGGCCGGAATCGACTCGAAGCCCTTGTTGCCGCGTTCGAGGTTGAAGAGTGCCGTCGCGGCGATCAGCACGAGCACGAAAACGATCAGGACCGTGGTGAGCAGCTCCTCGCGTCGGCTGCGCAGCACGCGCCCGATCAGGCTGAGCGACCCGGAATACCGCCCGAATTTCAGGATGCTGACCAGTTTCAGCAGCCGCAGACTCCGGAAGGCCGTGAGTCCGCCCAACCCGGGAAGTGCCAGGGCGAGCAGGACGCCCAGGTCGATCAGGCCCATCACGCTGAAGATCCAGCGCAGCCGCCCTCGCCAGCCGGGAAGTGCCCCTGATTTCATCGGCGCGGTCCAGACGCGCCCGGCGTACTCCACGCTGAACACCCCGAGGCTGAAAAGTTCCAGCAGGTGCAGACCCGCGCCGAAGCGGCGTTCGACGGCCGGGACGGACCCCAGGACCACTCCAGCGACGTTCAGCACGATCAGGGCGCTGAGCGCCAGGTTCAGGGCCCGTTCGATCGGGGCGGGGCGGTCGTCCGGGTCGAGAACCTCGAAAACCCGGGCCTGCAGGCGCGGCCGGACGGTCATGCCTGACCCGGGAGCAGGTAATGCGGCACGAAGCTCGCCCGGTCGTCGGTGATGCGCCCGGCCGCCTCCCGGACGCCCATCCCGCAGACCTCAGTGCCCGCCACCCACAGGCCGATCACGGGGTACCGCACACTCCCGTCGGCGGCAGGGAAGGACGGCAGGGACGTGTACCGCTGCTCGACGACCGGCAGGTCCCCGTAATGCCCGGGGGTGGCGTCGGCATTCGCGCCGATGATCGTGACGTTCTGCCCTTCCCTGGAGTACAGCGGCTTGCGGACCACTTCACCGCCGAGGGTGCCGGGTTTCAGGCTGGCTGCCAGGACGTTCTCGTCGTCCGGGTAACGCTCGTGCAGGTGGGCGAGCAGGCCCTTGCTGCACAGCACGGCCTTCCAGAGCGGCTCGATGAAACGGGTGCGGGTGCGGCTGAGCTGTTCGGCAGCCACGTCTTCCCACGCGAACTCGAACGGCCACAGCCACATCAGGTGCCGGATCTCCTCGCCACGCAGGCCGACCAGCGTGAGCCGTTCCGGGCTGACGCCGAGGTCTTCGACGTTCAGTGCGGCCGTGCTGACGTGCGCCTGCACGGCGAGATCCCGCAGGTACGTGACGGTCGCCCAGTCTTCGCGGCTGTCGCCAGCTGCGAAATGCACGTCCGTCACCCCGCGCGCCTGCAGGTGCTGCCACTGTTCGAGCAGCGCCTCGTGAATCCGGTTGTACTGGTCACTGCCGGGCGGCAGGTGCCCGAGGGCCTGCTGCTGTTCCAGCCAGTGCCACTGCGCGACGCTCGCCTCGATGAGCGAGGTCGGGGTCTGCCCGTTGCATTCCAGCAGATGCAGGGCGTGCCCGTCGAAAGCGAGGTCCAGCCGCATGTACACGCTCTCGTCACGGCGATTCCAGGACGCTTCGATGGCCGGATGCAGCCAGGCGGGAATGCCGAGTTCCGCGAGTCGTCCGTGCTCGATGCTGTGACCGGCCGTTTCAATCAGGCGGTCCACCAGTCGCTGCCCGGCCTGCTCGATCCGGGTGATCTCCTCGTCCGTGAAGGCGTAGGCGGCCTGCTCCTGCCAGTAGCCCCCGGTCGCCCAGTCGATCCCGACGTTCAGCAGCGCCTGCGCCGCGTCCGGCCGGGGCGGCAGCGTGACGCGCTGCACGTCAGCCGCCGAAGCTGCCGCGGCTGCTGCTGCCGAACCCGCCACGGCTGACGGCGCTGCTGAACGTGCGGCGACTGGACGTGGTGCTGCTGACAGTGCTGGTCCCTGAGGTGCTGCTGACCGTGGCGGACCTTGAGGTGCTGCTGCCGAAGGTCCCGCGAGCGGACGTGGCGGCACCGACTGGAGTACGGTTCGGGGCGGCACGGCTGACCGCCGCAGCGATCCTGCCGAGCACGTTCACGTCCCGGTAAGCGCTGATCTTCCCGCTCGCGCGGTTGTAGGTGACGCCACTGGTCATGACCTTCCCGGCCCTGGTGTAGCCGACGTAGTACCAGTTGCTGCCAGTGTGGTACCCGTACGGACCGTACCAGGACCCGTTCTGCTGCACGCAGGGCGTATCCAGGCCGCCCATGTTCCGGTACTCCTGCAGGCACGCCTGATTGCTGGCGTAGGCGGTCCGCATGTACACCGGTGGGACCTGCACGGTGTCGTGCGAGCCGCAGGCCGTCAGGGTCGAGATGCCGGTCAGCAGCGTGAGGTGAATGATCTGGCTTCGTTTCATGTGGGATCCTTTTCCGGGCACCGGAACAGCACGGGCCCCGCGTTCTGCAGGCGGTGCGTCCGGGCCGACATCACGTTCATCTTAGAGGTGCGGCCTGAAGGAAGATGCGACAGATGTGGCCTGCCCTGTTCGCCCGTCAGGAACCGCAGGTCGGTGACACGCGGTCAGACGCCGGCTCGCCTCGTGGCGGGCATGGTCGGCAGACTGATCTCAGAGAGGCACGCCGTAGAACATCAACTGAGTCCAGTTGACCGCGAAGGGACGAACGGTCCGGAACTCGTTTCCTGACGATGTCCTACGGTTTTGATCCGGTTTCAGGGATGGCGGGAACACCGCCGATACCCCTTCCCTCTCCTCAGAACCGTACTTTTTTGTACTCGCTCTGCTCGGCTGAACTCCAGAAGTTCAGCTCAACACCGTGTCAGAAGGGAGCTCAGACGCTCCAGGTTTCGACGACGAGGAACGGTGAGGTGGTGCGGTACAGGCGGGGCGGTCCGAAGCCGGACTTCCCGAACAGGGCGGCGAACTCCTCACGGGTGCGTTCCCGGCCGTGCAGGTTGACCATCATGTTGATGTCCGACAGGAAGGTCATGGGATCGGGGCCTTCTGTCTCGCCCAGCACCCGTTCGATGACGAGCAACCGCTGGTGTGGCTGCATCGCCGTCCGGACGTTCGTCAGGATCTTCAGGGCGTGCGCGTCGTCCCAGTCGTGCAGGATCAGCGACAGCAGGTACACGTCCCCGCCCGGCGGCACGCGCTCGAAGAAACTCCCGGCCTGGATCTCGACCCGTTCCGCCAGTCCGCCCAGTGCGCGCGCCGCGCCGGCCACCACCGCTTCCTGATCGAACAGCAGGCCACGAACCTCCGGGTACCGGCCGAGGACCGCAGCCAGCAGGGCCCCGTTGCCGCCTCCGACGTCGACGACCACACGGGCACCCGTGAAGTCGGAGGCGGCCGCGACCGCCGCCTGACGTTCGTCAGGACCGTGCTGCATGAAGAGGTCGAACAGATCCGCCTCGTCGGCGTGGAGCTTCAGGTACTCGAACTTCGGCATGTGGTACACCCCTTCGAAGGCCGGGCTGCCCGTCCTCACGGCGTGTTCCAGATTCGCCCAGCTTTCTCTCTGGTGGGGGGCGTCCCAGTACCGGGCCGCGTGGTACAGCGTCGGCGCGGCTGTCTTCCTCAGGGTGGCCGAATGAACGGACTGCCCGATACGGCCGTCGGCGCCGATCTCGAACACCCCGAACGCCGCCAGCGCCCGGCACAGCCGCAGCAGCATCTGAGGGTCCGCACCGACCCTCAGCGCGAGCGTGTGGGCGAACTGCGGGCCGCCGCTCAGCTCGTCGGCCAGGCCAAGGGCAACCGCGACCTGGATCATCCTGGAGAGCTGATAGCCACGGATCAGGAGGGCCATCTCGGCGAAAGCGGGACCGGGGGGAGTCGGGAGCGACATCAGGACCTCCTGTCCCCGAACGGAGGCGGGTGCGCTGGGGAATGGACCCAGTGTACGCCCGGGCGACACGAAGTCCAGCGGCCGCGTGGGGCCCCGCTTCCGCGCACCGCGTGCGGCCGTTCATCCTGCGTGCGGCAGGGTCGGCCGACGCCGTACGGTGGTGGCATGATGGGGGCATGGCGACTCCTGGTCTTCACCTGCGTGATCTGGCGAGGCTGCGGCGCGTGCGTGACCGCATCGACCGGGAATACGCTCAGCCGCTGGATGTCGAGGCACTCGCGCGGGGCGTGCATCTGTCTGCCGGGCATCTCAGTCGCCAGTTCCGACGCGCGTACGGCGAATCTCCGTACCGTTACCTCATGACGCGCCGGATCGAGCGGGCCATGATGCTGCTGCGCCGTGGTGACCTCAGCGTGACGGACGTCTGTTTCGAGGTGGGCTGCGCGTCGCTCGGGACCTTCACCACCCGCTTCACCGAACTGGTCGGGGTGTCGCCCGGCGCCTACCGGCAACGTGAGAGGTGGACGACGCAGGGCCTGCCTCCCTGCGTGGCGAAACAGGTGACCCGGCCCGTGCGGTGAAGTGACCGCCGGAGCAGGAATGGAGAAGCGCCGGAGCGTGCGCGTTGTCTACAGTGAATGTATGCCCATCTCCATCCATCAGTCGTTTCTGCCCCACACCGATCCGGCCGCTTCGCTGGCCTTCTGGCGTGACACCGTCGGGTTCACGGTGCTCAGCGACGTCGGCTACAACGGCCTTCACTGGATCACGCTCGGCGCTGAAGGTCAGGCCAGCCCCTCGATCGTGCTGTACCCCCCGCAGGCGACACCCGGCATCACGGACGACGAGCGCCGCACGGTCGCCGAGATGATGGCCAAGGGCAGTTACGCCACCATCATCCTGGCCACCACCGAGCTCGACGTCATCTTCGAACGGCTGCAGGCCAGCGACGCCGAGGTCGTGCAGGAACCGGTCCTTCAGCCCTACGGCGTGCGCGACTGCGCGTTCCGGGATCCCGCCGGGAACCTGGTCCGTATTCAGGAGGTGTCTGCCCCCACACCCTGACGCCCGTGAAGGGTCACCGGCCGACCCCGGTCCGACTTGAGCATTCAGACAGGCGGACGACGAGCGCCGACGAACGTGTGGCGAGAATGCCGCTGTCGTCCGAGTGAGCGGGCCTTCCTGGGGCCTGGGAGAGCCGCGCCGGGTCTGCGTTGCAGGCCGGACCGGTCAACTCCGGTTTGCTGAAGCGTTGCGGTTCCGGTGGTGTGCGAGAGATCGCCGGGCGGCGGGCGTGCCGGTCCAGGCGTGCAGCTGGGCGCGCAGGGTGTCGCCCGGCTGGCGGGTGGCGGCGGTGGCGGCCGTGGCGAGCGGGCCGAGCGGTTCGTCGAGCAGGGAGGAGAGCAGCGTCAGCCCGGCCTGACGGCGGCGCGGGACACCCCAGCTCCAGCTCCCGCCGCCCCCGGCGTGCAGGGGATCGAGCAGTCCGGTGTTCATCAGACCGGCCGGGCTCAGGTAGGTGTTCACGGAACCGTGGCCGTCCGCCACGAAGTGCAGCGCGATCTCGCCGGGCCGCCGGCCGGGCCTCAGGTCCAGGGTGTGCCGACGCTCCTGGGCGTGCAGGTCGGCGTCGATCTGCAGCGCGATTCGGGCGTCGATGCGCAGGCCGACCGGCCGCGTGGGTCCGTGCCCGGCCTGAGTGAGTGCCTGCAGCAGTGGCCGCTCGTCGCGCGCCAGGGTGAGGAGGCCCGTGCCGGGCAGCAGGGCGTCTCCGGGGACCGAACCGGTGAGCCGTGGCTCGCCGGCCGCGTGCAGCCGGAGGAGTTCAGTCTGAAGGTGCTGCCGGGCCCGCTCCACGAGCTGCGCCACGCGGCGCAGGCCTTCCTGGTGGGTGCGGGTGGCGGCCGGGGTCCAGCGGGCGGAAATCGCTGCGGCGAGCTGCGCGACTGCGGCCTGCAGGACGATCGGGGGCGGCGTGGGGGTCGCCTCCCCGTCCTCCGGGAGCGTCTCCTGGTCCACGGCGACCCAGTCCACGGCGAGCCGCGCGGCGTCCGCTCGGGCGGCCGCGGCGTTCAGGGGCGCCACCTCGCTCTGGCCGTCCAGCTGGACGCCGACCTCTCTGGCCCACAGGGTGAGGAGGGCCGCCTCGTCGCGGGTCGGGGGGCGGTTGTTCGCTCCGCGCGCCTGAGCGAGCACCCAGCCGGACTGGGCGCGGGCGCTGCCCTCCCCTGCCCGCTTCAGTTCCAGCGTCAGCAATGGAACCGGCAGCGGCCCGTCAGGGTCACACGCCAGGACCCGGACGATGCGGGTCCGCTCGGCACGCACGCTGTGGGCGTAGCCGCCCCAGCCGACGCAGTGGGACAGCGTCCGGCCGTCCGAGATCAGGTCCTGCGGGTGGCGGGCCAGCACCACGGACCAGATGCCGCCGGACCAGTGGAGGGTCCGCTCCAGTCCGGCGTCGGTGGGCGTCCGGTCGAAGGCGCGTTCTCCACCGGTCGCTTCCTCCAGCTCGCCGGCGCTCAGTCCGCTGGCGAGGCACACCTCGCGCCGCGCGTCCGACAGGCCCCGCTCCCGGGCGACGTTCACTGCCTGGAGGGCCGCCACCGCTTCCGTCAGTCCGGGAACCGTGAGGAGGGCCAGTGCCCGCTCGCGGTGCCACACGTCGTCCGCGGCGAATGTCGCCGGGAGCGGTTCCGTGCGTGCCTGGGGTGGCGCGTGCGTGCCGAGTCGCAGGAAGCCCCGCCCGGTCAGCAGCCCGCTCAGGTCAGGCAGCGGCAGGGTCTGCTCGGCCGGCAGGGCCGCCACGGCCGTGAACAGATCGGTGACCTCCTCCAGCGCGCCGGAGAGCCGCTCTTCCTGCAGGGCAGGACTGCCGAGACCGGCGTGCGGCAGTCCCGGCACCAGCAGGTGCAGGGGACCGGCGGCCGCCTCGGCCCGCAGGCACTGGAGCGGCGAGACGAACGCGGCCCGGGCGGCTGTCCAGGCACCACGCCGCACAGGGCAGGGACCGGCGGCCACGGCGGAACGGGCACCCACACCGGACGCGAAGTGCCCCGAGTGCGGAAGTTGCGCGCGCAGCATGGACGCCAGGGCCTGTACCGGTCCGGCGGTCACGCCGGGCAGCAGGCGCGACAGGGCGGCGGTGCCGCTCTTCGTGCCCTGCACGGCGGCCAGCACCTCGTCCGGCAGGAAGCCCGCCAGGGCCGGTTCGAGAATCAGACTCAGGGCCAGCCTGACGCGGCGCGCGAAGGCGTCCGGGTCGGTGTCCACCCGCGTCGCCACGGGCGTCCCCGGGGGCCGGGAGAGGGCGTCCGGCCGGGCCGTCCGCTGACGCTCCCGGCCTTCCGGCGTCGCGCAGAGCGGTGAGCACGGCCGCGCGTCCGGTCCCATGTCCTCCAGCAGGGCGGCCCGGGTGATCCACGCGGCAGTCAGGTCCTTCCAGGGGCCGGGTCCCCGGTGCGGGGCGTGCCAGCGGCTGAGGTGGTGCAGGTGCCAGCCCTGCCGGACCTGCACCCACCACGCGTGCCACGGCAGCACGCCGACCCGGCGGTCCGGGCCGGATGTCCAGCCGGGCGCGACCTGCCCGGGCGCGGGCGCGTCCTCCCAGGCGGCGGCCAGTTCGAGCATGCTGCGCAGGGCCAGCATCCGCCCGAGTCGCCGGTGCACCGATCGGGGCGCGGCCGCCTCGGGATCAGCCGAATCCAGACCCGCGAGCAGGTCCGGCAGGGCGTGCGCCTCCTCGAGAATCTGTGCGTGCAGCGTCCGCAGCGCCCCGTCCAGCTTGTCGGCCGGGTACAGCTGCCATGGGAGGCGGTCATGGCCGGAGTCGGTCGGTCCCACCAGCACGGTTCTCGGTCCGGCGAACAGGCTCAGGCCCGGGTCCCCCGCCGCTGCCGGGACGATATCCACCCGGGTCGCGGAACGGCCGAGGGCACGCTGCTGCCGGAGCTGCTCCTCCGGGGACGGGACACTGCGCGGCCGGGCCATCAGGCGGCTCGGGCAGGACAGATGGAGGCAGGGTTCTGGAATGCGGACGGCACGCTCCAGAGCCTACCCGGGGGGCGCGCGTCCAGCGTCCGTCGGCTGGCCTAAAGACGAGGCACAAAGGCTAGGCCGGATGGCGTGGGACGCGGGCGGAGGCGAACGATGAACCCGGCAGCAGGCGAATCCGAGTGTGTCGCCGCCGGTCACCGTGGGGCCGGAAGGCTTTTATTGACACGGGGGATGCATCCAGGCAGAGGGACCCGGACGTGAGTGCCCGGACGCCAACCAGCTTCAGACAGATCTTTTTCTGAAGTTTTCCCTCCTGCCGTTACAACGGGTGCAGAGGTGTCCCCACCGAACGACGTCCTTGGTGGATACCAGGAGGGAGCATGACCCAAGCAGCCGGACTGCCCGATCCCATCCGACGCACCTTCAACCGGCAGTCCCTGCGGCACTGGTTGTGGTCTCACCTGACGGTACGCCCTGGACTGCTCATCCTGACGGTGGTCGGAGAGATCTCGCACGGCGCGTCGCTGGTGATGACGGCCGTCCTGCTGGGTCGCCTCGTCGACCGCGTCCTCTCGACGTCCAGGACGGCCGAGGCGTTGACGCCGTTCGTGTGGTGGCTGCTCGGGCTGCTGCTGGTCCGCTTCCTGGCGGGAATGGCGACGGGGGCAGCCGGGCAGGCCCTCAGTGAACGTCTGCAGCAGACGTCGCGCGAGGAGGCGTTCAGCGAACTGCTGGGGAGGGACCTGGCGTTTCATGCCCGGGAACGCAGCGGTGACCTCATGGCCAGGATCACGGGAGACGCGCAGATGCTCAGTGTGATGGTGCTGCCGGGCATGACGATGCTGCTTTCCTCGGCCCTCTCGACCGTCCTGCCGCTCGTCGGGATCGCGCTTCTCAAACCTGTCCTGCTGGTCGTGCCTGTCCTCTTCAGCGGAGGGGCGTTCTGGATGATCCGGCGGTACAGTGCCGCGCTGGAGCCGCTCACCTGGTCCGCGCGCGGACAGTTCGGTCAGCTCAACAGTGTCGCGTCGGAGACGGTCAACGGTCTGGACGTGGTGAGGACCCACGGTCTGCAGGCAGAAATGTCCGGGCGTTTCGGAGCGGCTGCCGCCGGGTACCGGGAGGCGTTGATCGCCCAGGCGGGCGCCGAGGCGCGGTACCTGCCGACGCTGCTGTACGCCGTGGGGTTCGCTGCCGCTCTGGCCCACGCGCTGTGGCTGCACACGTCGAGTGTGCTCTCGCTGGGCGAGGTGGTGGCCTTCATGGGCCTGTTCGCGCAGTTCCAGAGTCCCGTCAGCGTTCCCCTGTACGGCCTGTCGCTCGTTCAGTTCGGTCTGGCTTCCGCCGCGCGCATCTTTGAACTCCTTCAGCGGGAGGCTCCGGCGGCGCGGGCCGGTCAGCACACGGCCACGCTGAAGGGTGAGGTGGGTCTGCGCGACCTGACGTTCAGACTGGGGGGGCAGCTGCTGCTGGACCGGGTTGGCCTGCGGATCCGTGCCGGCGAGACGGTGGCGGTCATCGGGGCCACGGGGAGCGGGAAGACCAGTTTCCTGCAGCTGATCAACGGGGTTCTCGAACCGGAATCGGGACAGGTGCTGCTGGACGATCAGCCGCTGGAAGCGTGGAGCCCCGCGTCCCTGAAACCCCAGGTGGCGATGGTCGAACAGGACGTGTTCCTGTTCAACCGCTCGGTGGCGGACAATGTCCGGTTCGGGAGTTCCCGGCCAGTGTCGGATGACGAGATCCTGCAGGCACTGACCGACGCTCAGGCGAGCGGATTCGTGCTGGCGTTGCCTCAGGGCATGGACACCCTGGTGGGGGAACGGGGCGTGCGTCTTTCCGGCGGGCAGCGGCAGCGCATCGCCGTGGCACGCGCCCTGATCCGTCGTCCGGCCATTCTGCTGCTGGACGATCCGACCAGCGCGCTCGACGAGCCGACTGGCCTGCTGGTCCAGCAGGGGTTACGGGCAGGCCATCCGGAACGGACGGTGGTGATGGTCACCAATCGCTGGGCCAACCTGGAGCGGGTCGACCGGATCGTGCTGCTTCAGGCGGGGCAGGTCCGCGTCTTCGACACACTCTCGGACCTGCTGGCCGCTGAACCGCAGCAGCGCCTGCAACTGGCGGAAGAGACGAACGGCGACACGCCTGAACCGGTCATGGGAAGATCGGCATGAGCGGCATCCTGGACGGCCTTTCGGCAGAGTCGTACGACCGTCAGTACACGGACCGGGAGTTGCTGCGGCGCATTCTCGCGCTCCTTCAGCATGAACGGGGACTGCTGCTGCGCGTGTCCGGAACGCTGCTCACTTCGACCCTGATCGGACTGGCAGTGCCGTACGGTGTCTCGCAGGCCCTCACCCGCACACGTGTCGACAACCTGCCGCTCACGGCGGGACTGGTCCTGGCGGTCACCCTGGCGGGCGCGTTAAGCTGGGCCCTGCAGTACATCCAGCGGGTCTGGACGCGGCAGGCGATGGCGAACGTCGTCATGGAACTTCAGGAGCAGGCGTTCAGAGCGGCAGTCCGGCAGGACGCGCGCTTTTACGAGACCACCACCCAGGGCCAGGTGGTGTCACGAATCACCGGGGATACGCAGTCGTTCTCGTTGACGGTGACCCTGACGCTGGGCGCCGTGAGTCAGCTGGTCCTGGTGGCGGGGGTACTGGTGATGCTCTGGAGCGTCCACGCACCGCTCGCGGCCGCCGTCACGCTGCTGATCCCCGTGGTTGTCGGAGTGGCCGCCCTGTTTCGCGCCTGGGCACGCCGCAGCACCCAGCAGACCCAGCGGGCGGTAGCGAACATCAACACCTCAATCAGCGAGGCCATCGGCGGTCTGGCCGTGGCGAAAAGCTTCGGGCAGGAGTCGGTGCTCCTCGAGGAATTCAGGGCCGTGAACGAGACGGCCTACCGCCTGCAGGTGCAGCAGGGCATGATCTACAGTTCCATCTACCCCGTGCTGGGCGTGCTGACGGGCGTGGCGGTCCTGCTGGTCGCGTATCTGGGTGGCCGGGCCGTGATTGCCGGGGGCATCGATATCGGGCAGTGGTACCTGTTCGTGCAGGCACTCGACTACTTCGTCCTGCCCCTGACCGGCATCGCTGCATTCTGGAGTCAGTTTCAGCAGGGCCTGGCGGCCGCCGAGCGGGTGTTCGCCCTGATTGACCATCCGGCACCGGTGCATACCGGACGCCGGTCCCTGCCGCAGACTGCAGCGCGGATTGAACTTCAGGACGTCACTTTCGCGTACCGCGAGGGAGAATCCGTGCTGGACGGTTTCTCCCTGACCCTGACGCCCGGAGAGACAGTGGCGCTGGTCGGCGAGACGGGTGCAGGAAAATCCACGGTGGCCAAACTGCTGACCGGACAGTACCGGGCTCAGGGCGGTGCCCTGCTGATCAACGGCGTTCCGATCGAAGAGTACGACGTTGCCGAACTGCGTCGCCACGTCGGCTACGTGTCTCAGCATCCCTTCCTATTTGCCGGCACGGTGATGGACAACGTCCGGCTTGGACGCGCCGGGGCGAGCACCGAAGAGGCGGAGGCCGCCGCACAGGCCCTGCTGCCCGGGTGGACCGAGCAGCTTCCGGACGGCCTGAATACCCGGGTCGGCGAACGCGGGCAGGGCATCTCGCTCGGCCAGCGCCAGCTGGTGGTGCTGGCCCGGATCCTGCTGCAGGCACCGCCGATCCTGGTGCTGGACGAAGCCACGGCCAACATCGATCCCTGGACTGAAATGCAGTTCCTGCGGGCCCTGGCCACAGTACAGCAGGGACGCACCTGCCTGTTCATCGCCCACCGCAGAGGCACGATTGCGCACGCCCAGCGTGTCGTGCGGCTGCACGGCGGCCAGAGTCAACTGGAGGTGCTGCCGACTGCGGCCGCACGGGCACGTCCGGCTGGAGAATGGCTGCTGCCCACCTGACTGACGGGAAGGGTTATGAAAGGGTACTCTCTCGACGTGCACGCCAGGGATGAATGGCAGTGATGCCGGAACAGGCTGTCATACAGTTTCATAGGGATGCCGGGAACAGCACTGGCATCCCTGGCACATCAGCGTCCATGAGGACGCTCGCCCGCTTTCACCTCCTCCAGACCGGACCTGTTGGTGCCCGCTTCGCTCGGCTGAACGCCAGGAGTTCAGCCCCGTTTGGTTTCATTCCTGTTCAATTCCGATTGACGGGTATCCAGGCAATCTGCGCTTGCGGGCAGACTCGTGGGTGATTACCGAGAAGAACCGCAGTGGACGGGTACCGGATCTGCCTGCGCTTCAGTCTGATACGGTTTTGATCCGATTCCAGGGATGCCGGAAGCAGCACCGACATCCCTTCCATCTCCTCCAAACCGTACTTTTTGGTGCTCGCTTCGCTCGGCTGAACTCTACAAGTTCAGCTCAAAACCTTATGATGTCGATCCGGTGGCGTGCTCACACCTATTCCGGGAAGTGAGAGGCCGTTACACCACGGTCAGGGCGTGATCCTCCTGACAACGGGCGGCCAGCAGTGCACTGAGCTTCCTGCCGCTGGTTGCCCGCCACGCGGTTCGGGCCTGGGTCTGATCCGCCCACCCTCACCCGGGCGCGGTGGGGTGGGGACCGTTTCCCGTTCATCGCATGCCCGAGTCCTCGGAATGCTTGATGGCCTCCATCTCGTCGGCATGGCTCGTACGGCCGATCGTGTTCAGCCGTTTCAGGGCTGGTCGGTTGAACCGGAGGAAGCGGCGGAAGGGCATGCTTTCTTGAGGTCGCCGGGGTCGTGTTTCCTCCAGGCGCCGTCATTCGGGCCGTTCAGGTGAGTCGATACTTCTCGAGCAGTTCGGCTGATACGCCCTGAAGCCGTCTCGCCTGACTGTTCAGCTGAGGACCTTCTGCCAGGCGCGCTGGTACTTGCGGGCCATCTCGGTGTTGTCGATCTCCTCGTACCGCCTGATCAATGCCTGGTAGGGTTCGTCGCGCATGGGATCGATCTCGAGGGCGCGTTCGAACGCTCGGACCGACGCCTGCCAGTCAAGGGCCGGATGGTGGCCCAGGCGCAACGCGACGGTCATGGCGTCTTCCATCATGTGTGCCCGAACCTCGCAGGCCCATGTGGCGTAGGACGTCGGCAGGAAGTCCCCGGTGTACGCGCTGAGCGCCTCCTGAAGTTGCGTGGCGGACGCGCTGTTGAGGGCGCGGCCGAGGGCGGAGCAGTCCGCCTCGATTCGGAGGTCCGGATGGAGGGCGTAGCGGCCCGCCTGGTGGGGGATGGGCGTTTCGTGGCCGGTGGCCGACCTGAGACTCAGCCGCAGCTGCCGTATGCTGACCTTGAAGTAGTCGGCGTGCCGTTTCTCGGCTGAGCCGTCCCAGAGGGCGTCGACGATCCGTTCCTTGGAGGTCGGGCCGTGCAGGAGCAGGTACAGCAGCAGCTCGCCCGCTTTCGCGAACGGCAGTCTGACTGGCAAGTCCCCGTACCAGACCTGTAACGTGCCGAACGTGACGATCCGCAGACTCGGTTCCCGGACGGTCACAGGCACGGGTGCGGGCTGGGGGGCATGGGTCAGGGCCGCTTGCAGCCATCCGCCCAGACGGGACTGTTCGCCGGTCAGCAGGCTCGGGAGATGAAGTTCGTTCTGGGCCTGGAGGTCCCGCAGGGCCTGCACGTGAACGGCCGACTCGGCAGGCTCGTCATGAAGTTCGGCCAGCATGGCATGCAGGCGCACCCGGCGGTCAATGCTGACCCCCAGGGCCGATGCCTGCGTGAGGGCGGCGCGGCTGGCCGAGGCGTTCCCCTGGTGGAAGAGCAGCATGCCTTCGTAGAAGTGCTGCAGGGCCGTGTTGCCCGCGTACGAACCCCGGGCCCGGCGCAGGTGCAGGTCCGCTTCCACTGCTTCACCGAGGAAGCAGCAGGTTTCCGCCAGTTTGAACTGCACCCGCTGCGTCACCGCTTCCAGCAGGTGCTGCTGGCACAGGTCTGCCGCGCGGGTGTACTGCAGGCGCGCTTCGGCGTACCGCTGCTCCATCATCAGCAGGTCGCCCCGGGTTTCCTCCAGCACAGGGGCGATGGGGTGAGGATGAGCCGCGCACAGGTCGAGCGCCTGCCGGATCAGCTGATGCCCCATCTGAACGTCCCCCTGAAGCCGTTTGAGGTCGGCGAGGTCGTTGAGCAGCAGCAGGCTGCGGTCCACCAGTCCCAGCGCGGCGTAGAGCTGCAGCGCCCGCTTCAGGCACTGTTCCGCCGCGTACAGGCGCCCGGCCTTCAGGTGGACCACCTGCATCAGGCAGAGGTTCTCGGCGAGCGGTTCGAGGGCGTCACGGTCCTCGCACTCCTCGACCAGCTGCTGCGCCGTTCGGGTGGCCGTCTCGATGTCCCCGAGGTTGAGCAGCGCGTACGCACAGTCGCGGCGCAGCTTCCACGACGTGTCCTGCGGAAGGCCGAGGTCCAGGGACTCCTGGGCGAGCCGCAGCTGACGGTGATGCTGCCCCTGGCGTCCCGCGAGGGCGCTGAGGGCGTGCAGCACCTCGGCGTCACGGTAACCGCCGGCATTGAGACGCCGCAGGACCACCTCTCCCTGGGCGGCCTGACCCGTCTCGATCAGGGCGTGACCGTACATCGCGGCGAGTCGGTCGTCCCGCCAGGTGACCGGCACGTTGCCCAGCAGGTCGATCAGGGCAGAGAAGTTCCAGGACGCGCGGTACGCGTCCGCCAGTTCGTGCACGAGCGCCAGCGCGTCCTCCCGGAAGCCGAACCGCACGCAGTGTTCCACGAGTCGGCGGCGCCCCGGTTCGTCGGGCGTCACGCGCCGCAGGTGCGCCACCGCCGCCGTGTGGGCGGCGGGATCCCTGATGAGGTGCTGCAGGAGCACGGTCCGGACGACCGGCAGCGGCCCGAGTCGGTCGTGTGCGCCGCGCAGCAGCGGGAAGCCGGAAGCGAGCAGGTCAGCGAGCCAGCCGTCCGCGAGGTCTGGAGCGCCCGCCGGCCGGACCGCCTGCGCCCAGTCCGGCGTGAGGGCCAGGGAGGGCAGCAGGGGCCAGACGACCGGGAACGTCTCCTCCAGCAGTTGACCCAGGCTCTGGTACGCCGCAGTTCCGAGGCTCCTGAACAGCGCGTGCCCCAGCGGCCAGCCCTGGAGGGCGGCGCGCTCGGCGCCGGTGTCCGCACCGTGCCAGAACGTCTCCACCTCGTCCGGCTGGAAGGTCAGCCTGTCGGGCGGGATCACCTGCGCCCGCCCGTCAACCACGAGGGACGTGTAGCTGGAGGTCAGGTCCGTGCGCGACACCAGCATCAGGTGCCATTCGGGGCGTTGCTTCAGCCAGTCGCTCAGCCGGGCGTGATCGAGGACCGACAGCGCCTGCGCGTCGTCGATTACCCACAGTCCGGCCTGTCCGTCCTCCTGCGTGAAGCGCTGCAGGGTCTGCGTGAGGGTCGCCTGGTACTCCCGTGCGTGTGCGGAGTGCCAGAGGACGCGCGGGGTTCTGCGGGCGTACTGGGAGGCCAGGACCGTTTTGCCGAAGCCGAGGGGGCCGTGAATGATCACCAGCGGCGCGTGGCTGCGCGTCAAGGCGTCCAGCAGTTCATGCCGCGTGAGTTCGTCTTTCCCGGCAACCGGGATGCCGTGCTGGAAGACTACGGGAACATCGGCGCTCTGGTCTGCTTCCAGCACTCCTTCCTCCGAAC
Organism: Deinococcus aquiradiocola; assembly: GCF_014646915.1. Classification (NCBI taxonomy): domain Bacteria; kingdom Thermotogati; phylum Deinococcota; class Deinococci; order Deinococcales; family Deinococcaceae; genus Deinococcus; species Deinococcus aquiradiocola. The sequence goes on along the minus strand of NZ_BMOE01000002.1, from coordinate 177,451 downwards.
GTCGTTTCGGGCCTCGATCACGGACCGGCTGCGTCGGCACCCACCAGCACCTCAGCGCCGCTCCAATAATAACCGCTGCCACGATCCGGTCTGTATCTGGTGACGTGGTCCGGGAAGGCCTGCCGGGCGGTGTTCTGCGGTGTTGATCGTCGGTCGTTTTCCCTGGAAGGCCGGTGGGTCCGGGGGGAATTCTCCGATCTTTTCCCGCGTGCTCCTAGTCTGAACGCACGCCAGCAAGGCCGGCACCGTCGGAGGAACGTCATGAAACGAACACTGATCATGTTGGGGCTTTTCGTGTTGGCCTGGTTCTCGTTCCCTCACCGGGCGGTCAACTCGGTCCCGTTGCTGGCCGAGAACAGCGGCGGGATCGTGATCAACCCTGGCGCCCATCAGGGTGGCGGAAGCGTGCCACCTCCCCCGGTCTCCCGGGGTTGACCTTGGATGTTTCCCGGCGGCTGTCCTGACCTGGCAGTCCGTCGGTGCATCGGAACTGGGCGGATCGCCCGCCCTGCCGTCCCTCTCACTGGTCACCGGGGGTTTTTATGGAAGAGCTGAACCTGAACACGGCGGTGCTGGATTTCGACTTCGACCTGCTCGATGACCTGGCGGACGAGACCATCGAGAGCTGGAGCCTGGGTCACGGCATGGTCGAGATCGGGGCCTCGTGCTGCACCAGCGGTCAGCAGACCAACGGCAGCTGCAAAAACGCCCTGCAGCAGCTCTAACCGCCGTTCCGGGGAGCCCGTCGTGCTCCCCGGTCATTCCTGGAGCACCGACATGAAACCCAAGTTTCGGCGCGATGTGACGTACTACAGACAGGACAACGGCGTCGCCTTTCACCGCGAGGGCCGCTGGTTTCAGCTGGACGGCCCCGGACTTTTCGAGGCGCTCGAACGGTTGACCCCACGCCTTGACGGCACGCGCGAGCTTGCGGAACTGGTCGCGGGCATGCCACCGGCAGCGGAACACAAGCTCCGCCGCCTGATTCAGATCCTCCACAAAAACAGCCTGCTGGTCGACGCGGCTGACGAACTGCCGCATACGCTTCCGGCAGCGCTCGTCCTGGCCTTCGAGGCTGAGATTGCTTTTCTGGACTCCCATTTCGGGTCCGGCGCGGCCCGCTTCCAGCACCTGCGTGAGCAGTCGGTGCTGGTGGTCGGCGATCCGGACTTCACGCCGGGGCAGGCTGTGGCGTTTGCTCAGCTGGGCGTCCGTTGTACGGCCGTCTACCCGGCACCACCGCCCGAGGCGTGCCGTTGGATCGAGGAGGCGCTCTCTGACCTGCGGGGACGTGACCCGGAGGTCAGCATCACCGTCGGCGCAGACCTCACCGTGGCACTTCAGGACGCGGACATCGTGGTGGTCGCGCCGCTCTCCACGGCCCCGGCCGGGTACGCCGACGTCACCACCCTCCTGCTGAACCGGTCCGTGTGGATGATGCCGATCATGGTGGCCGGAGACGAAGCCTGGCTGGGGCCCATTGTCCGGCCCAGCCACACCTGGATCGACTGGTGGGCTCAGCTGGATCCGCAGTTCAGCGAGTGGGGCGCAGCGGACCAGCCGCCGTCGAGCGAGTACTGGTCACCGCATACGGCCGGGTACCTGGCGAACGTGGCGGCATACGACATGATGCGCTGGGTCTGCGGGTCGGACGAGGACCGGGGGAAGCCCCATACCCTGAACGTCGAACTGGAAACCTTCAGGGTGAACACCCTGAACCTGGAATCCCTGGCCACCACGACGACCGAGTACCGGGATTCGGCCGACGCGCGACAGGTGCGGCTGGAAGGTCTGCTGCATCGGCCGTCGCTGGCGCCGGAGCATTTCGCGCGGGCGGCCGTGTCGTTGATCGGGGACCGTGGCCACGTGACCGAGTTCGGCGAACTGAACCTGACGCAGTTGCCGCTGCATGTCATCAAGGCTCAGCTCGGCCAGGGGGGCCCGGCGGTGTACGGGTCCGGCCTGAGCGGAGCGGAAGCCCGCGTGAAGTGCATGAGGCGCGCGATCGAGCACCTGCAGCATCGACGGTTCGTGCAGGCGGAAGGTCCGGCCCTGATGGCGGACGTGCTGAGCGGCGACCTGCTCGACTGCGCCCCGGACCTCATTGACGGCACTCTGGTGACCGCCAGTGGCGACACCTGGGCGCAGGCGGAGGAACGGGCACTGCTGCGGCTTTACCTGACGGAGACGCTCGGCGGCGCCTCTCCGTCCCTGATCCGGGACATGCAGCCGCTCGACGATCCGGATGCCCGGCGACTCGTGCGGATGCTGGACCTCGGGGATCAGGACGTCCAGCTGTGGTTGTGCCCGAACGGGCTGGCCCTGCCCCTGAGTCTGGTCAGCCTGAACGGGGTGATGGTCAGCGCCGCAGTCGCCGCCACCCTGACCGAGGCGCGGCGGGACAGTCTGATGGACGCCGTGCAGCACCTCCAGGCACGGACGTCCGGTGAGCGTGAGTACGAGCCGCCCAGGGTCACGTTCGGTCCGGTCGGCGACTGGGCCAGCGGGCCGCAGGAGGCGGCGGGGGATCTGCGTCGGCGGGTGGCGGCCGCCCTGGCACGTCGGGGACGGCGCTGCGTCACCACCCCGGCCTGCACCGGGCCGCAGCTGCTCTCGGTGCTGCCGTTCGTGGCTCACGCGGCACTGCTGACCTCGCGCCCGGCAGGACGAATGCAGGTCGCCCGGTGAAGCGGCACGTTCACGGGGACGGTCCACTGGCCTCCCTGCTGCGCCGACGGTGCCTTCAGCCTCCGGTCGACGTGCTCGCCCTGTGCCACTGGGACGCGGCCGCCGTCGAGGCCCATGAGCGGCGCTGGCCGGACCGGACGTACCTGTGTGTGTGGCAGGAGCCGGGCTTCGTGTGGGCCGGACCGTACCGGCGCGCCGGGCTGCCCGGCTGCGCCCGGTGCGCCGCAGTCCGGCGGGAAGCGATCCACGCGGACCGTCCGGCCGTCCGGCCGACGCACGTGGACGCCGGACCGCTCAGTGCCGCGCAGGTGTCGCAGGTGACGCACCTCATCCACCACGCGGCCCGGACGCACGAGGCTGGCGACCACGAGTGCCTCGTCTGGCGTCTGGACCTGCTGACGGCGCAGGTCAGCCGTCACCGCCTCCTTCCGGTGTCGAACTGCCCGGGGTGCGGTCTCCGGCCGGACGACGCCCGGCCAGGCGTGATGGTGCTCTCGGCGGTTCCCAAATCCTCGGTGGACGTCTACCGGCCACCCACCGGTGACCTGGAGGACCGCTGGCAGCGCGCCTACGTGGACGAGCAGCTCGGCCTGGTGCGCGACCTGACGGTTCACCCGGCGGGCGTGTTCTACGATGTCGCCGCGCACGCGGGAATGCCAGGCTTCCAGGAGGTCGAGCTGACCTCCGGCCGCGGGATCACCCCCTCGAAGAGCCGGCTGTCGGCCGTGGCCGAGGCGCTCGAACGGTACGGAGGCATCCGGCCGTACGGCCGCCGCACCAGCGTCCGCGCCAGGTATCACGACCTGATCGGCTCAGCCATCGACCCGAGAACCCTCGGAACCTACGACCCTGAAGCTGTTCGGCAGGCGGGGGGCACCCTGCGGCCCTTCGATCCGCAGGACACCCTGACGTGGGTCTGGGCGTCCTCGCTGACCGGGGGCGAAGCGAGGCTGGTCCCGGAACACTCCGCCTACTACGGCCTGAGCACGCAGGAGAGCGGACCGACCTTCGTGTACGAGAGTTCGAACGGTTGCGCTGTCGGCCGGTCACTCACCGAGGCGGCCCTCTACGGCCTGCTGGAACTGATCGAACGGGACGCGTTCCTGCTGAGCTGGTACGGGCAGGTGCCGCTGCGGCCCATCGACCTGCACGGCAGCTGTCCACCGGCCACCCGCTGGCGTGTGGAGCGCATCGAATCCCGGACCGGCTACCGGGTTCAGGCGTTCGACATGACGCTCGACCTGCAGATTCCGGCCGTCTGGGTGATGGCGACCGACCGCTCCGGGCGGCCACAGCGGCCCGGGAGTCTGCATGCCGCAGCGGCGCACCTGAATCCGGTGGCGGCGCTCGACGGGGCCATGCATGAGCTGGCTCCCGGCATCCCCTACGCCTGCAGGGCCTACCCGGACCGCCGACCCGCACTGCTCCCTCAGCTGAACGACCCGTTTCAGGTGAGGCGAATGCAGGACCACGCGGCCCTCTACTGGCTCCCGGAGACGTTCGACCGGCTGGCCTTCCTGAACACCGAAGCCGCACCGGTCACGCTCACGGAGCTGGCGGAGCGCGCGCCGACCGCCGCGCCGGATCTCCTTCAGGATCTGGAGGGGGTGCTGCGTCGCTTCTCCGGCGCCGGGCTGGAGGTGCTGATGGTCGATCAGACCGCGCCCGAACACCTGGCAGGCGGCCTGAGATGCGTGAAGATGATCGTGCCGGGCCTGCTGCCGATGACCTTCGGGCACGCCTACCGGCGGGTGCATCACCTTCCGCGCCTTCACAGCGTTCCCCCGACCTACGGCGGATCGGTCGGCGGCGCACTCAACCGTCACCCGCACCCGTTCCCGTGAGCCGGGACACCGCTGTGGCCCGGGAAGCCGCTCTGACGCGGGAAACCGAGGGGGCCTTCCGGATGTTCGCGTTCCGGTCCGTCTTCGGGGCGTCCGAGCTGATCGCCAGCACCGCGTTCCCTCTGCCCCTGGAGGCCGTTCAAGGTGAACGGCGGTCCCTGCCCGGACGGTTGCCGTTCACGCTGGAGCCCGAACCTGCTGGCGTGGACCTCCGGCAGTGGTCGAGGTGGCTGTTCGCCTCCGGCGGTGTTCACCGGGTCGACATCGGTCCCGGCGTGACCTGGCCGCATCATCAGCCGACCCCTTCCGCCCGCTGCCTGTACCCTGCCCGCATCTCGTTGCTGACCCCGGACGTCGACGGCGGGCGTGCCGGGCCGCTCCGGGCCGGGAGTTACCGTTACGATCCGCTGCACCATCAGCTGATCTGGCAGTGCGGTCCTGTCCTGCACGCCCTGCGGGATCAGCTCGGCAGTCCGCTGAGCGGGGTGTTCGCGGGAGCGGCCGTCAGCGTGGACTGGCAGCGGACGCACGGGCAGTACGGGCATTTCGGGTACCGCCTGGGCCTGCTCGAAGCCGGAATGCAGGCGGCGCAGCTGGGCATCGTCGCTGAAGCGCTCGGGTGGCACGTGTCGCTCGTCTGGGATTTCCCGGACGCACCGGTCAACGCCGCCCTCGGGATGGGAAACCATGAGCGCGTGGTGGCGCTGGTGCTGCTGCGCCGCTTGCCAGGCACGGTCAGGGTCCCACCATACCTGCCGGTTCCGCCCACCCGTGACGGCGGGCCGGTCTCGCTTCCCGGGGCGACGCTGGAGACGCTCGACCGGGTTACCCACCTGCAGCTGGGTCCGGGCAGGGCGGACGGGGACGTGGGCCCGCCTGAACGCGTGACGCCGCCCCTGCTCGTCCCGCGTACATTGCGGCAGACCCTCCGCGCCCGGCATTCCGGACTCGCCGTTTTCGCGCCGGTCGCCGAGCAGGGCCGCCCCGACCTGCTGGACGACCTGCTGAGACCGGCACTCGCTCCAGCACCCGTGGTCGACGGGACACCCGATGCCAGCGTGTCGATCGAGGCCCTGCTGAACGGCCGTGACGGACTGAAGCACCACCGGCTGACACGGGACGGCCCGCCGGTGATCGGCGGACCGCGAGCCGATCCGCTCATGAGAACGGTCCTGGAAGAGGTCCAGCCGGACATGCCGCTCGCGCACCTGCCACTCACGGCCTACCTGTGTGTGCCCCTCCACGGTCCGTCCCCCCGCACGTACCGGCGCGTTCATCTGCAGGCCGGACTGATCGCGCAGCGGATCCTGCTCCTCGCGGCCCAGCAGGGGTGGGCGGGACGGGCCAGTTGCAGCTTCAACGCACCACGGGTACAGCGCCTCCTGGAGCTGGACGGTCCGGTCGTGCCGCTCCTGCAGCTGGCGTTCGGGCGAGAGCCGACGGCACGGCTCGCTCATGACCATCACAGGCTCTCGCTTCACCCGTGAGTTCCCCGCAGGAGGATCCCGATGACCACCCATCCCACGCCGACCCTGCTGAACACGCCTCCCCCGTTCGTGGTGCGCGTCACGGCGCTCCCCACCAGCGCCCTCCAGGTCACCCGGTCGCCAGGCACCTCCGCGGCCCTCGGCCGGGCCCGTGAACACCAGGATCAGCTCGCTCACTGTGCCCGGCAGCTGGATCTCGCCCTGCACCGACAGGTGGGCGAGGCCACGGACCAGGAACAGAGGCGCCTGCTGCTGCGACTGAAGCGGCGGACCGCGGAAAAAGGCTGGAGTGCCGAGACCCTGCAGCGACTGGGGGAACTCGCGGCCGACCTGGCACCCCAGGCCGACCGGCACGCCGCGCACCTGCGGCAGTACCACACCCTGCTGGGCGAAGGGGAAAGGCTGTTCGAGCGTGAAATGGCCGAGGCAGCCGCCGCCGTACGGGAATGGAGCATGAACGCGCTGATCCGGGCGGCGCTGCTGCTGTCCAGCCCGACCCTGCTGGCCGACGCGGAACGGTTCTGGCACGCCGAACCGATGTCGGGCAAGACCCGGCGTCAGGTGCTGACGTCACTCACGCGCTACCTGGTGCGCGCCGCCACCAAACCCACGCCCTTCAACCGCTTCACCAGCATGAGCGCCGGCGAGTGGCGAACGGGCGCCGCGCTGCTCGACTTCAACGAAACGTGGACGGCCCAGGTGCGGCAGGAACTGAACCTGCAGGTCCGGGGTGCACTGACGTCAGCGCCTGGCCGTCAGGACATTCCTGAACCGGCGCTGGAGATTCATCTCAACCCGACCCTCATCACCAGCCCGGCCCAGCACGTCGTTCTGGCGGTCAAGGGACCGGTGGTCCGCGTGCGGCGCAATGACCGCATGGACGCCCTGATCGGCGCCATGCGCGGAGGGCCGCTGACATTCGCAGCCCTCCAGCAGCGGCTCGACCCGCACCCGACGCCCGAGGACCTCTGGCGGGACCTGCAGCGCCTGCAGGGCGCGGGCCTGCTGGAACTGCTGCCGCCTGCAGGCTGGCAGTCCGGCTGGCTGCAGGACCTCGACGCCGTGTTCTCCGACTTCGTGAACAGCCTGCCCGATCACCGGCCCGGGCAGATGCAGCACCTCCAGGCGCAGACCCAGGTGACCTACACGGCCCTGGATCTCGGGCGTCTCGGCTGGACTCCTCCCGAACGCAACCTGGTCTTCGAGGACAGCGGCGCGAGCGACCTTCGTCCCGTGGCGTGCGCCGACGCGTGGCGACCCATCCTGGACGACCTGCTGCTCGTCCAGCAGGCGTACTCGCTGGCAGAGGGAACCCTCGGGAACCGCCTGCAGTTCGCCCGGTGGTTCTGCAGGCGGTACGGCCCGGGCGCGCAGGTGCCGGCCGTGCAGGTTTACCAGGACGTGCTGGTCGACGGGCACCCCTGGGCGGCGGAGCAACGCAGTTTCGCGTGGATGTCGGAGGCACCGGCCCATCTGGCGGACGGGATCCGGCAGGTCCGCCGACTGCTGGGCGGCGACGGACAGGGCGCAGTCGACCGGCAGGCCCTGACCGCCTGCCTCGGCGAGCTCCCGGCTGACCTCTTCTCGCCGTCCTACGCCTTCTACGGTCAGTTGCTCGGCGGACCGGCACCTTCCTTCGTGCTGAACGCGGTTCAGCTGGGGTTCGGACGGACGCAGGGACGCGCCCGCTGGATCATGGACGCGCGGCCCGGGGAGGTCAGGACCGGCCGTCCGCTGCTCGACCTGACCGGCGAGTTTCACGCGAACATCAACCGGCACGCCTGCGCGCGCAGCCGGGCGGTGGTGCTGAACGGCCGGGCGACGGGCGACGGGGACCTGAGCGTGCTCGACCTGCACCTGAGCGTGCCTTCACCCACCGCCCGACCTGTCCTGTGGTCCGCGGCGCTGGACCGGCCGGTCTGGGGCGTGCCGCTCGGCATGCTGGGCGCCCGTTACCTGCCGCCGTTCTACCGGTTTCTGACCGCCATGACGGTCGGCGGGCCGCTCGACCCGGCCCTGCCGCTGCTCACGCCGCCCCCGCAGGACGGCGCTCCCTCCCCACGCCTGCAGCTGGGGCAGGTGGTGCTCCAGCGTGCCCGCTGGTCCGTTCCGGGCGAACGGCTGGCCGGGCTGACCGCCACGGCGGATTTTCGCTCCGCGCTGGCAGTCGCTTCGGCCCCCTGGCTGCAGGACCTGCCGGCACACGTGTTCCTCCGCCAGGCGCAGGAGGGCGGTTTCGGCAAACCGGTCTTTGCGGACCTCGCCAGTCCGCTGAGCTGGGCCACCCTGCCGCGGCCCACCCAGGGCAGCGTGTGGTGCGCCGAGGAGGCCCTTCCCGACCCGCTCTCACCGGCCGCGTGGGGTGGACAGGTACAGAGCGTCGACGGCACACACGTGACCGAGTTCGTGGTGGAGCCCCGGTATGCTTGACGGCCACGACTGGATCAGCGTGCACGCGTTCAGCCACGCCGGGACCGGACCCCTGGTGGCCGGTGCGGTCGCGCCCCAGTTACGGCACTGGCAGGCGACGGGACGCGTTCGGAACAGCTTCTACCTGAACCACTGGGAAGGCGGACCGCACGTGCGGGTCCGGCTGCTTCCCACCGACCCGGCCGACGCCGGAGCACTGCAGCGGGACCTGACCAGTGCGCTGCAGGCGTACCTGGCGGGCCGGTCGGGCCGGGCCATGCCTCCCGAACAGTACCGTCAGCTGGTCGAACAGGGGCAGGCGCTGGAGCGCGGGGCGTCCGACCTGCCGCTGCACCCGGACGGGACGGTCGTCCCGTGGGCGTACCGTCCGGAATGGGAACGGTTCGGGGGGCCGGAACGGGCGGCCTCCGTGATCCGGGTCTTCGGGGTGTCTTCCGCCCTGGCCGGGGCGGTAAACGAGGCGGACTGGTCTGCTCCCCGCCGCATCTCCCTGGCCCTCCAGGGGGCCCTCTGGACCCTGCACCGCGTCATACCGTCTGGTCAGGCGCTGCTTGACGCCCTCTCGCACGCCGCCCGTTTCTGGAGTGCGTCACCCGGAGACGCGTTCCAGCCGCCCGGAGTGGGCATGAACGCCCTCCCCCGGACGGAAGACTCCGCCCTCCGGCGCTGGACGGCCGAACTGCTGACCGGCGCCGAGCCGCGCACCCATCCCTTCGCCCGGACCCTCTCAGATGAGATTCAGCGGCACGTGGCCGATCCCGGTTCCGAATCCGCCTCGATGGCCCTGGACCTGCTTCACCTGCACCACAACCGCCTCGGTTTCAGCGTCTGGCACGAGGCGCGGACCTGGACGACCCTCCTGCAGGCCGTTCACCACACCATCAAAGGAGAACGGTATGCCCACTGACGCGACTCCCCGGCGCTGGGAAAGTCTGCACCTGCACAGCTACGGCGACCTGAGCGATCTGATGCTCCGTACCCGGCCCGCCCTGAACCTGCTGGCGCGGCTGGGCCGCCCGGCCTACGTCACCCGGCACTGGGCGTGCGGCCCCCACGTTCTCCTTCACCTCCAGGTCCTGGACGGTGAAGCGGCGTTCCCCCAGCCGCTGCTGGACGACATCACCCGGACACTCCGCGACCTTCCAGACGCCGCCCTGACGCCCTTCGACTGGGAATGGGCCGCGCGGGTCTACCCGCAGTTGGCACACCACGAACAGTTCCCGGGCCGGTACTGGCCGCCCCTCCCGCACGGCCACCTGTACACCTGGACGAGGCAGCGGGCGGTGGGCGTGAGGGGCAGCCAGCTGACCGAGAACCTGATCGACGACGCCTGCGTGGCCCTCAACGGGGTGATCCTCAGTGGCCTCCGTCAGGTGGCGAGTGGTCTGCCGCTGACCGACCTGTGCTTCGACCTGATGATCGCCACAGCCGACCGGACCGCGCCCGACACTGAACTGAGCAACGGCTTTCTCTCCTACCGCTCGCACGCGGAGATCTTCCTGATCAACGTTCCCGACACGGTCAGGGCACGTTTCGACGACCTGTACACCCGTCAGCGGGAACAGCTGGCGCGGCGCCTGGACCGGGCGCTCCAGAGAAGCGAGGGCAACGATCTGATCACCGCGTGGCGCCGTCACCTGGGCGAAGCGCACGCGCTCGCCTGGGAGGGCCTGACATCCGGCGAGATCGACCTCAGCTGGGAAGCGCAGGACTTCTCGCTACACCGGGAGGACATGGCCCCGGCACTGGAACGGTCCCGGCGCAGCGCCTTCCACCGCACCGAGCTCGCGAACTTCGAGAACCTGCGCCGCCGCAGTCAGGACGTCTCCTTCAACGCCTACCGCGTCCTCCTGAACGTCCAGTACCTGCAGTTCAGCCGTCTGGGCCTCAGCCCGGTCCAACGGGCGCTCCTGTGTCACCTGGTATCGAACGCCGTCGAGGAGCGTTACGGCATCAACGCCGTGGAACTGGCGTCCGGCTACACCTACCTGACGGGGACACCCACATGAGCCGCTTCCACTCCCGGTCCACGCCAGACACCGCACCCAGTACCACCTCCGCCAGACGGGGAGTGGCGCCGCCTCCATTCTGGTCGGCACGGTCACGTCGCGGTGTGGGACGTACGGAAAGACCCCTCCGCAGTCCTGACGGCCCATTCCGGCCGTGCATGAGCGGCTGGCCGCGCCTGCCTGCCAGGCCTTCCCACAGGCTGTGCCAATCCATATGAGCCGTGACGTGCTGGCCGCGTACCTGAACGCCTCCGCGCAACCGCCACCCCTCCTGAACAGGATGACGACCACGGCAGCGGGAAAACTCTACCTGGGGGGGCCACGCCTGCCTCTCTGTCCTCCCCGCGTTCAGCCGCTGCCGGGCGCAGGCTGTACCCGGCAGGACCTGAGTGATCTGCTGTTCTACAGCTTCGGCGTGAGTCGGCTTCACCTCTCGACCCCGAACGCCACCCGTACAACGCTTGAGCTGCGCCGACCCGTCGGCTCCGGAGGCGCGCTGTACCCCACGCAGCTGTACGTCTCCCACCAGGGCGTCCCCGGAGTACCGGACGGCCTCTCGCACTTCGACCCGCTTCACCATCAGCTGGCGGTCCTCCTGTACGGCGATCCCCTCACCGGACCGGACCGACCGGCGCACCACTCGGTACACCCGCCACGGATCACCGTCCTGCTGACCTCGGCCAGCTGGAACACCATGCCGAAATATCAGCACTTCGGGTACCGCCTGATCACGCTGGAGTTCGGGATGGTGGCTGAACAGCTCGGGATCGTCGGACATGCCCTCGGTGCCCGGTGCTCCCTCACCCTGGAATGGCCGGACGCCTTCAGCCGCTGGATCCAGCCAACGGGTGACGAACGGCCAGGCCCGGTCGTCACCCTGGAATGGCCCGACACAGAACGCCCCAAGGTGACGCACAACGCCCCAGTTCGAACCGGAGCCGTCAGCCGTTCCCCTGCAGTCCCCGGGCTGACCACCTGCCCGCTGGCCTGGCAGGTGGAGATCGCCGCAGCGAACCTCCCGGCAGCACCACACTCCTCCAGCTCGCCCGAAACCCTCACACCCTGCCCGGGCGGCGCGTCCTCCGTCTTCAGGCAGCTCCGGGCACGCCGGTCAAGCGGGGAGGGATTCAGGAACGTCCCTGTTTCCGGCACGGCGCTCCGGAACGCGATCAGCGAAGTGTCCGAATGGATAGATGGTCACGACACGACGCTGTTGATGGTGGCCCGCGCCGTCACCGGAATCCGCCCGGGAATCTACCGGTTCGATCTCCTGAACCCTGCTCCGGTCCCAGCGTCATGCCCTGATCCGGCCGTGCTGCTCCTGGGCGGGACTCCAGGAGCCACCGCACAGTCCAACCAGCCCGCCGCATGGCTTTACCTGACGGCGAAGCTGGACCTTCACTCCGACGAGAGCGCAGCCCGGTACCGTGACACTCAGATCCGCATCGGTCGCCTGCTGCAGCGCCTGCATCTGGCATGCACTGCCCAGGGCATCGATGGTCACGTCAGTCTGGCCTACGACGTACACCTCACCCAGCACCTGTTCAGCCTGAACGGGGAGTGGTACCCGGCCGCGCAACTGGTCCTGGGGACCGCGCGCCCCGAGACCGAACACTTCAGCATGGACTTCAGGGCCACTGCACCCGCATGGCCCACAGCTCCAGGACGGTGAACCGCTGGAGAACCTCAACCGTCTGGAAACACACGGGGTGATGCGCCACGAACACATGAGATATCGCCCGTCTCGCCGTTCACGCACCGGAAGAAACCGGGCGACGAAGTCCGTGGCCGGGGTGCCTCCGCAGACCCCGTCGATCGAGGCGACGACGCATGCCATGGGATCAGCGAGGGCAGTTCGGTCGTGAACTGATCCACGTGCTTCCAGACTGCTGCTGTGCCCTCCCACTCCCTTCGCGCGGGCCTGTACGGATTGTGTTTCAGTGCGTGTTCAGCCAGTTCACCATGTCGTTCATCGGTCCTTTCTCCATGGGGGCGAAATCGTCCTGCGTCACGTCCGCGGCCTTCCCGAGGCTGTGTCCCAGCCCGGGGTAGAGCTTCAGGGTATGGTCCGTGTTCCCGGCCTTCGTCAGGGCGGTGTCGAACGTTCGCGCGTCGGCGGGGTCGATGTTCGCGTCGTTGCCTCCCTGGAGGATCAGCACGGGGAGCTTCAGCTGTGAGGTGAGCGTGTCCAGCGTCGGGAGGGACGTGGACGGCGCGTACATGGGGTCCTGCGGGACGGACGCGCGGTCGTACGCGGCCATGGCGGGGAGGGCCTCGGCCTGGAGGTCGATCATGCCGTCGTGGTTCACGTCGATGGCAGTGTTCAGCACGGGGTGCTCCAGCGTGCTCGTCCGGTCGAACAGCAGCTGGCCCTGCAGCTTTGCGAGCATGCTGCCGTTTCCCCCGAAGGACGACAGGAGTCCGGGCAGGCCCAACCGTCCGTCCTGCGCGTACCTGGACAGGTACGGAACGCCGACCCGCCCGAACTGCCGGGCGAAGACGGACGCGTAATCGTTCGCGACCGGGCCCTGGACAATCAGTCCGCGCGCGCCGACCTCGAGGGCGAGGGTGGCGGCGATGACGCTGCCCTCGCTCCAGCCGTACACGTACACCCGTGAAGCGTCCACGTCCGGCTGTGCCGCGGCGGCGTTCAGCGCTGTCCGGGCGTCGCTCAACAGGTCCCGCATGCTCAGCTTGCCGTACGCCGTGTACGCGGCGACCGCGCCTTCGGCCGACAGGCTTTCCCGGGCGTAGCGTTTGTCGAAACGCATCACGGCGTACCCCTGCCCGGCCAGGGCGTGTGCCAGGGTGCCGAGCGAACCGTTCGTGACCTGCCCGCCGAACGTCGCGAAACTGCCGTCCATGTCCTCTGGACCGGTTCCCTGAATCAGCAGCACCAGCGGCGCCCTCGCCGGACGGTCAGGCAGGAGAAGTTCGGCCCGGGCGGGTATTCCGGCGAAGTTCAGCGTCAGGGAACGGGCGGTGACGGCGGAACTCCTCTCCGAGGCAGCGGTGCCCAGCAGGAGGCAGAAGCTCAGCACGAACGGGGTCCGGGATCGCATGGCTTCACGATAGAAGCTATGCTGCTTTCCATGCCAGACCTTCAGGGAAGCAGCCTGCCGACGCCGTCTCAGGTGGAGGTGCTCACCGACCTGAGGGCGGCGCAGGTGGTCACGGACCGCACGCAGTTGCGCCTGCTGGCACCGTTCATGGGGCAGGAGCGCACAGTTTCACAGGTCGCTGGGCTGCTGCACCTGAGCACGACCGCTGCCTACAAGGTCACGCAACGTTTCCTGAATCTCGGCCTGCTGCGCGAGACGCGGACGGAAGCCCGGGCTGGCCGCGCCCTCCGCTACTACCGCGCACCCGCCGCGTACTTCACGCCGTTCACGGTCATGTCGCTGGAACAGATCGGTCAGCAGAACCGCGCCGCCCATCTGGAGCGCTTCGAGCGGGACTTCGCACGGACCGTGCAGCACGAACTGCACGGAACCTGGGGCGCCCTGACGCGGGTGCTGCCTTCCGGAGAACCGTTCTACGACGTCGCCACGCGGGACGGCGAGAGCTGGAATCCACTGGATGACGATGCTCCCGTCATCCTTTCCGGCTGGAATCTCGTGACCCTGCCGCCCGCCGAGGCCCGCGCGCTCCAACGCGAACTCATGGCCGTGGTCGAACCGTACCTCAACCGCCAGACCTCCGGGAACCCCTATCTGCTGGGCGTTTTCCTGACGCCTGACCACGGTTAGGTGAGGGGAAGCGGAAGAGCAGGGCCGTGGCCTGATCGCCCGTATCCTGCGTGCCCGCCTGACCCTGAGTGCAGCGGGCATGTCCGAGACCGCGCTGCGGGCGACGCCTGCCCGCTGCCGGAACCCGTTCGTTTCTTCTCCTGCCGGTCGATTGAGGACTGGCTTCGTGACGGACGGTCCGGATCCGGTGTGATCGGCTCTGCTCTGGGGCGCTTGGCGTCCGTCACCGCCAGGGATGTGGGGCTTGTCGTCAACGATCTGCGTGCCATGTGCACCGACCGGCCCGTGTGGAATGTCTTGGCGGTGGGAATCCTCTGAGGTGATCATATTGGTGTATCATTTGCGCATATGCTCCCATTAGAGCGTCATACGCGCATTCTTGAGCTGATGGATCAGTACGAGACGCTGCTCACGCAGGACATCGCCGAGCGGGTCGGCGTATCGGGAGCCACGATCCGGCGCGACCTGCAGGACCTCTCGGAACGGGGCCTGCTGTCGAGGACGCACGGCGGCGCCGTCCGGGTGCAGCGCAGCATCGCCCAGGAGCCGGCATTCGCGGCCAAATCCATCCGCATGCAGAGCGAGAAGATCGCCATTGCCGAATACGTGGCCGCCCACATCCGCGACGGATCAACACTGATTTTCGATGCGGGGACCACCATCCTCGAGGTGGCCCGCCGGGTGGCCGGGCGGCCCTTCACGGCCATTGCGCTCGACCTGCCGGCCGCCCAGGCCCTGGCGGTCGGCGCGACCGAGGTCCTGCTGCTGGGCGGCCGGGTCCGCAGCAACAGCTTTTCCATCACCGGCCCCTGGAGTGAAGAGCAGCTGCGCACCCTGCGGGCGGACGTCTTTCTGATGGGCGCGCACGCCGTGGACGCACAGGGCGTCTCGAACGCCGTCATCGAGGAGGCGATGGTCAAGAAGCTGGCGGTCGAGGTGAGCCACCGGACGATGCTGCTGGCAGACCACAGCAAGTTCGGCTGGCGGGCCATGACCCAGGTGTGCGCCCTGGATCAGGTGCAGCAGATCGTGACGGACCGGGGCAGCCGCAAACTGAACTGGCTGAAGGAATCGGGCGTGGACCTCACGGTCGTCTGAACGGCAGGAGGGCCGCGTCCAATATCTCGGACGCGGCCCTCCTGCTGTCGGCGCTGCGGCGGTCCTGCTGGCCGCTTCCGGGTCACTGCCCCCGCGTGTAGCGGTCGATGACCATCGCCCCGATGATGATCAGCCCTGTGGCGAGCAGCTGATAGAACGCCTGCACGCCCAGCAGCGTCAGCACGTTCTGCAGCATGCTGAGCAGCAGCGCTCCGAGCAGGGCGCCCACGACGTTCCCATTGCCGCCCGATAGGCTGGTGCCGCCCACCACCGAAGCGGCGATGGCGCTCAGCTCCCAGCCGTTGCCCAGGATCGGCTCGGCCGCGCCCAGCTGGGCGATGAGAACCAGCGCCGCGAAGGCCGCCAGCACACCCGAGATCACGTACGTCAGCGTCACGTAGCGGCTGACGTTGATGCCGCTCAGCCGCACCGCCTCGGCGTTGCCGCCGATGGCGAGAATGTACTGACCGGTCTTGCTGAAGCGCAGGATCAGGGTGAAGACCGCCACCAGCGCCAGGGCCGCGATGAGCGGAATGGGCAGGCCGAGGAAGGTCCCGCCCAGGGCCGCCTTGTAGCTGTCCGGCAGGGACAGGATCGGCTGCCCGTTGGTGTACGACAGCGCCAGTCCCCGGTAGAAGGTCATGGTGCCGAGCGTCACGATGAACGGCGCGAGCTGAACCCGTGTCACAAGCAGGCCGTTGACCAGCCCGGCCACTGCCCCCACCGCCAGCGCCACCAGCACCGCGAGCAGCACCGGCAGGCCCCGGCCCATCAGGTCCGCGCCGATCACGGCCGACAGGGCGGCAGTGGAACCCACCGAAAGGTCGATGCCGCCCGTGATGATCACATAGGTCAGGCCGATCGCGACGATGGTATTGATGGCGGCGCTCAGGCCGATGCCGTTGATGGCATTGTCGACCGAGAAGAACGACGGCACGGTGAAGCTGAAGGCGACGGCGCCGAGCAGCAGGATCGCCAGGATGCCGGCCTCACGGAGCCGCTCGATGACGGCCACCCGCTGCACGGATCGGGACGGCGGCTGGGCAGGACTAGACGGCTGTTGGGTGTTCTGCATCGCTCTGTGCTCCTGTGGCCAGCGCCAGGATGCGCTCCTCGCTGGCCTGGGCGCGGGGCAGTTCGCCGACGAGGCGTCCTTCCCGCATGACGAGAATTCGGTCGCTGAGTCTCAGGACCTCGGGCAGTTCCGACGACACCATCAGGATCGCCACCCCCTGCCGGGCGAGGTCGTCGATCAGCGCGTAGATGTCGGCCTTGCTGGCCACGTCGATGCCGCGCGTCGGTTCGTCGATCAGCAGCAGCTGACAACCGGCCGAGAGCCAGCGGCCCAGGATGACCTTCTGCTGGTTGCCGCCCGACAGCCTGCGGATGGTCTGGCCGGGATTGGCGGGCCGGATGCCGAGCTGCTGCATCTGCGGCTCGACCTTGCGGCGCATGTCGGTCTCGCGCACGCTCACCTGGCCTTTGGCCCAGCTCGTGAGCATCATGTTCACGCTCACGGTGGCATCGGGCACGATGCCCTGCTGCCGGCGGTCCTCGGCGATGAAGCCGACGCCGCGCTGCATCATGACGGCGGGCGTCGGCCGGTCGACGGTCTGCCCGTCCAGCTCGATCCGGCCGCTGCCTGCAGTGTCGGCACCGTAGATGGCGCGCAGCACTTCGGTCCGGCCCGCGCCGATCAATCCGGCGAGCGTGACGACCTCTCCTGCCCGGACCTGCAGACCCACGTCCTGGAATGCCCCCGCTCGGGACAGCCCGTCGACATTCAGCCGCACCTCGCCGGGCTGCCGTGCGGGCGGTTCCAGCTGCGCGGCCAGTTCCCGGCCGACCATCATGCTCACCAGCTGCGCCTGGTTCACGTCCCGCTGATTCACCGTGCCGATGTACTGGCCGTCCCGGAGTACCGTCACCCGGTCGGCGAGCGCCTCGATCTCGTCGAAGTGATGACTGACGTAGATGACGCCCACGCCACTGGCGGTCAGTTCGCGCACCACCGTGTACAGCGCCTCGATCTCGTGGGTGGTGAGGCTGGAGGTCGGCTCGTCCATGATGATGATCCGGGCCCTGCGGGCCACCGCGCGGGCGATCTCCACCATCTGCTGCTGCGCGATGGTCAGCCGTTTGACGGGCGTGCCGGGCGGCACGTTCAGTCCCACCTGATCCAGGAACGGCCGGACGCGGGCCTCCATCCGGCGGTAGTTCAGCCACTCGTGGCCCTCGTTGCCGAGCAGCACGTTCTGCGCCACCGTGAGTTCCGGGATGAGGGCGAGTTCCTGATGGATCATGGCGATGCCGTGATGCTGGGCGTCGCGTGGACTGCTCAGCGTCACGGGTTGGCCGTCCACCGCCAGCGTGCCGCTCTCGGGGGTGTAGATGCCGAAGAGCACCTTGAGCAGCGTGCTTTTGCCCGCGCCGTTCTCGCCCAGCAGCGCGTGGACCTCACCGGGCCGCAGGGTGAACTGCACGTCCCGCAGCACCTGCACCCCGCTGAACGACTTGTGGATGTGCTGCGCGCTGAGCAGTTCAGGGACCGGCGCGGCGGTCGGCTGGGGTGTCGTCATGTCGAGCTCTCCTTTCCAGGCAGGACGGTGGCAGGACTGCAGCTGCCCTGCCGTCCTGCCTCGCTGGGGTTACTTCCTGAACTGCTCGTACTGGGCCATGTTGGACTTCATGACGAGCGCCTGAGGCGTGGCGACCACCCGTGGCAGCTTCTGCCCGCCCAGCAGGCGCACCGCGACCTCGACGGCCACCTCGCCGGTGAGGATCGGGAAGGAATCGACGGTGCCGGTCAGTTCGCCCTTCTTGATGCTGTCGTAGGCGGCGTTGATGCCGTCGGTGCCGAAGACCAGCGTCTTGCCGAGGCGTCCCGAGGCCTTGACCGCCTCGACCACGCCGAGCGCCATGGTGTCGTTGTTGCAGTAGAAGGCGTTGAGCTCGGGGTAGCGGCGCAGCAGGTCGCGTGCGGTGGTGAAGGCCTTCTGGCGGTCCCAGTCGGCCGGCACGCTCGCCACGATCTTCATGGCCGTGTTTTTGGCGAGGGTGGTCTTGAAGCCCAGCGTGCGCTGACGCGCAGCGTACACCCCGGCCTGGCCCTCGATCACAGCGAACTGGCCGCCCTTCGGGAAGGTCTTCAGCAGGTGGTTCGCGACGCTCACGCCGTTGTCGTACTGGCTGTTGCCGACGAAGTGCTGCGCGGAGGGCGCGACGGCGTCGTTGACGTTGATGACCAGGCTGGCCTTGCCGGCCCGCTGAATGCCCGGCAGCAGGTTCACGTCGCTCTGCGGGGACACCAGCAGCGCCTTGTAGCCCTTGCCGATCATGGTGTTCATCATGCTGAGCTGACCGATCTGGTCGCTCTCGTTGCTGGGTGCCTGGGCGTCGATCTTCACGCCGTACTTCTCTCCGCCCCTGATGTACCCGGTGCGCAGCAGTTGCCAGTACTCGTTCGACAGGGCCTTCATCACGCCGCCGATCTGCACGTCGCCACTGAGCTTGGGAACGGGTCCGAACTTGGCCGTGAGCTGGGACGATTCGATGCGGCTCTTCTCGGTGTCGGGCGAGAAGGTCTGGGCTGCGGCGACACCGGTGAGGAGCGCGGTCAGGGCAAACAGGCGGGTCACGTTCATGGAAGCCTCCAGGGCAGGGTGAGAAGCGGACGGGGCGGGGCGGACAGGCGGGAAACCGCCGTGGACGTCAGGAGTGGGGAAGCGGGTGCTTCCGGAGCAGCTGAACGAAGTGGGCAGCCGATTCGGTGGCGCGTTCCAGGGCCTGCGGCGGCGGCGAGCCCTGGGCGAGCTGAGCCGCCAGGACGCCGACGAAGTGATCGCCCGCCCCGTGGGTGGAGCGTGCCTCGACGCTGGGTGCCGGAAGGTCAGTGTCCAGGCGGTCGTGACGGTAGTGCAGCACCCCGCCGGCCCCGAGGGTGACGATCACGCTCGGGTGGCCGAACGGAAGCGTGTTCGGCCGCGTCTGCGGGTCGGTGCCCGTCCAGCCGTGCGCCTCGACGGCGTTGACCACGACGTGGTCGGCCAGGGGAAGCAGGTCACGATAGGTGTCCTGCCAGGGGGCGGCGTTCATCAGGACCGGCACGCCTGCCGTACGGGCCTTCTGCAGCACGGCATGGAGGGTGTCGTACCGCGTTTCCCACTGACATACGAGCAGGGCGGGCGTCGCCCCGCTCATCGGCGTGTCGAGCGCCGAGGCGCGCAGGGCCGTGTTGGCACCCGGCACGATCACGCCCACGTTCTCGCCTGCCGCGTCGAGCAGCGCGGCGCTGCTGCCGGTGGGCAGGGCAGCATCGATCTGCAGCAGGGTCCGGACGCCCCGTGCCGTCAGGGTCTGTTCCGCCTCGCGGCCCTCGTGGTCGTCACCGACGCAGGCCACCAGGCTGGCCCGCACGCCCGGGACGGCGGCCGCCATCGCCTGATTGGCCGCCTTGCCGCCCAGTTGCGTCCAGCTCTCGCGGGCGATGACCGTCTCGCCCGGCATCGGCAGGGCGCTGAGCTGCATCATCCGGTCGAGATGAATGCTCCCCACGACCAGCACCTCCGGCAGATGCTCAGCCATGAACCTTCTCCGGGAACAGCAGCCGTTCAATCACCCGGGTGACGTTGAAGGCGTCGTGCCCGGCCCCTATGCTGTGATCGGCGGCCAGTTCGCGGGCCAGCGTGAGCAGACGCTCGGTGATGCGAATGTTCCACTCGCACTCGCGGACCGGATCCTCACGGACCGGGAAGGTATCGAAGTAGATGGTACCGGGGTACTTTCCGCGCTCCAGCAGCACCAGCAGTTCCAGGGTGGTGATCAGGCTGGTGGTGCCGACCATCAGACCGTCGTCCTGTCGTCCGTAGCCGTCGTTGAGATGCACACCGAAGAGCTTCTGGTGTCGCAGCGCGAGGGCGGCTGCCTTGGGCGCGTGTTCGTTGGCCATCTGGGCGTGACAGTAATCGAGGACCACCCCGAGGTTGTCCGCACCGATTTCCTGGACGACCATCAGGGCTTCACCCATGTTGCCGATCAGCGAATACTTGCGCGGCTCCCACGGCTTGTATTCCAGGCCGACCCGCATGGCGGGGTTGTGCGCCGCGATCTGCGCGAAACCCTCGACGGTGTGCGCGAACATGCGCGCGTAGCTGTCCTGGAAAGGGTAGTCGAAACCGTCGAAGCCGGGCCAGACGATCACGTGATTGCCGCCAAGTTCGGCACAGGCGTCGAGCGCCTGACAGGTCAGGTCGATGGCTGCCTGGCGAACTGCGGCGTCCGGATGGGTCAATCCGCCGTCGCCGAAGGTGTCAGCCGGGTAGCGGACGTTCAGGCTGTCCACACTGAGCCCCGACGCCTCAATGATCTGGCGGGTGGCTTGGAGGCTGGCGGGCGTGAAATGTTCAGGAAAGTTGAGGCTCAGCGAGTTGAGCCCCCGGATCTGCGTGGCCCGGCGCAGCAGGTCTTCCGTGTGGATCGGTCCGGCCGGGAAGGCGAGCTCAGGCCGGGATTTGAGTGAATTGAGTCGTGTGGCGTAGAGCATGAAGCCTCCTCAGGGGCAACCGTGTGCGCATTTGTGATTATTTTTGGCCTTGTGGGGAAATTGTACGCTCGGTTTCGCCACAATGTCAAGCACTTTTGCGCAAATGAGCGTATATACGCAGGGTGGGATTCGGTGCACTCAGACCAGCCCTGGAACCACCGCAACGACGAAAGTGGGTTGCCGCAGCGTCAGGGGAACGGGGGGAGCCGAAGCTGTGCGGTCGAGCCGCCCCAGGACGTCCCACCGATGCCCACAGTCTGAACAAGTCCGGATGAAGCGGCCGGGTCTGCCGCTTGCCGTCCTGATCCTGCTGGCACTGACCACGGCGGGCACCGCCACGCATAACGTCTGGCGACGCGGCGTGAACCTCGACGGCTGGCTGAGCGCAGGTCCGTTCGTGCCACTGGGTGCGTCTCGGCTGGCCGACCTGCAGCGGGTGCGGGCGGCGGGCTTCGACTTCGTACGGGTGCCGCTGGATCCGGCGCTGTTCATCAGCGCCCAGGCGGGCTCCCCTGAGCCTGCGGCCTCCCTGGACCGCCTCCTGCAGGAAGCGCGGCTGCGCAACCTTGGGGTGGTGGTGAGCCTCGCACCCTCAGACGAAGCCAAGCGTCAGGTCCTGCTCGGCGGTCTCGCGCGCGACACCTACCTCGTGCTGCTTGAACGGCTGTCGGCACGGCTGGCGGCGGCCCAGCTCCCGCGCGCCATGATTGAACCGATGGACGAACCGGTGGACCCCTACCGCCGCGACTGCGGACCCAGCACCTTCGACTGGAACGCGGCCCTGAGTGACTTCGTGGCCGCCGTCCGCCGGGGCGCACCTGGGCTGACGGTCCTGGTGTCCGGCATCTGCTACGCGGACGCCGACTCCATGCAGGACCTGCGTCCCCTCTCGGACCACAACGTGACGTACAGCTTCCAGTACCTCGACCCTTTGAACTTCACTCAACAGGGCAACCTGAACAACGACGGCTGGAAGAACCTCAGGGGCGTGCCATACACCGCCAGGGACGCCTCGGCCATGCGCCGGGCCTTTGCGGGGGCGGGCGGCTGGGCGCGCCAGTACAACCTGCCGGTGCTGGTCACCGCGTTCGCAGTGCACGACACCGCACCGACCGCCGACCGTCTGCGCTGGCTGCGCGACCTGCGGGTGCTGGCCGAAGAACAGCAGTTCGCGTGGACCGTCTGGAGCTGGCAGGACAGCGCAGGCTTCGGAGTGAGCAGAGGCGGAACCCTCTCCGGCGAACTGAACCGTGCCCTGGGCCTGTCCAGGTGAGGACATTCACGCCTGCACCCGGGGCCAACGTCGACACGGGCTGGATGTTCCCGGATTCAAAAATTTCTGCCAGCATGCGAAGAAGGATCGCGGCTCCCGCTGCCTTGACCTGACGGAAGACGCCTGCCCGTACCTGGAAAGACGCCCAGCACGGCGTGATGAACCCCCGTGGTTCGGGCTGCCGCCTCGCAGCGGCACCAGCGCCACCACACTTCAGCCCATCCCGAGAGACGACGCTCCCTGGAGAAAACAAACTATTGACTGACCCTGTTCCCTTTGCTTTCGGTCGGTACACTTGGATATGCCGGACATGACACTCCAGCTGCTGGGCGAGCCTCAACTCCGCCTGGCTGGCGTCCCGTTTCCCTGCCGCGGCATGGGGCTGCGGCTCCTGGCCGTGCTGGCGGTGGATGGTCCGTCCGAACGGCTGAAGCTGGCAGATCTGCTGTGGGAGACCACCACGCACCGGGCCCTGCACAACCTCCGTATGGCCGTGCATCAGCTGGTCCGGGACCTGGGGGAGCACGGGGACCTGTTGCGCCGCCGCCCAGGTTTCCTGGAACTGGATCTTCTGCGGGTACGGGTGGACGCGCTGTGCGTCCCTGAAGACCCAAGCGCCCTGCTGACCCACTGGCGGGGCTTTCTGTCGGGCCAGCGGAGCCGGGGCAGCGAGGCCTGGCTGGAGTGGGCGCAGCGGACTGAGGACCGTCTCCTCGGCGAGCATGTCGAGCATCTGCGCCGCGCAGCCTTCCTGCATCCCGAGCCGCTCTCCGGGCGACTGCGCCGACGCGCACGCGAGCTCGTGGTGGGCCTGTCCCCGGAGCCGGTGGACCCGGTGCCGCGCCCGCTCTCGCGTCCGGACCCCCCAGTCAGTCAGGAACCACCTCCTGCCCACACGGCTCCCTTCGTCGGACGCGGTCAGGTGCTTGACGATGTCCTGGCCGCCGTGGAGCGTCGCCAGATGGTGTTCCTGAGCGGTGCTCCCGGCACAGGCAAGACCGCTCTGCAGGCGGCCCTGGCCTCACTGTTTGGCGGGCGGCAATTCATGCCGGTGGCCAGCGACCCTGCCGACCGGGACGGACCGTACTCCACCATCTACCGTGCCCTGAGGGACCTGCAGCAGGGGCTGAATCTCGGGCGCTGGTTCCTGCCTGAGGTGCCGTCCGGCGAGGTGGTCGCTCACCTGTCTCAGCTGCGTGAGGTGCGACTTTCCGGTGACCTGGATCCTCTGGCCCGGCCACTCCTGGCCGAGGCGTTTCAGCAGCCCTTCGTCAGCTGGGGAGACGACATCCACCACTGGGACGACGCCTCGACCCGGGTGGTGGCCCGGCACTCCCCCAGGCTGCTGGCCCAGAGCCCCAGGGCGGGCGTGGTCAATACGTTCCGTCCCGGTGACCTGAACTCCGGGTGCCGCGCCAGCGTCCTGCGCTGCATCGATCAGGGACGCGGCGTGATCATTCCGATTCCTGCGTTGACCCGCGACGAGGTCGCCGAGTTGAGTGCTTCATTCCTGCCCGGTGTGACCGACGCTCAGGTCGGGCATCTGTGCCACTACGCCGGTGGTCTTCCCGGCCTGATCGTGCCGGTCCTGAACGAGGCCGTCCGGCGGGGCAGCCTGCCTGAACGCCTGACGCCGGTCGCCGCCGAGGCCGCCCGGCTGCACCTGCAGCTGACGCAACTGGGCGGCCGCGAGCTGGAAATTCTGCGTGTCCTGGCCGTGAATGATGGTGCGCCCGTGGACGTGGAGCTGCTGGGTGGAGTGCTTCAGGTGCCCAGAGGCACCGTGGTGGACGCCCTGGAGCGGTTGTTCCACTGCGGGTATCTGGTCGGCCATGAGGTGCATCCCCCGGCGCTGCGGCAGACGGTACTGCGCCATGCACCGCCCCTGATCCTGGCTGATCTCGCCGTCCGGCTGCACGACACCCGGAACGTCTCACCGTCAACGCGGCATGACCCTGGGTTGACGGCGAATTGACGGCCCCTGACGGATGCTGTCGCCACCTTCGGTATGGGCGGTTGCGGCCATCCCTCCCAACCGTCCCGCCCGGAGGGAGGAGGGATCGTATGAGGGAAGGCAGACCGTTGGCCGTCGTGTCACTCGCCCTGATTCTCGCCGCATGCGGTGGCGGCAGCACCCTGCCCGGCACGCCCGTCACCGCCCTGACCGACAGTGGTGCAGGGAGCCTGCGCGACGCGATTGCCGCCGCCGCACCCGGTGACACCCTGCGCCTCACCGAGACGGGCACCCTGAACCTACTCAGTCCCCTGGTCATCACCCGGGACGTCACCATCATCGCTGCCGGTGTCACGCTCGATGCTGCCGGGAAGGGACGCGTCCTGGACATCGCTGCCGGTGTCAGCGTCACCCTGCAGGGCGGCACACTGACCGGCGGGACGGGCGCAGCACTGCCCGCCAGCCTGAATGCCGCCCGCATCGCCACGTCCGCCGGTTCACCCCGGATGGAGGCCCTGTCTCAACCGCGTGCCGAGGGGGGCGCGCAGCTGAACGCACAGGCCACTTTACTCACCGCGGGCGGCGTCCTGATCAACCGCGGCACCCTCACGCTGGACGGTGTGACCGTGACCGGCGGGAAGGCGAACCTGGGCGGCGGCATCTACAACGCTGCTGGCGCGACCCTGACGCTGATTGGCACCACCACGGTCACCGGCAACGAGGCGACCCTGGCCGACCCCGCCGACCTGACGCTGGACCAGGGCTACGGCGGCGGGATCTTCAACAAGGGCCAGCTGGTGGTGGCGGGCGGCCGGGTGAACGTCAATACGGCCGCCTATGGCGGCGGCGGGATTTACGGCGGCACGGGCAGCAGCACCACGCTCACCGGCGGAGCGGTGGACGGAAACCAGACCACGTTTCCGGTCACGGTGGTGGGCACCGTCACGAACGGCTCCGCTGGCGGCGGCATCTACACCAACGGCAATCTGACCGTGTCGGGCGGAAGCGTGAGTGGGAACAGGACCGCGTACTTCGGGGGCGGCGTCACGGTGCAGTCCACCTGCGCCGACGCGCAGTGCACCAACGTGAACCGGCCCGTGTTCAGCCTGACGGGCGGCACCATCGCGAACAATGCCCAGACGGACACCGGCGGAGTTGGTGGTGGCGGCGCACTGTGGCTGAACGCCCGAAGCAGCATCAGCGGCGGAACCGTGCGCGCCAATGCGGCCGACAGTGGAGCCGGTCTGGTCACGTGGTTTGACACGGACATCACGGGAGGGGTGTTCGAGGGGAACCAGGCGCGCACGAACGGCGGGGGAATCTACTTTGCCAATGCCGGTCGCGCCTACCACATCGGGGGGACGGCCCGGATCAGCGGGAATACGGCCGGGAACAGCGGGGGGGGCTTCACCATCGGGCGCGCCACTCAGGTGACCATGGATGGAGGCAGCGTGAGCGGGAACACGGTCACGGGAACCAGCGACGGGGGCGGCGGTGTCCGAGTGAGCAAGGAAGCCGCCTTCACCCTGTCCGGCGGTGAGATCAGAGGCAACGCGGCCGTGAAGACCGGCGGTGGGATCACGGTGGGCGGCACGGTCACCATGACGGGCGGCACCATCACGGGGAACACCGTGACGAACCGCACCGACGGTCAGGGCGGCGGTGGCGGCGGCGTGCGCCTGTACTCGGGCAGCAGCATGACCGCCAGCGGCGGCACGATCAGCGACAACACAGCGTGGTACGGAGGCGGCGTGGAAACCAACGGCGTGTACCAGACCTCGCCCACCTCCACCTTCGTGCTGTCCGGCGCGACCTTGAGCGGCAACCGCGCAGATGGCAGCAACGGCGGCGGTTTCTGGAACGACGGTACGCTGACCATCCAGAGCGGCAGCGTGACCGGCAACTCGGCCCGCGACGGCGGTGGCGTCTTCAACACCAGGATCGGCGTGTATGCGCAGCCGGGCGGCAGCGTCACCGGCAACACGCCGAACAACGTGGTGAACGGGCAGTGAAAGCTCCAGGTGAGGCCGGAGGCCGCGCAGCCCGGGCACGACGGCGTCGGGGAACCGGACCGCCCGGCTGATTTCCCGAAATCGGTCCGCACAGCCGAATGGAGACCCGGGCGGACCAACCCGGGTCCCCATTGGTCTCGCCCGCCGTGATGTACGGCGCCTCGGTCCCCACGCCTGATGGTTCGGGTACAGGTCACAGCGAGGCCTTGCACTCACCGTGAAGAGTCGAACGAAGAGGCATCTTCCGTAGAGATGCATGTGGGGTCGCTCTCCATGACCTCTCCCTCAGGGGAGGTCAATCGTCGATCGCCAGTTCGTCAGCAGTCAGCTCGACGATGCGTCGGAGGTGCCCATGAATGGTTTCCAGCGCGGCGCGGCAGGTGACGGTGCCTGCAAGGTCGAAGTCGCTGGTGAGTGCCCGGATGGCCCAGAGGGTGTCGAGATCCACCCGTTCCTGGTCCCAGGCGTTCTCGAGGCGGTCGATCAGCAGGCCCGCGTGCGCCTTGCCTTCCGGGCCGTTCCAGCCCTCGGGCTGCGCATCCAGACAGGTCCGGACCGTCTGGAGCATCGCCCGGGCGTCCGGTGCCAGGTCACGCCAGAGTAAACTGACGCGGTTCATCTGAGGGCGGTCTGCTGACTGCTGACGCTCCAGGCCGCGCTGCCTGCACGCCAGAAAATCGGGTCGAGGTTCTGGGTCAACGCCTGCCAGCCTGGCCCGAAGGTGGCCGTGCACAGCTGGTCGCTGGCCACAGCCGAGAGGAGGGCAAGGCTCCCGGCCGGTTCCGGCGCGGTGAACTGGACCGCGTGTCCGTCCCACCCGCCGTCCTCAGGAGCGAGCGTCCACGGCCGGTCCAGCGTGTCCGGGGAGGCGCACGCGACCGGCAGCGACTCGTCTCCGGGCTTCAACTGCAGGTCCTGAGTGTCGGGGTCGATGGTCAGTCGGATCAGGCCGGGCCGCTCCTCGACAATCTTCGCCTGAACGGGGGTAGGGAAGAAAGCGACCGACACTGGGGAAACGGATTCCGGGGCCTGACGGTCAAGCAATTCAGGCCGCTCGTTCCAGGCCCAGAAGCGCTCGACGGTCCCGGAGGTGGAGGGCAGGATGCCGCACCCGTGGCATTCCTCGAGCGCATGCATCGTGCCGACCTTGCCCTGGACTGCGGGGAGGGTGGTCGTGCCGCAGGCAGCCAGGAGGGAGCCGAGCATCAGGGTCAGGACGGTCATCTTTGCGTTCATGGGGTCACCTCTGCCTGCAGACTGTCACGCGGGCTGGGAACGATCAGGGAATCCGCAGGCGGTCAGACGGTGAGCGTGGCGGGCAGGCTGTCCATGAAGATGTCGGGCAGCGGCGCGCCGTACTCGCTCGCCAGCATCCGCCGGTACGTGCCGAGCGCGAGGCGGGCGCCCTCCGGGTCGCCGGTCGCCAGCAGTGCCCGAATCAACCCCTCGTGGGCGGGGGCGAGCAGCGGGTCCAGGGTGAGCAGCTGCCGGTACAGCGGGACCGCTCCGTCTGGTGTGGTCGCCGCCGCCTGTGAGAGCAGCGCCGTGACCGCCTGCTGAGCCGTCCGGGACCGGTAGTCCTGAGCCCATTCGGTATCGACGCCCGGAAGGAAAGGCCGTGACCAGTCCAGGCCCGCGGTCGACAGCACGTCCACCTCCACGTGCAGGGCCGGCGAGAGGCGGTAACGCCCGGCTGCGTACGGGAGTGGGTCCAGGTCGACGGGCAAGGAGGATTTGAGGGCGCTGCGCAGGCGCCGTACGGCCACCCGGAAGTACTCGACGTGCCGTTCCTCTGCCGAGCCGTCCCAGAGGGCCGTCACGAGCTCGTCCCGGGAGCCCGAGCCGTGTATGGCGAGCCAGACCAGAAGTTCACGGGCCTTGGCCAGCCCGATCTGGACGGGCTGGCCGTTCAGGTGAACCTGCAGGTCGCCGAGGGTCAGCAGCGTGAGGTGCCATTCTGGCCCGCTCTTCACGGCCGGGGCCTGTTCCTCGGGAATCAGCAGGTCTTCGGCGGGCGTACCCCGCAAGGCACGGTTGAGCGCGCTGTCGGCGTGCAGGTGGGACGCGTGGGGGTTCCGGCGCAGTTCGTCCTGCGCCAGACTGCGCTGCGCGGGGTCGCCCTGGGCCGCCAGCAGCAGGTGGGCGCGCAACCTGGTTTCGGCGTCGCTGCTGTTCAGATGGGCTGGGTCGACCGCGTTCAGGTCTTCCCCGGTCATCAGGGCCTTCAGGACCGCGTGGCGGACCCGGTGTGTCCCGGGGCAGGCGGCCTGCAGCCACGCGGCCGCCTCGGCCGGACGGGCCTGCTGGAGCAGGGTATCGGCCAGCTCCAGTGGCAGGCCCGTCTGTTCCAGGTTGAGTTCCGCGGCACGTGTCGCTTCCAGCGCCCGCAGGAGAGACGTCTCGGCCTGCCCGGACTGGCCTGCGCGCCGCTCGGCCGTGCCCAGCAAGCGCAGTCTGCGGGCGTGGAAAACCGTCCGCTCTGCACCGACGACCGACTCCAGCGCCCGCAGGTGGGCCGCTGCCCCTTCGGTCTCGCCGTTCCGCAGGGCAAGTTCGAGTTCGTCGAGGTGCAGGTCGGCCGCCCGGCCGTGCCAGCCGAGTTCCTCGTAGATCCGCCGGGCCCGGTGGAGCGGCACGGTCGCCTCGGCAGCGGGGCGCGTGTGCCGCCAGACGGTCGCCTGCAGTTGCCAGGCCTCGGCCAGCCGGACCGGGTCCTCCCCCTGGGCCGCGAGCGTGATGAACCGTGACGCGGTCTCTTCCGCCTGCTCCAGCAGCCCCAGCCGCAGCGAACCGAACACCAGCGGCCACGACAGGGCCGGGACCGGCGGGCCGTCCCCTGTCCGTGCGAGGCCTTCCTGGGCAAGTGCCAGTTGCTCGGCGTAGTGTCCCTGTCGACCGCGTACCGTCGCGAGTGATGCGAATCCGGCAGGGGTGAGGCGGTTCTCGTCACGCAGCGCCTGCAATCTCCCCTCCCCTTCCCGGCTGCGGCCCGTCTCAATCTGAGCCCACGCCAGCCGTTCCTGCAGTGCGGCAGGCAGCGGCACCTCCACCAAGGGTTCCAGGAGGGCCCGGGTGAGGCGGTGCTCGCCGCGGTCCCGGTAGCGGGGCACGAGGACGGTCGCCAGCCGGACCGCGTCCGGCAGTTCGCCCGCCTGGCGGTAGAGCTGCGCGGCACGCTCCAGGGAACCGGCCGCCTCGGCCACGCCTGCCGCCAGCGCGCGGCAGCTGCGGGCGAGCGCCGGGTCGCGCTGCAGCAGGCGGTCCAGCACCTGCACCAGCAGCTGGTGCGGTTGATACATGCCGCCCCCGAGCGGCGACAGGGGCAGACCCGCCTTCAGGAGGGTTCTGAGCCAGTCGGCGGGAAGGCGCGGGCTGAGGAGGGCAGCGTCACCCTCGTTCCACAGTTCGAGAGGCGACAGGTGCGGCAGTCCGGCGAGGAGGTCCGTGGGCAGACTCTGAAGCGCCTCAAGCACCAGGTCATCCACCTCCGCATGACGGTGCGCGCCGTTTGCGGACAGCGCGAGACCAGTCGGCCAGCCCGCTAGGCTGCGGAGTTGCTCCTCGCTGAGCGTTCCTCCCCGTCCCTCCAGGTAAGCCTGTGTTTCTTCGGAATCGAAGGCCAAGTCGTCGGTGTCGAGCAACAGGACGCGGCCCTCCGCCAGTCGGTGCGCGACCCGCAGGCCTTCCGTGCTGTGGCCGCTCAGCAGCAGCCGGTGGCCTTCCTCCAGACGGTCCGCCAGACCGCCCAGCCAGCGTGCGAGGCGCTCATCCTCGACATTGTCGACGATCAGGTCGACGCCTTCCTCCATGGTCCCCAGTTGCCCGGCCAGGCGGCGGGCCAGCACCTCCTCCGGCGTACGGACGTCCAGGTCCCGCAGCGCGTGCAGTTCCGGCAGCTGGCCCGCCAGGCGGGACACCACGTCTCCCGCACCTTCGTGTACGCCACCGATCCGGCACCATGCCACCCGCCTCGGGGTGCTGCGGGCGTACTGCGCGAGCAGGGTCGTCTTGCCGTACCCGGACGGCGCGACCAGCACCACCAGACAGACGTCGACGGCCTCGGCGAGCCGACTGAGCAACCTCGGCCTCGGCCGTTCAAACCGGGACGCACGGGGGACAGCCGGCACTCTGGAAACCTGGGTCATGGATACGGGCAGTCTACCGTCCGTCATTGGCGTTGAGCGTCAGCCGCCCTCTGGGAACAGAACCCCGGACGCGGAGCGGTGGTCTTCCTTCCGGAGAACCGGGACGCGGTGCACAGCCCAGCACCACTGGGGAACCGCGAGGGAACCCGGCCCCCGGACGTCAGGTTCCTCAAGGATTCCCAGCACGGCCGGTACAACCATCCCAGGCTTCGGCCCGGCCATCCCACCCCTTCCCTCATCTCGTACAGGAGCTCACCATGATCGACTTCAGACTTCGTCTCGCCCTGGTTTCCACTGCCCTGGTCGCCCTCTCGGCCTGCGGGACCACCCCGGTGCCATCCGCAAAGGACAGCGCCAATGTCCGCACGCAGTACGTCCTTCCTGAAGAGCCCTGCGATCCCACCTCTATCGACTGTGGCAGCGGAGGCGGGGGGGGCGGTGAGCCGACCGGGCCTGGACCGGACGACGTGTACCTCCCCGCCGCCACCAGCCTCGCCCCCATGTCCGAACTGCGCCAGCGGGCACAGCAGCTGGGCGTCTCCCCGCTCACGGCCGGCCTGCCGAACATCAACCAGGTGATATCGGCATCAGGTCCCGCCCAGCGTGGAATGCAGGCGCAGACCGTCCCGACCTCGGCGAACGACACTCAGGATTACGTCAATCAACTGTTCCGGATGGGGCAGTGGACAAACGGCGCGCCTGGCCAGAACTCCGTGCCGCTGCCGCCTGACCAGGGCTGTGACCTCGAACGTGTCGACGTCACCAGCAACCCCGAGGATCTCGTGAGCTTCGATCCTTCCAGCATGCTTTATCCGGGGGCCCTGGTTCAGGGGCAGTACGTGAACCTCGGGGTCGGTGCACTCAACCCGATCAACGTGCCGTCCACGCTCCGCAAGCCGATCGCGCTAGGCACGGACCTGTACCTGAGTGCGACCGGTCAGACGGCCACCGCCAACCCGGCCACCATGAACGAGGTCAACACGCAGATCGGAAACATGATCCGCACCGCACAGAGCCAGAACGCCCTTCCCGGCGCGGCGGTGTACTTCGAATCGTTCACGGCCTCGTCCCTCAACGAGGCGGCGGTCAAGATGGGTCTTGACGTGCATGCTCTGGGCGCCGGCATTCAGACGAGGTTCAGCAACGTCAGCAGCGACGCCCGCAACACCGTGTTCGTACGGATGAATCAGAGCATCTTCCGGGTTGCCCAGGACCTGAACGGCAATACCCCGGTCCAGGGGCTCTTCAACAGCAGCTTCGGTGTCAATGACCTGAACGCCCTCGCGGCCCGCGGCGAGATCGATTCCGCCAACCTCCCGACCTACGTCTCCGACGAGGTGTTCGGGCGCATGCTGGTGTTCTCCCTCAGCTCGAACGTCTCCAGTCAGGAGCTTGACGCGTCGGTCAAGGCCGTGTACCGGGAGAACGAAGAGAAGAAGGCCGGCGGGAGCTTCACCGCGAGCGCTCACGACAAGCAGGTCGTCAACGAGGCCGTGGTCCGCGTCTTCGGGTGGGGCGGCCTGGCCGATCCGACCATCAGCGTCATCCGCAGCGGAAGCTGGCTCAGTTACTTCGACGGGCAGAACGTCCCCCTCTCCTCCCTGAAGCCGCTCTCGTTCACCCTGCGCCGCTGGGACAACCAACTCGCCACCATGACGCGGACCACGAGCTACACCAAACGCACTTGCAGCCCCCGCCACAAGGTCGAAGTCGAGGTCAGCGAGCTCGGCGGTGACGCCTCCGTCGGCCTGAAAACCTCCGGCGCACTGAACTTCGACACCGTCAAGAACCTGAGTGGCACGTCCGCCTCCGGTCGCCTGAACGTCTCGAACCTGATGTCCGGCGGGGACGATGAAATCAAGGTGAGTGCCTCGGCCTATGACCCCGGGTTCCTGAAACGCTACCGCTGGCAGGTCCGGGTCAAGGTCTTCGTGGACAACGTCGAACGGCTGAACGAGTACCGCTCCTGCACCGGCTGCCACTCCCAGGACCCTGTCTTCATCATCGGCGCCAACAGCACCACCGGCACCGTGAACCTCAACTACGGATACTGATTCCCGATCCGGCAGTGAGGGCCGCCCCTGTCCAGGGGCGGCCTTCACTGCATGGCCGGTCGGCATACGCTGTTCAGCACCTCCTGTCCCGCGATGGTCGGTCATGAAGTTGGTGGAGGCTCAGTTCAGGATGCAGCCCTGCTCCCCGAAAGCCGCCGCTGCCTGATACCCGACGCAGAGCGACGACGGCAGCGGTCGTAGAGCATCTCGATCCATCTGACAACGGCTGTACGTGTCCGTACTCGGTCTCATGACAGTTCACTCAACGCCGTCTCCGCCTTCAGCATCACAAAAAAATTTATCCAGACAACGTTATCCCAGCATTCCCCGTTCCTGGTCGTGTACTGAATCCCCCGCGATAGAGGTTGTCACAGGCCTCCCGACTCGGCAGAGAGGTGACATCCGTGGCGCACTTCTGGTGCGGGCGATCAGTCGTGAACGTCCTGGCGAAAATGCTTTCCGCGCCCGGTTGCAGGGTTTCGTGGTTGAACCCAGGGGCGAAGCGTATCTCGGAAAGGTGTCGGGAACTCAACCTCGGGGGACGGAAACCCGGGGAACGCTTCCCTCCAGTTGCAGCGCGTGAGCGAGATCGACCTGCGGCTGGGGCAGCGGCAGGTCTGAGAGCTGCGCTTCGATCTCGGTGAGGTGTGCGGCCATCAGGCGCTGTCCGGCCTGCCAGTCTCCTCTTCCGACTGCGCCGATGAGCTGTCGGTGGTCGTGGTCGCGGCACGCTGTGAACGGAAGATGACTGTACAGCGCGATCGCCAGTGAACTCTGTGAGATCAGCTCGCGCAGCGTCGCCGTGAGCAGCGTGTTGCCCGCGAAGTCCGCCAGCGTCAGGTGCAGATTGCCTGAGGCCCGGATCGCTCCAGCCTGATCTCCGCGCGTGTGGGCGGCAGCCTCTTCGTCCAGCACCTTCTCGAGCGCCGTGACGATCTGCGAGGTCACGTTGAGGGCCACGATCCGGATGGTCTCGTTCTCGATCACGCGCCGAGCGTGGAAGAGGTCGTGCATCTCCCGCGCTGTCGGTCGGGCCACCTGCGCCCCGACGTTTCGTGTCAATTCGACGTACCGCTTCTCGCTCAGGCGCAGCAGGGCCCGCCGCACCGTTTCGCGGCCCACGCCGTACAGCTGGGACAGCCGCTGTTCCGGCAAGCGTGTGCCCGGCGTGAGCCGCTGTTCGTAGATGGTCTGGATGAGGTGTTCGTAGATGGTCTGGTCTGTCCACATCGGCGGGTTCATTCTGGCACGCCAGCCGCGTGGACGACGTTGGAAACTGGTTCCGCATTCGTGTCGCATTATGTCACTTTCGGGCAAAAAATTCCCAGGCTATTGAGATATATCTGCATTTTGTCATTTTTTTGAGCAACGTTTTGCAGACCGTCCTTGAGATTGTTGACAATCCCTGGTACGCTGACCACAGCCCGCAGACGCGTGGGCAGCGAGACCGCCGGCCGGGAACGGCCCGCAGGAGGCAGAGATGTCGCAGACGGCACACAGTGACAGTGCAGGGACGGGCAACCACGGCGCGGGAAGCACCACCTTCGAACGCCGCCCGGAGTACAGTGACCGCCTTTACAACCAGGATCTGGCTCCGCTGAGACCGCAGACCTGGACCTGGTACAACATCTTCGCGTTCTGGATGAGCGACGTACACTCGGTGGGCGGCTACGTCTTCGCGGGCAGCCTGTTCGCCCTTGGCATCGGCCCGGTTCCGGTGCTGATCTCCCTGCTGCTCGGTATTCTGATCGTAAACGTGTTCTGCAATCTGGTGTCGCGGCCCAGCCAGCAGGCGGGCGTGCCGTACCCGGTCGCCAGCCGCCTGTCGTTCGGAGTGATCGGCGCCAATGTACCCGCCATCATCCGGGGACTGATCGCGGTGGCCTGGTACGGCATTCAGACCTTCCTGGCATCGAGCGCCCTGGTGATCGTGCTGCTGCGCTTCTTTCCCGGACTCCAGCCGCTCTCGCAGGTGAGCTTCCTGGGCCTCTCCGCCCTCGGCTGGACGGGCTTCATGCTGATGTGGGTCCTGCAGGCCGTGGTGTTCTGGTTCGGCATGAACGCCATCAAGCGCTTCATCGACTTCGCCGGGCCCGCCGTGTACGCAGTGATGTTCGTCCTGGCCATCTACATCACAGTCAGGGCGGGCGGCAACGTCAGCCTGAGCCTCGCTGAAGTCCGCTATACCGGCACGGCCGCCCTCTTCCCGATGCTCACCGCCACCGCGCTGGTGGTGTCCTACTTCAGTGGTCCGATGCTCAACTTCGGTGACTTCAGCCGCTACGCCCGCAGTGCAGGCGAGGTGCGGCGCGGGAACTTCTGGGGCCTGCCGGTGAACTTCCTGCTGTTCAGTCTGGTGACCGTCATCACCACCTCCGGCACCATTCCAGTGTTCGGCAAGCTGATCACCGACCCGATCGCCATCGTCTCACGCATCGACAGCAGCTTCGCGGTCGTTCTGGGTGCATTTACGTTCATCACCGCCACCATCGGCATCAATATCGTCGCCAACTTCGTGTCGCCGGCCTTCGATTTCAGCAACGTCGCGCCCAAGTTCATCTCGTGGCGCACCGGCGGCTTCATTGCGGCGGTCGCCTCGGTGTTCATCACGCCCTGGAACCTCTTCAACAACCCGACCGTCATCCACTTCACCCTCGACGCGCTGGCCGCGTTCATCGGGCCGCTGTTCGGCATTCTGTTGACCGACTTCTATCTCGTCAAACGGGGCCAGATCGACCTCGACTCGCTGTACATCGCCGATGCCCGGAGCCGCTACTGGTACCGGAACGGCTGGAACACGACGGCCATCTGGGCACTGGTGCCCGCCGTGCTGATGGGCCTGCTGATCGCCTTCATCCCTGGCCTCTCCGCGCTCGCCAACTTCGCCTGGTTCACCGGACTGATCCTCGGGGCCGGCTTCTACTACGCCCTGAGCAGTGCCGAGCGCCGCAGTGCCGCCCAGGTGGCCCCCAACCTCGGCGCGTCCGACTGATTCACGGGACCGTACCGGCAGGGAAGGCAGCGGATCGTCCGCTTCCCTGCCAGTCCCGACTGCAGAACGAACTGCAGAGGAGGGACGTATGCTCGATACCCTGATCGAGGGCGCACAGGTGGTCCTGCCGCAGGGAACCTTCCAGACCGGCCTCGGCATTCAGGACGGCCGCATTGCCTTCATCGGTGACGACCCGCCGAAGGCGCGGACCCGCCTGAAGGCCGACCAGCTGGTGCTGCTGCCCGGCGCGGTCGACCTGCACGTGCATTTCAGCGAACCTGGACGCGGCCACTGGGAAGGCTGGGCGCACGGCAGCCGGGCCGCACTGGCCGGTGGGGTGACGACGGTGGTCGATATGCCGCTCAACGCCGTGCCCGCCACAGTGAATCCGGACGCCTTCGCACTCAAGCGCGGACTGGGCGAGCAGAAATCGGTGGTCGATTTTGCCCTCTGGGGTGGCCTGATCGACGACAACCTGAGCGAGCTCGGTGCGCTGCACCGCTGCGGGGTGACTGGCTTCAAGGCGTTCATGCTCGACACCGCGGACGCCAGTTTTCCCTACGTGCCCGACGGTCTGCTGATCGACGGCATGCAGCAGATCGCGGCGCTGGACGCGGTGCTGGCGGTGCATGCCGAGAACACCGCGCTGATCGCTCACCGCACCGCACGCCTGAGGGCCGCCGGGCAGGACGATGCCCGCGCCTGGCTGACCGCTCACGACGAACTTCAGGAACTCGACGCGGTCCGACGCGCCCTGCTGTTCGCCCGTCACAGCGGCTGCGACCTTCACCTGGTACACCTGAGTACCCCGGAAGCGGTGGACGCGGTGCTGAACGCGCAGAGAGACGCTCAGGCGGTCACCTCCGAGGTGTGCGCCCACCACCTGCTCCTCACCGACCAGGACTTCGTCCAGGGCGGCGCGGAATTCAAGTGCGCGCCACCTCTTCGCTCCAGACAGGCCACCGACGGCCTCTGGGAACAGGTGCTGGCCGGACAGGTGAACGTGCTCGCGAGCGACCACTCTCCGTGCCCGGGAGAGGACAAGGCGGTGAGCGACATCTGGCGGGCCTGGGGCGGAATCAACGGCGTTCAGGTGCTGCTGCCGCTGCTGCTGAGTGAAGGCGTGCTCGCGCGCGGACTGCCGCTGCATGAACTGGCCCGCATGCTCTGCCACGCCCCGGCTGTGCGGGCCGGCATCGCGCACCGGAAAGGCAGCCTGAAGGTGGGCCTGGACGCCGACCTGGTACTCGCCTCGCTTCGGGCGCCGTGGACCCTGCGGGCCGACGACCTCCAGTCGAGGCATCCCCACTCGGCGTACGTCGGCCACCGATTCGGGGCACAGGTGCTCAGCGTCTACCAGCGCGGCGTGCAGACGGTCTCGAACGGTCGCCTGACGCGCGAGACCCTGCGGATGGGCGAGTGGCTGCCCCCGGTGAAGGCGCCTGCGTCAGCGGGAATCCGGTAACCACCGTATCGTTGCGGTCGCGGTGAAAGACCCGAGTCCGCCGCGCCGCTGTGCGAGGCCGAACTGAACTGTCGGCCAGGAAGACCGCCAGGTCGCTCCGAGCAGGGAAAGCGGAGGTCGATCAACGCATCTGATCAGCGGCGCCCTCTGCGTCAGGTTGATCAGTGATCTCATACGGTGTTGAGCTGAACGCCTGGAGTTCAGCCGGGCGGAACGCGAAGCCGCCGTCCGGCCGCGAGCACCAACAAGTACGGTTTTGATCCGATTGCAGGGATGACGGAACCAGCGCCGACCTCCCCTCCATCTCCTCGAAACCGTATGACCCGGTCGTGTTGACGCGGCCGCTCGTGCTGCGCCAGTTCGCCCGGGGTGTTGTTCGCGTCCGGGCGTCGTGTGAAGGGTGGCTGAGGATGGGCGGGTTGACACGGGTGGGTTGGGGTGGGATGCTGCGTTGTAACCGATTACAAGATTCCGCATCCGGGCGGTGAATCTGTTCATATGCTTTTGTAACCGGTTACAATCGGTCATGCCGACCGACCCGTCCGCCACCCCACCCAAGCGAGGCTCCGTCATGCAGAGGACCACCATCAACGACATCGCCCGCGCTGCCGGAGTCAGCAAAGGAACGGTCAGCCGCGTCCTCAACGGTCACAGCACCGTCGCGAGCCGCACCCGCGCCGTGGTGGAACGCGTCATGCAGGACCTGAACTACGTGCCGGACCCCGCCGCACGGCACCTGTCCTGGCGCACCGGCCAGACGCTCGGCCTCTCCACCCTGCCCGGCGACCCGCTCCTCAGCCCCTACCAGGTGCTGTTCAGGCGGGCGCTCGAAGCGCACACCGCGCCCGCCGGCGTCCAGCTCCTCGACCTGCACGGCGACCTCGGGAACGCCGCGCACCTTCCGTCCGCCGTGGTGCTCATGCACATCAAGCCCCACGACCGCCGCCTCGCCATCCTCGCCGAGCGTGACGTCCCGGTCGTGCTGATCGGTCACCACCCGCAGTACCGCTGGGTGGCGCCCGACGACCGGGGCGGCGCGGCCCTCGCCACCCGGCAGCTCACGGACGCCGGACACCGCGACCTGCTGTTCCTCGGGACGGGCGACAGCCAGGTCGCCCGGGACCGCGAGGCCGGATTCCGCGAGGTGGCCGAACGCGTGAATGCCCGCGTGCACACGCTGCCGGGCGGATACACCGTCCTCGACGGGTACCGGACCGTGCGGCGCGCCTGGGAGGCCGGAACGCGCTTCACCGCCTGCTTCGCCGCGACGGACGAACAGGCGGTCGGTGCGGCCGCCGCCCTCGCGGACGTGGGCGTGCAGGTTCCGCGGGACGTGTCTGTCGTCGGCTTCGACGGGCTGCCCGAACTGCCGCTCCCGCTTCAGCTCACCACCGTCGCCCAGGACATCGCCCGCATCGCCGAGGTCGCACTCACGCTCGTGCAGGAAGCGCTCGCGGGCCACCCGGTCCGCGGCGAATTCATCCCCGTGCAGTTGCGGCCCGGCCAGACCGTCGCGGCCGCCCGGCCCTGAACCCTCCTTCACCCACCGGAGACCCCATGAACCCAGTCACGCGCCTCACCCTGTCCCTGCTCGCCCTCACCCTGCCCACCGGCGCGCTCGCCCAGAGCGTCACCGTCAAGATCAACGGATACGGCGGCACCGACCCCGCCGTGGTCGGCGACCTCATCAACCGCTTCGTGAAACCCGCCCTCGCCAGGGACAAGATCAACGTGGTGTACGAACCGATCCAGGGCGACTACAACAAGGGCCTCACCACGCTCCTCGCGGCCGGGAACGCCGGGGACGTCTTCTACCTGCCCGGCGAGACGCTCGACGGATTCGTCGCGACCGGCAAGGTCCTGCCGCTCAACGGCCTCGTGAGCAGCACCCCGTTCATCGGCAGCCTCAACCGGACCTTCACCCGCAAAGGCAAGCTGTACGCCGTCGCGAAGGACTTCAACACCTTGAGCGTCGTGTACAACAAGGATCTCTTCGACGAGGCGGGCGTCGCGTACCCGAACGCCCAGGACACCTGGAGTACCTTCGCGAAGAAGCTCACGGACGTGAAAAGCAAGCTGGGCAGCGACTACTCCGGCCTGTGCCTGCCGCCCAGCTTCGACCGGTTCGGTGCGTTCGCGTACGCGGCCGGCTGGACGCAGTTCGACGCCAAGGGCCGCACCAACCTCGCCGACCCGCGCTTCGTGTCGGCCTTCAACTACTACACCGGCCTCGCCCGGAACAAGGTCGGCGTGCAACCCAGCGAACTGAGCAAGGACTGGGGCGGCGGCTGCTTCCAGACCGGCAAGGTCGCCGTCGCCATCGAAGGCGGCTGGATCGTGAACTTCCTGAAAGACAACGCCCCCAACCTCAAGTACGGCACGGCGCTGCTGCCCAGGGCGGACGCGACCGGGAAACGCGGCAACTTCCTGTATACGGTCGGCTGGGCCATCAACGCCGGCACCAGGAACCGCGCGGCGGCCGTGAAGGTCCTGAACGCCCTCACGAGCGCGCAGGCCCAGGAGTACGTCCTGTCGCAGGGGCTCGCCATCCCCAGCCGCAGCGCCCTGAGCAGCAGCGCGTACTTCAAGCGCAGCGACGCGGGCGCCCTGAACAGCAAGGTGATCTTCGACGGCAGCACCGACGGGAACGTCAGGGGCTTCACGTTCGGCCCGCAGGGCAGTGACTGGAGCAAACCCATCAACGACGCGCTCGCCGCCGTCCTCAGCGGTCAGAAGAGCGCCGCCGACGCGCTCAGGAAGGCGCAGAGCGACATGAACGCCTTCCAGAACCGCTGACCCGCCGCGGCCAGCCGCACAGGCCCGGTCTTCCCGGCCGCGAACGACTGGCCCGCACCACCCCTTGTTCCCTTCCTTCTTCCCGGTCGGCCGTCCCCACGGAACGGACCGATCGGTCTGTGTCCACCCTGAATTCAGGCGGGAGGTGACCGTGCAGAGCAGAGGATCTTCGACCGTGACGGCCTACGCGTTCCTAATGCCGTTCCTGGCGGTGCTCGCGGTGTTCTTCTTCTACGCCTTCGGGCGCGCCGTGTATTACTCGTTCAGCGACTTCAACCTCTTCAACACCCCGCACCTGATCGGCCTGAAGCCGTACGGGGACGTGCTTTCGGACACCAATTTCCGGCGCGCGCTCACGAACACGCTGCTGTACGCGGTGATCACGACCGTGCTGCAGACGGTGTTCGCCCTGCTGATGGCGGTGGTGCTCAACCGCCGCCTGCGGGGCCTCGCGTTCTTCCGGGCCGCGTGGTACATGCCGAGCATCACGTCCAGCGTGGTCATCACGCTGATCTTCCTGTGGCTGTTCCAGCGGCGCGGCGCGGCCAACTACCTCTTCTCGCAGCTCGGGGCCGCGCTGCCGGTGGTGGGCGCGTTCCTGCTGCTGCTCGTGGTGATTCAGGCGGTGCAGGTCGCCTGGGAACGCTCGCGCTCCCTGCCGGCCAGGGCGCTCGATCCGGCGCTGCTGGTGGTGAGCGCGCTGCTGGCGGGCGCCGTGACGGCCGTCCTGACGGTGACGGGCGTGCTGCACGTGCGTGAGGCCGTGCCGCTCGACTACCAGTACTTCGCGGACCGCTGGGTGCAGGTGGGCGGCGTGCAGGTCATCAGCGTGCCGATGCTGGTGATCATCGCGCAGAACGTCTTCACGACCGTCCCGACCCTGATGCTGTTCTTCCTGGCGGGCCTGCAGGGCGTGCCGGGCGCGCTGTACGAGGCGGCCGAGATCGACGGGGCGACGCCGGTGCAGCAGTTCCTGAACGTGACGGTGCCGATGCTGCGTCCCGTGACGTTCTACGTCGTGACGGTCGGCCTGATCGGGACGCTGCAGATGTTCGACCAGGTGGCGATCATCGGGAGCGCCGCGCCGCAGAACACCATCGTGACGCTCGCGTACTACGTGTACCGCAACACCTTCCAGAACGGCGTGGCGCCCGTGAACCTCGCGTCGGCCGCCGCAATCCTGCTGGCACTGATCACGCTGGCGCTGGTGTTCGTGCAGCGGCGGTTCTTCGTCGCGCCGGAGAGCGGGTCGTGACGGCCGTCCGTGAGGCCCTCCCCGCGCCGGTGCAGGGCCGGGAGCGCTGGCTCGCGCGTCGCCGCTGGGCGCGGGCCGGGTGGCTGTACCTGTTCATGCTCGTGATGAGCGTGTTCTTTCTCGGGCCGTTCCTGATGGGCGTGCTGAGCAGCGTCAAGGAGAACCCGAACGAGTACCCCCCGCGCCTGATCGTGCCGCAGCTGACGCCCGCCGCCATCGGCCGCGCGTACCGGCTGGGCGTGGCGGGCAGCGGCGACGGCTGGCAGGGCGGTCTCGTGCCGGGCCGTAGGGTGACGTTCGAGGTGACGGTCGCCACCCGCGCGGGGCAGGCGGCCCGCCCGCCGAGCGCGGCGCTCTTCACGTACCAGCCGACCAGCCTGGTCGGCAACGTGAAGTACGCGCAGGCGAGCGACTACGCCCAGGTGACGCTCGGCGCGCCCGTCCGTACGCCCGCCGGGGACCGCTACCGGGTCACGGTCACGTACCCGTCCCTGACCCGGACGTCCGGGAAGCTGGTGGACGCGGTCCTGAGCGCCCCGGACGGCGCGGACCTCCGCGCGCGCCTGCAGGACGGCCGGGTGGTGCCGGTGGTGCTCGACACGCCCGAAGCGCAGTCGCACGCCTTCGACCTGAGCGAGTACCAGCCGGTCCGGCTCGTGCAGGCGGACGACCGGTACGTGCTGAGCGGCCCGCTGCTGGAACGCACGCCGCTGCAGGTGGACGTGCAGCGCGGGCAGAGCTTCGCCTCCACCACCCTCCCGCCGAGCGACATTCAGAACTTCTCGCGCAGTTACGCGTTCCGCAACATCACGCCCGGCGTGCTCGGGTACACCTTCAACAACTACCGCCGCGCGTTCCGGGAGACGAACGTCGTCGAGACGGGCCAGAGCCTGTTCCTGCGCTGGACGCTGAACAGCTTCCTGATCGCGGCGCTGAAGGTCGTGAGTTCCGTGGTGCTCGCCAGTCTCGCCGGGTACGCCCTTGCCCGCCTGCGCTTTCCTGGCCGCAGCCTGATCTTCCTGGCGGTGCTGTTCGTGCAGATGGTCCCGACGCAGGTGACGCTCGTCAGCAACTACCTCGTACTGAAGAACCTCGGCCTGCTGAACATCTGGGGGCTGTGGGTGTCGGGCCTCGTCGGGGCGGGCGGCGTGTTCCTGATGAAGCAGTTCTTCGAGGGCCTCCCGAAGGAACTCGAAGAGGCGGCCAGCATCGACGGCGCGAGTCCCTTCACGACCTTCTGGCGCGTCATGCTGCCGCAGGCCGGTCCGGCCCTGATCGCACTGACCATCACGACCTTCCAGGGCGCGTGGAACGATTTCTTCTGGCCGCTCGTGATCCTGCGCGACCAGAGCAGTTTCACGCTCACGGTCGGCCTCAGCAACTTCCGTGAACTGTACGGCGGGCAGGGCGACTACGCCCTGATCCTGGCGGGCGCGGTGCTGAGCGCCATCCCGGTCATCGTGGTGTTCGTGGTCTTCCAGCGGTACTTCGTCAGTGGCGGCACGGACGCCGCCGTGAAAGGCTGACCGCTCCCGGTCGTCCACTTCTCCTCGCCTCTCCCCGGCCCTCCCCCGGGCCGGAGCCGCGCCCCGGCGCGCCCCCCCTTCTCCTGGAGTCCTATGCTCAGCACCCGAACCGTCCTCAAGGAACACGAACTCTACCTCGTCGCCGACGCGCAGTACGCCGTGAGCAGCGGCGAGTCCGGCTTCTACCGCCGCGACACCCGGCACCTGTGCACGTACCGCTGGCTGCTGGACGGCGAGGCGCCCCAGCCGCTCGTGCAGCACCTGCGCGCCCCGTTCTGGATGAGCGAGGAGGCCGGGAACGCGAACCTCGGGTACACCATGCACACCGGCCTGAGCCGGAACCTGACCGTCAGCGAGGGCGGCCTGCGGGACCACGTGGTCGTCCGGACGTACACGCCGGAGCGTCACACCCTGCGGCTGGAACTCGCGGCGGACTTCGTGGACATGTTCGAGGTGCGCGGCTGGCAGCAGCAGCCGCCCCGTGACGTGCTGGTCACGCCCGGCAGCGGCGGCGTCACGTTCAGTTACGCCTCGCGGGACGGCCTGCGCTGCCGCACCGAGGTGACGGCGTCGCCCGCCGGGACGTGGGACGGCACGGCCCTCACGTGGGAGGTGCCGGGCACGCCGGACGGCACGGCCCTCGACCTGACGGTCACGGTCCGCGCCCTGCAGGACGACGAGTCGCCCAGGCCCGCCGACCCGGACGCGCTCGCACGGGAGTACGGCGCGTGGCTGCCGCCACTCACCCTGCCGGACGCGCAGGACCAGCGCGTGCTGGAACGCAGCCTGCAGGACCTGCGCAGCCTGCTGTTCCACACGCCGCAGGGGCCGTTCCCGGCGGCGGGCCTGCCGTGGTTCGTCGCGCCGTTCGGGCGGGACTCGCTGATCATCGCGCACCTCGTCCTCCCGCACCGGCCGGACATCGCGCTCGGCGTGGCCCGTTACCTCGCGGCGCACCAGGGCCAGCGGCACGACCCGCGGACGCTGGAGGCGCCCGGCAAGATCCTGCACGAGGAACGCACCGGCGAACTCACGCGGCTCGGCGAGACGCCGTTCACGCCGTACTTCGGGACGGCGGACGCCACGCCGCTGTTCGTGTGGCTGGTCGGGGAGCTGAGCCGTACGCACCCGGACCTCGCGGCGGAACTGCAGCCGAACTGGCAGGCGGCCCTCGGGTGGATGATGACGGACGGCGACCCGGACGGTGACCTGCTCATCGAGTACACCCCGCACGAGGGCGGCATCCGCAATCAGGTCTGGAAGGACAGCGGGGACAGCACTTTCGGCGCGGACGGGCAGGACGCCGAGGGTCCGGTGGCCGTGATCGAGGTGCAGGGGTACGCGTACGCGGCGTACCTGGCGGGCGCGCAGCTCTCGCGCCTGACGGGCGACGAGGCGGCCGCCCGGAGGTACACGGAGCGGGCGCGCCTCCTGCGCGAGAAGGTGCAGGCGGACTTCTGGTGGGAGGAACGCGGGTACTACGCGCACGCCCTCGACGGGCAGAAGCGCCCGCTGCGGGTGCTGGTGAGCAACCCGGCGCACACGCTGTGGACCGGCGTCATTCCGCCCGAACATGCGGGCGCGGTGGTGAAGGCCGCGCTCGGGCCGGAACTGTACAGCGGGTGGGGCCTGCGGACGCTCGGCACGCAGGAGGTCCGCTACAACCCGGTGTCGTACCACAACGGGTCGGTGTGGCCGCACGACACGGCGGTCTTCGCGCTCGGGCTGGAGCGCTACGGCTACGAGCAGGAGGCCCGCAGGGTCGCGCGTGACCTGTACGACGCCGCGAACTGGGCGACGGACGCGCGCCTGCCGGAACTGTTCGCGGGATTCGCGCGCACGGACGGCCCGCCCGTCCCGTACCCGGCCGCGTGCCACCCGCAGGGCTGGGATGCGGCCATCCCGCTGGCACTCGCGCACCTGATCGCG
This sequence comes from Deinococcus aquiradiocola, assembly GCF_014646915.1. Classification (NCBI taxonomy): domain Bacteria; kingdom Thermotogati; phylum Deinococcota; class Deinococci; order Deinococcales; family Deinococcaceae; genus Deinococcus; species Deinococcus aquiradiocola. The sequence goes on along the minus strand of NZ_BMOE01000002.1, from coordinate 133,203 downwards.
GTTCCGGCACCCGCCGCACCGGGCGAGCCGGTCGCGCCCCTGGGCTGAAGCTCCGCCGCACGCAGCCTGAAAGCACGGGCACGCCGCCGACCCTCCGAGGGTCGGCGGCGTGCCCGTGTCAAGGTGGACCGGGGGAAGTCAGCGGCTGCGGCGGCGGCTGTATGCCTGACTGGACGCGATCTTGCGGGCGCGCGCCTCGTCGCCATGCTGCACGTGCGCTTCGAGCACGCGGAACTCCGCGATGTCGTCCTGCAGGTACTCGGAGGGCGGCGCGGACGCCACGAGCATGGACGCGGTCGTCATGGCGTGCGCGGCGGCCCCGTGGTCCCCGGCCTTCCAGGCGCGGGCCGCGTCGGCCTTGCTGCGCGCGAGCAGGAGGCGCGTCACGGTGGCCGCGACCTCCTCGTCCTCGGGGATGGCCGCGTACGTGTCCTGCGGCAGGACCGGCAGGTCCAGTTGCGCGCGCAGGATGCTGCGGCGTCCCGTGAGGGGGTCCGTCCAGGCGAGGCGCACGCGCATCACGGGGAGCAGCGTGGTCTGCTCGGGGGTGGGCACGTGCAGGCGCACCACGGCGTCGGTCGCGTCGCCGTACTGCAGGTTCGGGAGTTGCGCCCGGCCGAGCGCGTTCTGCTCGAAGTCGTTGAGCGTGTCGTGCAGCCGGATGCCGGTGCCTGGGTTCGGTTCCACGCCGAGGCTGACGGTGCGGCCGTACTGTGCGGCGAGGCCGCGCAGTTCCGCCGCGAACAGTGCCGAGAGGTCCTGCGCGCGCTCCACGTAGTACGCGTGGCCGTCCCCGGCGTTCGCCATGCCTTCGAGGAGTTCCTCGTCGTAGTCGTCGCCCATCCCGAAGGTGCTGGTGCTCACGCCGCGCTCCGCGAGCCGGGCGACGTGACGGCGGATGGCGGCGGGGTCGGTGAGGCCCGCGTTCGCCTGCCCGTCGCTGAGCAGCAGCACGCGGCTCAGCACGCCCGGCGCGAGGTGCGCGGCGACCTGCGTGGACCCTTCGACCCAGGCGGGGAACAGTGCGGTGCTGCCGCCCACCTCGATGCCGCGGATGAGGGTGCGGGCGTGCGCGGCGTTCTGCGCGGTGGTGCTGGGCACGAGGACGTGGACGGCGTCGTCGAAGGTGACGACGCTGAATCGGTCGAGCGGTCCGAGGTCGTCCAGCACGGCGAGCGCGACGCGTTTCGCGGTGTCGAGCTTCTCGCCCTGCATGCTGCCGCTGCGGTCGAGGACGAGCGACACGTTGAGCGGCGCGCGGGGCGTGGGCGTTTCCGGGCGGGCGGGCGGCGTGACGCGCACGAGCACGTCGAGGAACTGGTCCTCGCCACTCTGCAGGGCGGGGCGCAGGGGGCGGAAGGTGATGGTGGGGTGGGGGGTGGTGGGCTGGGTCATCGGATGCTCCTTTCGCGCGCCGGGGTGGACGGGGGCGTGCTCGCCGCAGCGGGTGCGGTGAGGTCGGTGGGGGGTGGGCTGACGGCCTGGAGGGTGAAGGGTGGGCGGACCCCTCCACACTAACAATGACAATTCAGGTTGTCAACGCTTAATGGATATGTAAGTATTTCGGCGGAGTCCGCCCCGGCCAGATCCCCGCCCATACAGCCCCGCCGCTACAGGTGCCGCAGGAACGCCCCCGGATTCGCCAGGAAATCCCGCATGAGCCTCACGTGTTCCAGATCGTCATACCGCGCCTCCCGCACACCCTCGGCGTCCACATGCAGGATCTGCGCGCCTGGAAACGCGAGCAGGACCGGGGAATGCGTCGCGATCAGGAACTGCGCGCCCCGCTCCGCCGCCGCCCGGACGAGCGAGATCAGGGACAGCTGCCGCAGCGGCGACAGGGCCGCCTCGGGCTCGTCCAGAATGAACAGCCCGCCCCCACGCACCCTCGCCTCGAACAGCCGCAGGAACGCCTCCCCGTGCGACCGCGCGTCCAGCCCCTCACCGTACAGGTGCCGCAGCGCGTGAACCGCGCCCGCGTGAGGCTGCGCGTGCAGGGCCAGCGGCCCGTCCACCGCCCGGATGCGGCCGAGTTCCGCTTCGGCCTCGGCCTTCATCGTCTGCGTGCGGCGCGCGTACCCGAAGAAATCCTCGGCCCGCAGGAAGAACCCCGTGCGCGCCCGCCGGTTCCACGACAGCCGCAGGCACGACGACAGTTCACGCGCGGCCCACAGCGTCGGATCGCGCTGCACGTCCTCGCTGCCCGCGCTCGGCAGGTCGGCCTCCACGGCCACCGCTTCCAGCAGGGTACTCTTGCCCGCCCCGTTCTCCCCGACGAACAGCGTGACCGGGCGCCCGAACTGCAGGCGAAGCTCCTGACGGACGAACGGGACCGTCCAGGGAAAGGACGACCGCGCCGCGCCGGACGGCGAACCGAACGACAGCCCAGCCAGCGGCAGCAGCACGCGCGGATCATCCATGCACCCATGATAGGGGCGAAACGAGCACGGGCCGTCGCGACCCACGGCCGGAGGAGCGACTGTTGACACGGCGGAAAGCCGCCCGAAGGTGTATACCGTGAGGCATGACGAGGTCGATCGGTACACCACAGGACCAGGGCACAGGGGAACCGGGGTCCCGTCCGCCAGGATGGACTTCCCCGCTGCAGATCGTGGGCATCGTGCTGGCGCTCACGTCGCTCGGCCTGTCGGCCTACACCGTCTGGAACGATCCCGCGCGGCGAGCAGCGGCCGACCAGCAGTCAGCGACCGAACGCGCACTCCGTGAGGGGTACGCGGCTGATTCACTGGCGGCTGCCACGGCGGCCAATGTCCGGAACGGCTGCTGGGCCAGCGCACAGTACCAGCTCGGGAAACGGATCAGGGCGGTCCCTGAAAGCGCACCGCCGATGTGGTCGCGCACCACAGCCTCATGGACATGGGTGAGCGCGGTGGACGTGAAGAACGCCTCCGGAACCTCCCGCCGGGTGGGCTTCCACTGCACGATGACCGGTCCGAAGCTCGACGGCTCGGAAGTCGCGGCGGTCCTGGACAGACCGTCCGGCACGGCGCCCTGATAAAGGTTTGAGCTGAACTTATAGAGTTCAGCCGAGCGGAGCGAGCGTCAAAGAGTACGGTTTTGAGGAGATGGATGGGATGGCGGTGGTGTTCCCGCCATCCCTGGAATTGGATCAAAACCGTATGAGACCCGGCGGAGCGGCGCAGCGCCCGGTTCAGCGGGCGTAGCGGCGGCCCCGGTAGTCGGCGTAGATGCCGATCCCGTAACTCAGCTTGCGGCCACTCTCGAGGAGAGTGTGGCCCTGCACGCTCATGCCGGTGCTGCTGCCGCCGTCGAGGAGCAGGGCGTCCCGGAGGCCGAGTCGCCGCATGACCTTGCCCATTTCGGGCGCGGTGAGGGGCGTGCGGGTGCTGACGAAGACCAGGTCGCGGTTGCCGTTCAGGCCGACGGCGCTGCGGGCGGCGCGGCGGAAGACGCCCGTGTCGTGGTACGCGGCGCTGAAGGTGCGCTGCACTTCGCCCGCGCGCAGGATGCGCGGGCCGGTCGCGATGACGGTCTCCATGCCGGTCCAGGTGGCGTCGAGCGGCCTTCCCAGGAGGGCGGTGGTGCTGGGCGCGATGGTGGCGCGGTTGTCGGGCGTGATGGCGAGCGCGGTGGGGATGCGGCCCCACGTGAGGAGACGGCCCTGCATGACGAGGTCCCCGGCGGGCTGGTAGGACGTGACGTGGAAGTACCCGCCGTTGATGACGGCGCGGGCGCCGCTGCGGGCGGCGAGGGTGCTGACGCGCGCGCCGCTGCCGAGTCCGCCCGCGGGGAGGACGGGCGTGACGAGGACGCCGCGGTGGCGCAGGTCGACGTGCAGCACTTCGACGGGGACGTTCAGGGGCCGCAGGTGCTTGTGCGTGACGGCCGCGCCGCGCGGTGCGGGCGGGATGGGGACGGGCACGCGCTGCGGGACGAGCACCTTCATGCCCGGCTGGACGGACGTCCGGCCGAGGTGGTTGAGGGCGCGCAGGGTGGTGGGCGTGGTGTGGTAACGCCGGGCGAGGGCCGCTTCGGTGTCCTTGAGGGTGACGCGGACGTGGCGGTACACGACGCGCACCTCGGTGGTGCGGGGCCGTGCTGGGGCGGCGGGCGCGTGGGCAGCGGGCGCGTGGGCGGCGGCGGGCAGGGTGAGGCGTTGCCCGGGCTGCAGGGTGGTGCCGCGCAGGCGGTTCGCGGTCTGGAGGGCGCGGACGGTGGTGCCGGTGCGGCGGGCGATGCTGCTGAGCGTGTCGCCGGGCATCACGCGGTACGTGCGGGCCTGGACAGGGTGAGGCCGGGCGGGACTGGACTGGGCAGTGCGGGGCTGTGCAGGTCTGGGGGCGGCGAACGTGGTCGCGGCCCGGACGGCAGGGCGGGCGGTGGGCGGCGTGAGGCGCAGCGTCTGCCCGGCATGGATGGTGGTGCCCTGCAGGGCGTTCCACTGCCGCAGGTGCGCGACGGTGACGCCCGTCCGGACGGACACGCGGTACAGGGTGTCGCCGGGCCGGACGGTGGCGGCCTGGGCGGCCAGCACCTCACCGGCGAGCAGGAGGAGCAGGGGCAGGAGTCGGCGCGTCATGGGTGAACACTTGAGCACGCGGGGCGGGCCGGATCATGAAGCGCAGCTGACGCGGCCCTCACGGTGCGGCGCGCGTGGCGGGGGGAGTCAGGCGAGGCGCTCGCCTCCCTCGCGCATCTGGAAGGACGCCCAGGCCGCCTGAAGTCTCGCGACGGCGTCCGGGAGGCGGGCGGGGTCCACCGTGAACGGGAGGCGCAGGTAATGGTCGGGGAGCGTCTGGACGCCCATGGACGCGCCCGGGAAGAGCCGCAGGCCGTGCCGCGCGGCGTGGTGCGTGAAGTGACTGGCGTGCTCGGTCGGGAGGCGCACCCACAGGAACTGCCCGCCGTCCGGCAGGTCGAAACTCCAGCCGGGCAGGTGCGTGCGCAGCAGGTGCGCGAGCAGGTCGCGGGCGTGCGTGACGTGCTCGCGGCGCTCGCGGCGCAGGCGCGGCAGGTCCTGCAGGAGCCGCAGGGCGATGTGCTGCGCGGGAAGACTGCCGCCGAAGTCCGTGAGGGTCTTCGCCTGCATCAGCGGGCCGTGCAGCAGGTCGGGGACGCGCATCCAGCCGACGCGCAGGCCCGCCCAGTACAGTTTGCTGAGCGAGCCGACGTTCACGATGGGCGCGTCGGGCGCGTACGTCGCGAGGCGCGGCGGGACGACGTGGCGGCCGTCACCGTCTCCGAAGTCCAGGTCGATGAGGGTGTCGTCCTCGATGACGGGCAGGGCCGTGTCGTGCGCGTGCGCCGCGATGAGTTGGCGGGTCCGGGCGGGCATGACGGTCCCGGTGGGGTTCTGGAAGGTGGGCGTGAGGAACGCGAGGCGCGGGTGGTGCGTGCGGGCGGCCGTCAGGAAGTCCTCGTGCCGCACGCCGTGCGGGCCGACGGGCACGCCGACGAGGGACGCGCCGGCCGCGCGGAACACGTCGATGGCCCCGAAGTACGTGGGCGTCTCCATCAGGGCGGCGTCCCCGCGTTGCAGGAGCGTCCCGGCGGTCAGGGAGATGGCCTGCTGCGCGCCGGTCGTGATGAAGACCTGCTCGGGGCGGGTGGGGAGCCCCTCTGCGCGGTACGTGTCGGCGAGCAGGGCGCGCAGGTCCGGAAGGCCGAGCGGATGGTAGAGGCTCTCCTGGAAGGCGTCCCGTGCGGCGGCGACGAGTTCCTGCCGGTGGGCGGGCGTGAGGTACGGGACGGCGTGCGTGAAGTCCAGTTCGCGGTCGGGTGTGGGCGTCTGGTTGAGCGGCGTGCGGAGCGTGAGGACGCCCTGCCTGCGGGGGGCGGTGGCGGCGACACGGGTGCCGCTGCCGCGCCTGCGGGTGATCCAGCCTCCGGCGGCGAGGTCGTCGTAGGTGGTGACAACGACGCTGCGGCTCACGCCGAGCAGGGCACTGAGGGCGCGTTCAGCGGGAAGCGGGTCGTCGCTGCTGAGGCGGCCCGCCTGGATGTGCGTGCGGAGCTTCAGCGCGAGGCGGGACGGGAGGGTGCCGGGCGCGTCGCGCCAGCCGCTCAGGAGGGCCGTCCAGTGCGGGGAGTCCATACCCCGAGTGTAGCAGTCCAATCCGGCCAGTTGGGAAGGCATGCAGTCCAATTGGTCCAGTATTGCCTCTCGCGCAGCAGTCCACCTGCATCCACACTGGAGCCATGACCGTCCACCCCGTCCCCGCCACGCCCGGCCCCACACGGGGATTCTGGCGCGACACGCAGCCGAGCAGCGTCCTGAGCGGTCTGATCGCCATCCTGATCGGCTGGGCCGGACCGAACGTCCTGATCTATTCGGTCGCGCAGGCGGCGCACCTCTCCAGCGGCACGGCCATGTCGTGGCTGTGGGCGCACGCCGTGTTCACCGGCGTGACCGGCATCCTCCTCAGCCTGCGGACCCGCATGCCGATCATCAGCACGTGGAGCACACCCGGCATCGCGCTCCTCGTGACGGCCCTGCCGGGCGTGCCGTTCAGCGAGGCGGTCGGGGCCTTCGTCACGTCCGCCGTGCTGGTGATCCTGCTCGGCACGTTCCGGCCACTCACGCGGATCGTGCAGGCCATCCCCACGCCGCTCGCCGCCGCGCTCAACGCCGCGATCCTGCTGCCCTTCGGATTCCGTGCCCTGCAGGCGTCGCAGCAGACGCCGGTGCTGGTCGGCGCGATGCTCATCGCGTACTTCGTGCTGCGGCAGGTCGCGCCGCGCTGGGCGGTGGCGGGCGTGCTGCTGGTCGCGGTCGCCGCGAGCGGCGCGCTGCACCTGTGGCACCCGGCGAGCGTGCCGTTCACGCTGACCCGCCCGGAGTTCGTGCTTCCGGCGTTCAGCGTGCACGCCACCCTGAACCTCGCGCTGCCGCTCACGCTGCTGGCCTTCACGGGGCAGTTCGTGCCGGGCTTCGGGGTGCTGAAGGCCAACGGGTACGAGCCCGCGCCGGGACCCGTCATGCAGGCCTGCGGCGCCGCGAGTGTCGGCGCGGCGTTCTTCGGGTGCCACAACCTGACGCTCGGCGCGCTGCTCGCCAACATCGTGAGCGGCCCCGAGGCGAACCCCGACCCGGCGCGGCGCTACACGGCGGCCGTGTGGGCGGGCGTGTTCAACATCGCCTTCGGACTGTTCGCGGGCACCTTCCTGCACCTGATGGGCATCCTGCCGCCGCAGGCGCTCGCGGCCCTCGCGGGGATCGCGCTGCTCGCCGCGACGGGCAGCAGCCTGCAGGGCGCCTTCCACGGGAGCGCCAGCGGTCGCCTCGCTGCGCCCGTCATCCTGCTCGTCACGCTGAGCGGCGTGACGCCCTTCGGGATCGGGTCGGCGTTCTGGGGCATCCTGGCGGGCCTGGCGGTGCACTGGGCCGAATCCCGCCCGGCCCGGACCGCCTGACACGAACCGATACGAATCCGGGTCCATCGGTTCGTTCCGACCCGATGAACTCATCCGGAAGGACCAGACGCATTCCGTGCGACCCGCACGACCCGCCCGCAGCGTCAGCGGGCGGTGCGGGCGCGGCGGGTGGCGTTCCCGGTCAGGGGGTGCAGGGTGGGCGCGTCGGTGACGGAGCCGCGCGTCACGAGGCTGCTGCGAATCAGGATGTGCCGTTCGGGCCGCTCTCCTTCGATGCTGCCGGTGAGCGCGTCGAGGGCGTGGCGGGCGAGGGAGGCGTCGTCGTGGTTCACGGTCGTCAGGGTGGGCGTGACGACCTGCGCGACGAACACGTCGTCGAAGCCCGTGACGGACAGGTCGCGCGGGAGCGTCAGGCCGTGCTCGCGCGCGGCGGCGAGGGCGCCCGCCGCGACGAGGTCGTTGATGCACACGGCGGCGGTGGGCCGCTGCGGGTGGCGCAGCAGGGCCGTCATGGCGCCTCGGCCCGCGTCGATGCTCAGGCCGCTCAGCTGCACCCAGTCGGGCGGCAGGTCCGGGAAGGCGGCGCGGTACTCCTCCAGTTTCTCCAGCGTGTTGCCGATGTCGCTTCGGCCGCCGAGGAAGGCGACGCGGGTGTGCCCGTGCGCGCGGAGCAGATCGAGGAGGGCGCGCGTGCCGCCGCGTTCGTCGGAGCGGACGCTGCTGACCACGCCGGGCACGGGCAGGTCGCCGTTCACGACAACGACGGGGAGGCGTTCGGCGACATCCTGCACGGCACGCAGGTCTTCCGGGTCGGGGGTGGCGTCGTTGGCGAGACCGCCGAGGTACAGCAGGCCGTCCACCTGCCGTTCGCTGAGTGCCTGCAGGTACGTGCGTTCGAGGGCGCGGGTGCTGAGCGTGTTGCCCATGATCATGGTGTAGCCGCGCTCGAAGGCGAGCATTTCGAGGTGCTGGAACAGCTGCGAGAAGAAGGGGTTGCCGATGTCGGGCAGGATGCAGCCGATGGTCTGCGAGCGGTGGTGGTAGAGGGTCTGCGCGATGCGGTTCGGGCGGAAGCGCAGGTCGTGCATGGCCTGTTCGACGCGCTGCCGGAGCGTGTCGTTGACGGTGGTGTGGCCGTTGAGGACGCGGGAGACGGTCGCGACGGAGACCTGGGCGGCCTGGGCGATGTCGTAGATGGTGGCGGCTTTTTTGCGGATGATGCACCCCCTTGCGAAACCGGTTACTCAACTGTATGCTCCAGGCACTCAACTTTCAAACCGCACGTGGCCAGGGGTCAGGTGTGCGGCACAAGTGCCTAACGATCAGGAGTTCATACGACGAGTAACCGGTTACTGAAATTGTCGGAACAAAACGACCGGTCTGAGTAACCGGTTACTTCACGACCCGAATCTCCCCACACCCTCTCACGCCCAAGGAGACCCATGAACAAGCTCACCGTGCTCGCCACCCTCGCCCTCGCCAGTGCCCTGACCGGCACCGCCTCCGCCCAGGCCGACCTGAGCGGCACCGTCACCGTCTGGTCCTGGGACGTCGCCGCCAAGGCCCTGCAGTCCACCGTGCCGAGCTTCAACAAGAAGTACCCGAACGTGAAGGTCAACGTCGTCGACCTCGGCAACCAGAACACCTACGACCGCGGCCTCGCCGGCTGCGCCGCAGGCGGCACCGACCTGCCCGACGTGTACAGCATCGAGAACAACGAGGCCGAAGTGTTCTGGGCACGCTTCCCGAACTGCTTCACCGACCTCAACACCCTCGGGGCCGACAAGCTCGCCGCGCAGTTCCCGGCCTTCAAATGGACGGAACTCATGGCGGGCGGCAAACGCTACGCCATGCCCTGGGACAGCGGCCCCGTCGCCGTGTTCTACCGCCGCGACCTGTACCAGCAGGCGGGCATCAACCCCGCCGCCATCAAAACCTGGGACGACTTCATCGCCGCAGGCCGGAAACTGAACACCAAGTTCGCCGGCAAGGTCAAGATGGGCACCGTCGGCAACGGCAAGGACGACGAGTGGTTCCGGATGCTCGCCAACCAGAACGGCTGCTTCTACTTCAACACCGCCGGCACCGAGATCACCGTCAACCAGCCGGGCTGCGTCAAGGCGCTCGACACCGTCAAGAAACTGTACGACGCGCAGGTCGTCACGACCGGCGACTGGGGCGGCCAGATCACCAACATCAAGGCCGGCAAGACCGCCAGCGCCATGTACGGCGCGTGGTACGAGGGCACCATCCGCACCAACGCGCCCGAACTGAGCGGCAAGTGGGGCGTGTACCCGATGCCCGCCAGCAAACCCGGCGGCGTGCGCGCCGCGAACCTCGGCGGGAGCGCTCTGTCCATCCCCGACAGCAGCAAGAACAAGGCCGCCGCGTACGCCTTCCTGCAGAACGCGCTCGCCACGACCGGCGGACAGGTCACCATGCTGAAGAGCGAGGGCCTCGTGCCCAGCCTGCTGAGCGCCTCGAAGGACCCCTACGTCGCGCAGGGCCAGGCGTACTGGGGCAACCAGAAGATCTGGCAGACGATCCTGGACACGCTGGGCGACGTCCCGCAGGCGCGCGGCACGCAGTTCTTCCAGGACGCGCGCCAGGTGGTGCTCGTCACGCAGTCGGACTTCATCGGCGGCAAGTACAAGACCGCGCAGGAGGCGCTGGACGCCGCCGCCCGCCGCATCGCGAGCGCCACCGGCCTGCCCGTCGCGAAATAACGGGACGCGCGCCCACGCGCGACTGAAGGTGCGGGCCGGACGCGGAACGGCCGTCCGGACCGCACCCCTGCCGTCCCCTGTCCCCCGCCCGGCCGGAACGCCACCCACCGAGGTCCATTCATGACGAGCCTGCCCGCACGGACGGCGAGGCGCCCCCGGGTGCCGGTCGCGCCGTATCTGTTCATTCTGCCGTACCTGCTGATCTTCGCGTCGTTCTGGGCGTGGCCGATCGTCAGTTCCTTCCTGATGTCCTTCCGGGACTCGCGGCTCGGTCCGTCCGCGCCGTTGGGGCTGAGCAACTGGTCCCGGCTCCTGAGTGACGAGTCGTTCCGGACGGCGCTGCAGAACACCCTGGTGATCCTGGCGATTCAGGTGCCGCTGATGCTGACGCTCGCCACCGCGCTCGCCGTGGCCCTCAACAGCCGCCTGCTGCGCGCGCAGGGCCTCTTCCGCTTCGCGTTCTTCGCGCCGCTGGTGGTCGGTACGGTCGCGTACTCCGCCGTGTTCCGCCTGCTGTTCAACACCGACTACGGCATGGTGAACCGCGCCCTGACGGGCCTGGGCCTGCCCGCCGTGGACTGGCTGAACCAGCCGGTGCCCGCCATGACGGTCATCATCCTGGCCATGACGTGGCGCTGGACGGGCTACAACGCCATCATCCTGCTCGCGGGCCTGCAGGGCATCCGCGAGGACGTGTACGAGGCCGCTTCTCTCGACGGGGCGACGCCCGCGCAGCAGTTCTGGCGCATCACGCTGCCGCTGCTGCGGCCCAGCCTGCTGTTCTGCCTAGTGCTCAGCGTGATCGGGACGCTGCAGCTGTTCACGGAGTCGTCCCTCATCACCGGCAGCGGTCCCGGCAACGCCACCCTGACGCTCGGCACGTACCTGTACCAGCAGGGCTTCCAGTCCTTCAACTTCGGGTACTCCAGCGCCATCGCGTACGCCGTCGCGGCCCTGGCCGCCGTGTTCAGCGCCGTGCAGCTGCGCCTGTTCGGGCGGGACGGGTGAGCGCGCGCAGCCTGCCGCGCACGGACGGCGCGGCCCCGTCGCGGCGCTCGCGGGACCGGACGGCGCGCTTCTGGCTGCACGCGGGCCTCGTGCCGCTCGCGCTGCTGTTCCTCGCGCCGCTGTGGCTGATGCTGGTGTTCAGCACGCAGCCGGAGAGTGCCATCTTCAGTCCCGCGCCGCCCGTATGGTTCGGCGGGGCCTTCCTGGAGAACTTCCGGGGCCTGCAGGCCGACACGAACTTCCTGCGGGCCCTGTGGAACAGTGTCGTCATCTCGACTCTCTACACGCTGCTCAGCATGGTGTTCACGAGCCTCGCGGGCTTCGCGTTCTCGAAGTACAGCTTCCCGGGCCGTGGCCTGCTGTTCGGGCTGATCCTGGCGACGCTCACCATCCCGAGCTTCGTGACGATCATCCCGCAGTTCATCCTGGTGGCGCGCGACCTGCACCTCAGCAACACGTACTGGGCGGTGCTGCTCCCCACGCTCGCGAACACCATCGGGATCTTCTACATGCGTCAGGCGTTCGCGGCCGTGCCGGACGACCTGCTGAACGCCGCGCGCATCGACGGGGCGGGCGACCTGCGCCTGTACGCCCAGATCGCGCTGCCGATCGTGCGTCCGGCCCTCGCGGCGCTGGCGATCCTGCTGTTCCTGGGCAGCTGGAACGACTACCTGTGGCCGCTGATCGTGCTGACACAGAAGGACAGTTACACCATGCCGGTCGCGCTCGGCACGCTGGTCGGCCTGACGCGCGTCTCGTGGGGCGGCATCATGGTCGGCACGGTGATGGCGACCGTGCCTTTTCTCGCACTCTTTCTGGCGCTGCAGCGTCAATTCGTGGCCGGCATTGCCGGCGGGGCGGTCAAGGACTGATGACATTCGATTTCAAGGACGGCCTGATCTACGGCGCAGACTACAACCCGGAGCAGTGGTCGCCGCAGGTGTGGCGGGACGACGTGCGGCTGATGCAGGAGGCGGGCGTGAACCTCGTGTCGCTGGGGATCTTCTCGTGGGCGCAGCTGGAACCGCGTGAGGGCGAGTACGACTTCGCGTGGCTGGACGAGGTGATGGACCTGCTGCACGAGGGCGGCGTGCGCGTGAACCTCGCGACGGCCACCGCGTCCCCGCCGCCGTGGCTGTCGCTGCGCTACCCGGCGTCGCGGCCCGTCACGGCGGACGGGGTGCGGCTGGAGGTCGGCGCGCGGCAGCTGTACTGCCCGAGCGATCAGGACTTCCGCGCGCGGGCCGCCCGGCTCGTGCGGGAGATCGCCGCGCGGTACGGGACGCACCCGGCCCTGCGGCTGTGGCACGTCGGCAACGAGTACGGCTGTCACATCGACCAGTGTTTCTGCGAGCAGTGCGCGGCCGCCTTCCAGGCGTGGCTGCGCGAGCGGTACGGGACGCTGGAAGCCCTGAACCACGCGTGGGGCACGGCGTTCTGGAGTCAGCGGTACGGGGCGTGGGCGGAGGTGCAGCCGCCGCGCCGCGCACCGACCTTCACGAACCCCTCCCAGGGCCTCGACTGGCGGCGCTTCTCGAGCGACAACCTGCTGTCGCTGTACCGGATGGAGCGTGACGCGCTGCGCGAGGTGACGCCGGACGTGCCGCTCACCACGAACTTCCTGGGGTTCCTGAAGGGCCTGGATTACTTCCGGTGGGCGCAGGAGGAGGACGTCGCTTCGCTGGACGCGTACCCGGACCCGGCGGGCGACGCGCCGCACCTGGAGGCGGGCATCGCCTTCGACCTGACGCGCTCTCTGCGCGGCGGGCAGCGCTGGATCCTGATGGAGCAGGCGACGGGCGCCGTGAACTGGCGGGCCCGCAACGCCCCGAAACGTCCCGGCATGATGCGCGCCCTGAGTCATCAGGCGCTCGCGCACGGCGCGGACGGCATCATGTTCTTCCAGTGGCGCGCGTCGGTGGCGGGCGCCGAGAAGTACCACAGCGGCATGGTGGGACACGTCCCGCCGGAACGGTCGCGCGTGTGGCGCGAGGCGCGCGATTTCGGGCAGGAACTGCGCACGCTCGGGTTCCTGAAGGGCGCGCGCGTCCGGGCGCGGGTGGGCGTGATGTTCGACTGGTCGTCGTGGTGGGCGCTGGAGCAGGCGAGCCAGCCGGCCGAAACGCCGCTCATGCCGCAGGTGCAGGCGTGGTACGCGGCGCTGCGCGGGCTGGGCGTCAACGTGGACTTCGTGCCGCCGGACGGGGACCTCTCCCGGTACGACGTGATGACCCTCCCGCAGCAGTACCTGCTCGGCCGGGCGGACAGCGAGCGCCTGCGCGCCTACGTGCGGGACGGCGGGACGCTCGTGATGGGACCGTACAGCGCCGTGGTGGACGAGCACGACCACGTCATGCCGGGCGGGTACCCCGGCCTGCTGCAGGACGTGCTGGGCGCGTGGGTGGAGGAATGGGTGCCGCTGCAGGACGGCGGCACGAACCACGTGACCTGGGCGGACTCCGGCGAGCGCACGGTCGCCGGGCAGTGGTGCGAGGTGCTGCACGCGGACGGGGCCGAGGTGCTCGCCACCTTCGGGGAGGATTACTTCGCGGGCGGTGCGGCCGTGACGCGGCACGCCTTCGGGCAGGGCCGCGCGTACTACCTGGGAACGCAGCTTCCGCACGGTTCGCTGCAGACGCTGCTGGCGGGCGCGCTGGACGCTGCGGGCGTGCCGACGGCCCTGCTGCCCGCGCACCTCGACGTGACGGTGTCCGACGTGGACGGCGCAAGGCTGCTGCACGTCGTGAACATGCACCCGGCGCAGCACGTGCACCTGCACGTGCCCGGCGGCCGGGACGCAGCCCGGCCCGCCGAGACGCTGGAGTCCCTGAGCCTCGCACCCTACGGGGTGCAGATCGTGCAGTGCCCCGCCACCTTCGAGGTGAGCGACCTGCGCGTCACGGAGGCGCAGACCGCTCCCCGCCCCGTCTGAAGACCGGGCGTCCACGTCCGGCCCCGTCGCGCGCGTGAGGAGCGTGGCCGGGTGCCGTGGGCCTCACGCGCTTCGCGCCGAGGGCACGGTCAGCCCAGGGCGCCTGTCCCGTGCCGACCCGCCGAGGCGCCCCGTTCACCCGGGCAGGGCACCGAGACATTCCCCGCCGCGTTCAGGATTTCGGGACGTGCGCGAACTGGCACTGCCGCCAGTACGTGACGAACTGGTCGATCTGCGCGATGAAGTCCGAGAAGCTGTCCTGCTTCAGCATGTAGGAACTGGCGAACATGCTGTAGGCGCGTTTGACGTCGCTGTCGGCGTCCGAGGTGGACAGGATCACGACCGACAGGTGCTGCAGGTGCGGGTCGGTGCGGATGGCTTCGAGCACCTCGAAGCCGTTCATCATCGGCATGTTCAGGTCGAGCATCACGACGTGCGGGAGGGGCGTGGTCGGGTCGCGCAGGTACGTGAGGGCGGCGGGGCCGCTGTCGCGCGTGACGACCTGCGCGACGGCGCGGTGTTCCTCGAAGGCGAGTTCGGCGAGGTGGAGGTCGGCGGGGTTGTCATCGACCAGCAGGACGCGCAGTGGCTCACTCATCGCCCGTCATCATAAAGGCTGGATGGATGCGGAACGTGAGTTCCCTCATTATTTCTCATCTTTTCGGGACTGGGGGTGCGGCCAGGACGGCGACGGACCCCCGGTCGCACCTGCCCTCCCCCCACCCGTTCAGGGCAGCAGGGCCCCGAACGCTGCGACAGGCAGCGGCCGGGAGAGCAGGAAACCCTGCAGCAGATCGCCGTTCAGGTCCTCGATGAACCGGGCCTGATGCTCCGTCTCGATGCCCTCGGTGGTGACGCTGAGGTTCAGGGAATGCGCCATCACCATGACGCTGCGGATGATCGTCTCGGCCGTCCCGTCCGACTCGGGCCGCACGCCGATCACGAAGGAGCGGTCGATCTTGAGGGCGTCGAGCGGAAACCGGTGCAGGTAACTGAGGCTGCTGTACCCGGTCCCGAAGTCGTCAAGGCTGAGCCGGACGCCCAGGCCCTTCAGGCGCGTGAGCGTCTGCTGCGCGTCGGGCACGTCCATCAGGACGCTCTCGGTGATCTCAAGCACCAGTCCCTCCGGCGGGGCGCCCATGTCCCGCATGGCGTCCTGCACGGTCCGCACGAGTTCCGGCTGCCAGAACTGCCGCGCACTGAGGTTCACACTGAGGGTGAGGTGCGGCGCGCGCTCACGCCAGCGCACCAGCTGCCGACACGCTTCACGCAGCACCCACCTCCCGATCGGAACGATCAGACCGGTGCTCTCCGCGAGGGGAATGAACTTCGCAGGGCTGATCATGCCGCAGCGCGCGTGATTCCAGCGGATCAGGGCCTCCGCGCCGACCAGCTCGCGTCTGCCCGCACGGTAGATCGGCTGGTAGTGCAGTTCCAGCTCCCCGCGTTCGAGGGCGCGGTAGAGGTCCGATTCCAGCGTGACCTGGGACGCGTCGTGCGCGTCGCCGCTCGGGTCGTACACCTGCAGGCCCTGGTTGGTGCGTTTCGCGGCGTACATGGCGACGTCCGCCGCGCTGAGCAGTTGCTCGCGGTCGTGGCCGTGGTCGGGCGTGATGGCAAGGCCGAGGCTGCCTGTCACGAACACCTGCTGGCCCTGCACCACGAAGGGCGCCGTGAAGCACTCGCGCAGCCGCGCCTCGATGCCCTGCCGGAAACGTTCGACGTCGCTCGTGAACGGCAGCATCAAGGTGAACTCGTCGCCGCCCATCCGGGCCACGATGTCGGACGGCCGGAACGTGGCGCGCAGGCGTTCGGCGACCTGCACGAGGAGCGCGTCCCCGGCAGAGTGCCCGAGCGTGTCGTTGATGGTCTTGAAGCGGTTGAGGTCCATCAGGCCGACCGCGACGCGCTGCCTGTGCCGTGGCGTTTCATTCAGCTGGCGCTGCAGGTGCTCGAGAAACAGCGACCGGTTCGGCAGGCCGGTCAGGCTGTCGTACAGCGCCTGCCGCTGGACTTCCTGGTGCGCAGTCATGCTCTCCAGGATGAGGGCAGCGAGACTCGCGGCGTCCTGCAGGACCGTGAGTTCCTCCGGGGTGGGGGGCCGCCGCGACTGCCAGGTGAAGACGGTCAGTGCGCCGAACGGTTCACGTCCCGGCTGCGCCGACAGGATCGGCACGCTCCACACGCCGTGCAGACCGAGCTCCCCGAGCAGTCCCGCCGCGCCGGATCGCAGCTCGCCGGGCGTCGCCTGCACGTCCTCCACCACCACGAGCGTACGCTCCTGCACGGCCCGGGCCGTGGCGCCCTGACCTTCGCCGATGACGACGACGCCCGCACCGCGCCGCAGCGCCTCACGCAGGTCCGACGGAGCAGCGTTGCCGCTCGCGGCGAGCGTGAGCGTCTCCCCCGACCGCAGCCACGCGGTCGTGACGACCTCCGGGAGGCTGATCTCCAGCTTGCGGCACACGGCATCGAGGATGTCCGGCACGGGCCGGAATTCCGCTGCCATCTCCAGCACCTCACGCCGCAGGCGTTCGCGTTCCTGCTGGCGGCGCTCCTCGGTCACGTCGCGCTGCACGCTGACCCAGTGCGTGTACCACCCGGTCTCGTCCGCGACGGGCGTGATGCTCAGGTGCACCCAGAAGGGTCTGCCGCTCTTGTCGTAGTTGAGAAGCGTCTCGTCGACGGTCTGCCAGCGGGCGAGCCGGTCCCGGACGCGGTCCAGCGTCCGGCGGTCCGAGAGCGGACCCTGCAGGATGCGCGGCGTGAGGCCGACGATGTCCTCGGGCGCGTAGCCGGTCATGCGGGTGAAGGCGCGGTTCACGTACACGACTTTCGGGCCGGGGTCGAGGGTGGGATTCGCCTCGGCGATCACGACGGCCTCGCGCGCCGTGACGGCCACCGACTCCAGCAGGCGCAGGCGTTCGACCTCCAGGCGGCGCTGCGTCACGTCGCGCAGGGTGAGGGTCAGGCCCTCCGTCTGCCGCTGCAGCTGCAGTTCGAGCCAGGTGTCGCCGCACCTCACCTCGGCGGGCGGCACGGGTTCGTCCCGCATGACGTCCTGCACGCCGCTCCGGAAGACAGGCAGGTCCGTGACCCATGCGGGCAGCCGCTCACCGTTCTCCCAGTGCAGCAGGACGCGGGCAGCCGGGTTGTGGTACAGCACTGTCAGGTCCGGCGAGAGGGCCACCATGCCCTCTCGAACGCTGGACAGCAGCGCACTCATCCGGGTGTGCGCGAGGTCGAGGGCGCGTTCCAGCAGGAACTTCTCCTGGGCGCGCTGCACGGCCCGGCCGAAGGTCTGCGCGACGATCTGGCTCTTCACGAGGTAGTCCTGCGCGCCCGCTTGCAGCGCCGCGACGGCGATCGCCTCGTCGCCCATGCCGGTCAGCAGGATGACCGGGCAACGGCCCCGCATCTCGCGCAGGAACTCCAGGCCCGTCATGTCCGGGAGATGGTAATCGAGCAGCAGGCAGTCCGGTACCTGCTCCTGCAGCAGGCGCAGGCCATCCTCGCCGAGTTCGGCGTGGCGGAACGTGAACGACACGCCCGGCGCCTGTCCCAGCAGCCGTATGTAGTGCTCGGCGTCTTCCGGCGTGTCGTCCACGATCAGGATGCTGAGCCCCGCCGGTTCCAGCGGCGACTCCAGCGGCAGCGCGACACGGGCGGGAGAGGTCATGCCCTGATCGTACGCCCGTCACCTGACGCCCTTGTCACTCCGGCCCACAGCTCACCCCGTTCATGTGCCCGGCACGCGGGCCGCACGAGCTCACGGCGCAGCGTCCCTGCGGCGTCTCAGCTGGCAGGGACGCAACGGTACACGGCCCGGCCTGACAGGACACTGACACGCCCGCCCGCCTCAAGGTGCGGGGCGGGGACGCGTCCGGCGGCGCGTCGCCCGGCCGCCCGTCCCTGCCGCGCAGCTCACGCCCGCCATGCAAACCCGCGCGGAGCCGCGCCCGCACGGCCGCCCGCGACCTTCATGCCTCCCGCCGCACCGGCCGGTGGCCCCCTGTAAGACGCGCGACACACCCGCCCCCATAACGTCAGGGCGTCAACGGCAACGTCCTGTGGGCCGGACGAGGTGTTTCCTGTATGGTGTTCAGTTCCTACATCTTCCTGCTGCTGTTCCTGCCGCTCTTCCTGGTGGCCTACGCGCTCACGCCGGCCCGCGCGCGCTCGTGGGCGATCCTGCTCGGCAGCCTGCTGTTCTACGCCTGGGCCGCTCCGGCCGCGCTGGGCCTGCTGGTGGGCGTGATCGTGTTCACGTACCTGGTAGGTGGGCGCGTCATGGGCACGTCCGGCCGCGCCCGCTGGACGTGGCTGACACTCGGTGTGACCGGCAACCTCGCGATGCTCGGGTATTTCAAGTACGCGAACATGGCGGTCTCCAGCGCCAACGCCGTCCGTGAGGCGCTGGGCCTGGACCCGTTCCTGTGGAATCACGTGCTGCTGCCGGTCGGCCTGTCCTTCTACATCTTCCACGCGATCAGTTACCTGGTGGACCTGCACCGCGGGACGGCCAGACCGCCGCGCAGCATCGTGGAGTTCGGGGCGTTCGTGAGCCTCTTCCCTCACCTGGTGGCCGGACCGATCCTGCGCTTTCACCTGCTGGCCGAGCAGTTCCGGGAACGGACGCACACCCCGGAGAAGTTCGCGCGGGGCGCGCAGCGCGTCATGGTGGGCCTGAGCATGAAGGTGCTGCTGGCCGACCCGCTCGCGCCGCTCGTGAACGCCGCGTACACGGCCGCTCACCCCAGCGCGGCGGACGCGTGGCTCGGCAGCGTCGCGTACACGCTGCAGCTGTTCTTCGATTTCGCGGGGTACAGCCACATGGCGATCGGGCTGGCGCTGATGCTGGGCTTCGTGTTCCCCGAGAACTTCCTCGACCCGTACACGGCGACGTCCGTGACGGCCTTCTGGCAGCGCTGGCACGTCTCGCTCGGCGCGTTCCTGCGCGAGTACGTGTACATTCCGCTCGGCGGGAACCGGGCCGGGCCGGGCCGCACGCAGCTGAACCTGTTCCTGACCATGACGGTGGGCGGCCTGTGGCACGGCGCGAACTGGACGTTCGTGCTGTGGGGCATGTGGAACGGGGCCTTCCTGGTGCTGGAACGCGCCCTCGCCCGCCGCTTCCGGCGCCCGCCGCCGCCCGCGTGGTACGCCGTGCCGAAGGTCATGCTGATCGTGATCCTGGGCCGCGTGCTGTTCCGCA
Organism: Deinococcus aquiradiocola; assembly: GCF_014646915.1. Classification (NCBI taxonomy): domain Bacteria; kingdom Thermotogati; phylum Deinococcota; class Deinococci; order Deinococcales; family Deinococcaceae; genus Deinococcus; species Deinococcus aquiradiocola. The sequence goes on along the minus strand of NZ_BMOE01000002.1, from coordinate 113,966 downwards.
GCGACAGCGTCTCGCACGCCCTGGAGGTGTACCGGGGACTCCTCGGCGCGAACGGCGCGGCCCTCACCCCGGCGGTGTCGCTGCTGTTCACGCCGGAACGCTTCGCGGTGATGCTCGCGGGTGTGGCCGTCGTGTACGGCGTGCCGCTTCTGCGCGCCCGGCCACAGCTGCTGCGGCCCGCCGTGCTGAACGGTGTGGGGTACGCGCGCGTTCCGGTGTTCCTGCTGGCCGTCGTCACCCTCGCCGCGCAGCATGACGCGCCCTTCCTGTACTTCCAGTTCTGAGGCCGACATGACGACCACCAATCCCTCCTCCTCCCCTTCCCTGCTGCGCCGCGTGCGTGAACATCCCACCCTCGCGGCGGCCCTGGCCCTGAACGGTCCGGACCGCGCGTCCGCCCTGACGATGCTGCTGCTGCCCTTCCTCGGTCTGGCGGCCTCACTGCATGCCCTCAGGCCGGACGCCGCGCATGCCGTTCCGCACGACCTGCGCAGCGTGGCGAGCGGCACGACCTTCCGCATGACCGAGGCGCGGCTCGAAGCCGACCTGCCCGGACGCGCCGTGATGGTCGGCGTGGCGAACACCGCGCGGTACCTCGCGGTGCGCGGCGGGACGGACGAGGTGACGGTCGGCCGGGACGGGTGGCTGTTCCTGCGCAGCGAACTCGCGGTGCACCCGCAGGAGGCGCGGGACCTGCACAGACGCGCCGACCTGATCGTGGACCTCTCGGGGCGGCTGCGGGCGCGCGGCGTGACGCTGCTCGTGGCGGTCAGTCCGAACAAGAGCCGCGTGCAGCAGGCGTTCCTGCCGGGACGGCACCTGCCCGCCTGGAGTACGGACACGTACAGGGCCTTCCAAGCGCTGCTGCGGGCACGCGGCGTGAGCACGGTGGACCTGCTGACGCCCATGACGGCCGCGGCGCGCGCGCAGACGCAGTATTACAGGACCGACACGCACTGGAATCAGGCGGGCGCCCGCACGGCGGCCGCGGCGGTCGCCCGGACCGTGCGGGCCGCCGCGCCGGACCTGCCCGCGGCGACCTTCGTCACGGCAGCGGACCCGATGGCCGCGCGGCCCGGTGACCTGCAGCGCCTGATGGGCCTGCAGGACACCCCGGACGGCCTTCGTCCCCCCGCAGACCGCGAGGCGCAGCAGCACACGGTCGCGAGCGGCGGCAGTCTCGGTGCGGGCCTGCTCGGCGCCGCGCCGCAGGTGGTGCTGGCGGGCAGCAGTTACGGCCTGCGCGGGAACTTCCACGGCGCGCTGCAGCAGGCGCTGGGCAGCACGGTCGTCAACGTGAGCCGTGAGGGTGCGGACTTCAGCGGCAGCCTGCGCACGTACCTGCGTGACCCGGCCTTCCGGGACGCGCCGCCGCGCGTCCTCGTGTGGGAGATCCCGGAACGCTTCCTGCCCGTCCCGCTGGCGGACGAGGACCGTAGGCCCCTGATGCCCTGACCGCCGCCCGTTCCCTCCGTATCCCACATCCGAATCCACGTTCTTCCCGAGGTGAACCCATGAGAACCCCCCTGACCCTTCTGCTCCTGACCGGCCTGAGTTTCGCGGGCGCGCAGGAGACCCTGTACGCGCCCGCCCCTCCTGCCGGGTCCGCCTTCGTCCGCGTCGTGACGGTCGACGCGGGCCGCGACGTGACCCTCGACGGTCGCGCCTTCACGCCCGCCGCGAAGGCGCCCGCCGTGAGCGCGTACCGGGTCGTGCCGCAGGGCGCGCACGCCCTGCGCGCCGGGAGCAGCACCCTGACGCTGAACGTGCAGGGCGGCGCGTACCAGACGGTGGTGCTGCGCGGCGGTCACCTGACGGCCTTGGAGGCCGAGGCGCCCGCCGGACTGACGCGCGCGCGCCTCACGCTCTACAACCTCAGCGACGCGCCTGCCACGCTCTCGACCGCCGACGGCCGCACGGCCCTGCTCGGAGACGTGGCACCTGGCGCGCAGCGGAGCCTGAGCGTGAACGCCGTGAGTGCCGCGCTCGGCGTGTTCGGGAACGGCAAGGCCGTCGCGACCTTCCCCGCCGAGGCCCTGCACGCCGGGGCGAGCTACAGCGCCTTCGTGTTCGGACACGGCCAGGACAGGTCGGCCCTGTGGGTGCAGCCTACCCTGAAGTGAACGCCCGCACGACACAGACACCCCCCTTCCTGCCCTGATTTCCGAGGTTGACATGCCCATCCTGAACCGACTCCTCCTGACTGCCGCCCTCCTCTCCACTCCCGCGCTCGCCGCGTCCACGCCGGCCGACGGGGTGCCCGCCGCGTGCGGTCAGACGCTCGACCGGAAGGCCTGGATGTTCCAGGGGCAGGGCGGCTGGTTCTATTACGGGGACGAACTCTCCGGCCGCTGGACGGCCCGCCCGTGGGCGGAGGCGCGCGCCGCCTTCGTGCCGGGCGCGGCACGGCTCGCGGCGGCCCTCAGGGCGCGCGGCGTGCAGCTCGTGGTGGCGCCCGTCCCGCCGCGGTCCTTCGTCGTGCCGGGCCACCTGAACGCCGCGTTCCCCACCGAGAAGGCCTTCGACGTGGCAGGCGCACGCGCCTTCTACCAGGGGCTGGTGGGGGACCTGCGGGCCGCGGGCATCCCCACGGCCGACCTGCTCACGCCCGCCGCCGCGCTGGGGGACGCGGGCGTGTTCCGGCAGGACATCCACTGGACGCCACAGGGCGCGCAGGTGGCCGCGCACGCCGTCGCGGACACGCTGCGGCAGGCGGGGCGGACGCCGGGCGGCACGCCGTACGTGAACGTCCGGGCCGGAACCGTGACGCGCGAGGCGCAGGCGCAGCCGGTCCTGGCGCAGCTGCAGGCGCTGTGCGGTCTGAGCGTGCCGCCCGAGACCTTCGGCGACTACCAGTCCCGGCCGGACGAGGGTCTGGTCGCGGCGCCCGGCAATTTCGGCGGGAGTGAGGGCAGCGTCCGCTGGGCCTTCGGGCCGGTCGCGAGCGTCACGTTCCTGGCGCGCAGGGCAGGCCAGGTGACCGTGAACGTGGCGTTCGAGAATCCCGTCCGGGACCAGCGCGTGGACGTGGTGTTCGGCCGGCGCACGCTGGACACGGTGTCGGGGCTGCAGCCGGGCGCGAACGTGACGCGCCGCTGGACGCTGGACGCACAGGCGGGCAGCAACACGCTGGAGTTCCGGTTCGCCGACCACAACGGCGGACGCACGCCGTTCGCGCCGGGCGACGGCCGTCCTCTGGCGGCAGTGTTCAGGACGCTGACCCTGAGCGGGCCGGACGGAACGGCTGACCTCGTGAGCGACGGGGCAGCAGGGGCGGGCCTGCTGGGCGGGGCGGCCGACACGGTGCTCGTCGGTGCGAGCAGCAGCCTGCCGAACCTGAATTTCGCCGGGTTCCTTCAGGAGGAACTCGGGACCCGCGTCGACAACGTGTCGTTCGGCGGGGCGGGCGTGTACTCCAGCCTCAAGGACTACCTGCTGGACCCGGCGTTCACGGCCAGCACCCCGAAGACGCTGATCTGGCAGATTCCGCTGCTGGGCGGCGACGATACGGCCGAGAGCGACCTGCGTTTCCTGACGGCGGCCGCGCGCTCAGCGGGCAGCGTGGCGGGTACGGCGTCCGGGACGGGGCGGGCGTCGCTGGACGTGGCGGGCGTGACGGACGGCGTGGCGCGCGTGCACGTGAACGACGCGGGCGTGAAGGCCGTGACGGTAAAGGTCACGGCCGCCGGAGGAACGCGCACCTTCGAGGTCAGCAATTCCGAGCGCATGACGCACCGCCAGGAGTACCTGCTGGACCTGAGCGGTCTGGGCCGCGTGACGCGCGTGGAGGCGAGCGCGAACGGGCCGCTCACGCTCAGCGTCACGCGCTGAACCGGACGCCGACCAACTCCCGGAACGCATCTGCGGGCGTCACCCGGCCCGGGTGCTCGGCCACCTCCCGTCTCCGTCCTCCCCCTGCATGCCCCCGGCGTCCGGGGCGAGCCACGCGCGCACGACCGGGTCCGTCAGCAGGGAGACGTTCACCCAGGTGCTGTCCTGGCCGGTCGTCATCTTCAGTTTCACCTGCAGGTCAGGGTTGATGACGTAGTGACCCTGCCGGACGCGTTTCCACAGTCGCCGGGCGGGGACGTACGCGCTGTCCACCTCCGCGCGGGCCAGCAGGTGATTGAAGTACGTGCGCCTGCGCCGCGCTTCCCGCAGGACGCGTTCCGGGAACACGTCGACGTTGCGGCGGAGGAAGTCCACGGAGTACCCGTCCTGACGGCGCGCGAGTTCCGCCGCGCTCGGGGCGGGGTCCGTGAGGGCCGACTGGAAGGTGGGGAGGCTGGCGAGCATGACGTTCAGCAGGTGGAACTCCGCCTGCTCCGGCGAGAGCCGCACGAGTTTTCCCGAGACGAGCACGTCGAGCGCGGCCGGTCGCACGCGCCCGTCGACCGGCCCGAGGAGACGCTCGGCGTACGCGGCGTCCTCGAGGGCCCGGTTCAGTGCGAGCTGGTAGGGGGTGCGGCCGAACAGGTCCGTCTGGTTCACGTCCGCCCCGCGCGCCAGCAGGGCGTCCAGGAGAGGCAGGTTGCCGACCTCCGCGGCCAGCATGAGGGGCGTGAGGTTGGCCGGCGTCCGGTGGTCCACACCGTACCGGTCGCAGTCGTTCAGGACCGCCTTGAGGTTCGTGGCCTCGAAGGGCCTGCGGTACTTGTCGAGCACCGCCTGACGCTGAATGCGGCGGTCCTTGTCGTTGTTGCGCAGGAACGACGCGGCCGGTTTGAGCTTCAGGTCGCGCAGCGTCGCCAGGAGGCGGTCCTGACGGTTGAGGAGGGCGTAGTCCAGCAGGCCACGCGCGCGTTTCGGGTCGGCGGGGTGCGCGGTGACGTCCTCCTCCATGTGCCGCAGGGTGTCGGGCGTCCAGACGTCCCACGGGACGGGCTTCTGCTGCAGGACGCGCTGCCGGATGTCGCTCGCCTGTTCGGCCTTGCCCTGCAGTTCGAGCTTGCGCGCCTCGCGTTCCCAGTCGTCTCGGCTCGCCTGTTTCACCTTGAGCTGCTCGGCCTGGTCGCCGATCCTGATGTCGAGCAGGTCGAGCAGCGGGTGCCGCGTGTCGGATTCGATGAGGATGACGCGCGACACGGCGCGGGTCACGGCGACGTACAGGGCATTCACGTAGAACTTGTAGAGTTCGAGGCTCTTGTCGCTCTTGTCGCGCGCGCGGCTGTACCGTAACTCCTCGGTCTGCAGGTCGCCGCGCGTCACCCCTTCGGCGATCTGCGCGTAACTGCCGCGCTGCCCGCTGATGAAGTTGTGCAGGATGATGTTCCGGTACTCCAGGCCCTTGGCCTCGTGGATGCTGAACACGAGCGGCGTACCGAAATGCCGTCTGGCTTCGGCCTTGTCCTCGTCCCGCAGGACCAGCACGGCGTACTCGGCACTGCCGCGCGTCTGCGCGTCCAGATGCGACCGGACGGCCGCCGTGTCCGGGAGGAAGGTGACGCTGCCCTCCTCGTCCGCAACCGCCTGCACCAGGAAGGTGCTCTCACGGTCGATGCTGCCGAACCGGGCGTGCTTGACTTTCAGCAGGTCGTTCGCGACGCGCGTGACCGTCGAAGCGTTCCGGAAGTTCGCGCGCAGCAGGCTGATCGGCTGCCGGTCCGCGAGGGCCGGGTCCTGCCACAGCAGCGACTTCACGGCCGACCACGAGAAGAAGTTCGGGTGAACGATCTGGTTGCTGTCACCGCACAGCAGGAACTGCCCCGGCGTGGTCAGGGACTTCAGGATGAGGGCGAGCTGCGCGGCCGTCAGGTCCTGCACCTCGTCCACCACCACGGCGTCGTAGGTCGGCTGGACGTGCGGGAGCAGGTCCGCCGCGATCAGGCTCGGGTCGTACAGGTTCCGCTCGCGCATCCAGCCGAGGTACCGCACGAACAGCGCGTGAACCTGCGCGCGTGCCGACTGGTCATAGATGGACTGCCGTACACCCAGCGCGAGGTACGCCTGCTCGTCCAGCGCGCCGTCCGGGCGGCTGCTCAGCACGCCACGGAACTCCTCGAACAGCTGGTGCGCGTCCGTGAAGCGCGCGTCGGTCTGCCGGTGGAACCACACGCGGAAGTCCTCGAAGGTGACGGGCCGCCCCGGCACGGCCCGGATCGTCTCGAGGTACTCGTGGAACGCCAGGAACTGCACGTCCTGCGCTTCGTTCTCGAACCCGTGCGCGGCGTACAGGTCCGCGGCACTCTGCGCGAGGTACGGCGAGAGCGTCACGTACAGCACCTGCCCCGGCAGGTCACGGAGTTTCTGCAGCGTCAACGCCGTCTTGCCGCTCCCGGCCGACCCGACCAGGATGACCGGCAGCGCCGCGCGGTACACCTCGTCCTGCGTGTCGTCGAAAGACAGGACACGGTCGAGCAGGTGGAATTCGTTGCGGGACGGGTGCAGGTACCGGACCGGCTCGGCGGTGCGTTCGGCGGCCTGCACCGTGAAGTCCGGCAGTTTGCTCTCGTCGATGGCCGCCCCCCGCAGGAACCGGGATTTCTGGTAGGCGTGCTGGTGAATGACCTCCAGCGCCAGGCACACCGTCTCGTCGTGATGCCGCACGAAGGCGAGCAGCAGCCGGTTGGTGTCGTCCAGCTTGGCGCGGTAGTACATGCCCTGAGCGAGTTTCTTGACGTCCGGCGTCCGGAAGTCGTCGCGCTCGATGGCTTCCCTGACCTTGTTGAACTGTCGTTTCACACGGTCGGTCTGCAGGTCGCGGTACGTCATCACCCTCATGACCGAAGTCTCTCACGACTCAGCCCACCGAGGCCGGGAGAGTCGGCACGCCGGTCCGTTCAGGCGAACAGGGCCGCCTGCAGCGGTTCGTCCTGCGGGAGGTGCAGGTGCCGGACCTCCACGAACTCCAGGCCCGCCCCGTGCAGGCGCGTCCGGGCGGGCGCCGTGACCGCCGGGGCCGCCAGGATGCCGCGCACGGCCACCTGCCCGCCCAGCTGCGTGCGGACGGCGTCCACGTAGCGGCCGAGCTGATGGACGGCCTCCTGGCCCGCCCTGCCGCGCTTGAGTTCCACGATCACGTACCGGCCTGCCGCGTCGCGCGCGTACAGGTCGATGCCGCCCACCCCGACGAGCAGTTCACGGTCCAGCACCGTGAGGCCCTCCTCGATCAGGTGTGGCGCGCGGGCCAGCACCTCCTGCAGCTGCGCCTCCGTGCCGTCCAGCAGGAATTCGCCCTCGGCCCGCACGCCGAGCGCCTGCGCGACGCCCGGCGCGACGAACAGCACGCGCAGCACCTCGTCCGGCCGGGACCGCCTGGCCGTGAGGACGCACACGCCGTCCTCCACGGCCGCGTGCAGGCTGTCCGTGCCCGGCTGCCAGTTGACGGGCTTCACGCCCCTGGGGCCGTGGACCTGCACGCTGCCGTCGGGTTTCACGAGCAGCAGGTACTCGCCCGCCTGGGCGAGGCTCATGGCCCGGCCGTGGTACGTGATTTCCGCCTCGCACGCCACCTGCAGCAGGCCGGTGCGGCCCTGCAGATGCAGGTTCAGGAAGGCCGCGAGGGCAGCGGGGTCGGGGTTCAGCAGTTGGTCGAGCAGCACCGGCCCAGTGTACGCGGTCGCCCGACCGCACCCCGCGTGCCGCGCACGCCCCCCTTGCCGAACTGCGGCTCTTCATGCACACTGTCTCGCATGACGAAAAGCTCCAAGAAGAAAGCCGTTGCCGCCCCCGTCGCCGCGCCCACCGAAGTCGAGAAGCTCGGCAAGACCGCCCTCGTCGACCTCGTCGCGGGCCAGACGGCCCTGAGCAAGAAGGAAGCCGCCGAGGCCATCGACGCCGTGCTGGACATCATCGCCACCAGCCTGAAGTCTGGCCAGACGGTCGGCCTGCCCGGCCTGGGCACGCTCAGCGTCAAGGCGACCGCCGCCCGTACCGGCGTGAAGCCCGGCACGAGCGAGAAGGTCCAGATTCCCGCCGGCAAGAAGGTCGCCTTCAAGGTCGCCACGACCCTCAAAGCCGGCCTGTAAGACCAGGACTGCCGGAAGCGGGCTGCTCCCAGGTGGGGGCGGCCCGCTCTGCTCGTTCATGGCGGGTCAGGCGGGGCCGGTCACCGGGCCGCGCTCGCCTATGAGGCCGGCCGGTCCGCGCAGGGCGAGGCGGCTGAACAGCACGCCGAGCAGGCCGAGCGCGAAGGTCAGGGCAGCCATCCCGGACGCGCCCCACACCGCGCCGAGCGGCAGGCCGAGCGTCGCCACCCATTTGGCGAGCGTGAACACCTGACCGTTCACCGCGAGGTACGCGCCGCGCCGGTCTTCCGGGACGAGGTCCGCGAGGAGTGCCTGCCGGGTCGGCACGTACAGCAGTTCACCGACCGTCAGGACCACGCTGCCGAGCAGCAGCACCCACAGTTCCGTGCGGCACGCGAGGACCGCGAAGCCTGCCGCAAACAGCACGAAGCCCGCCTGCATGGTGGGGCGCGGCGCGCGCGCGGCAATCCAGGCCGTGACGGGCGCCGTGAACGCCACGATCAGCAGCGTGTTGACGGCCGTGAGGACGCCCGCGACCCGGAGGCCGTCGAGCGGCAGGCCGAACAGCGGAGTGGGCGTGAAGGTCTGCGCGAGGTGCACGGCCACCCAGTTCGCGCGGGAGAACTCGATGCCGAGCACGGCGACGCCGCCCAGCGTGAACAGCAGGAAGGCCGGGTCGCGCAGCACCGCCCGGTAACTGCGGCCGAGCGCCAGGAGACCCGGCGCGGCCCGGGACGTGACGGCCGCGCCGCGCGTCTCGGTCATCCGGGCCCACGACAGCCACCACGTGACGGCGGACATGCCGCACATCAGGGCCAGCAGCAGCGGGAAGTGGTCGCGGTACAGCCAGCCGCCGAGCAGTGACCCGACGAGCAGACTGGCGTTCACGGCCCAGTAGTTCACGGCGTACATGAAGGTGCGCGTCTGCGGGGTGCTGACGTCCACCAGCATCGCCTCGGCCGCCGGGTTCAGCAGGCCCGACGCGACGTTCACGGCCAGGACCGCCGCGAAGGTCGCCCAGGGGTGCGGGGTCCACGCGTTCGCGGTGAGCATCCCGGCGAACGCCACGAACTTCAGCGCCTCGCCGAGCAGCAGGGTCCGGCGTCTCCCCCACGCGTCCGCCAGCCCGCCGCCGTACAGGCCCGCCAGAAACTGCGCGAGGACGAGCAGCGCCAGCAGCACGGCCGCGCGGCCCGCGCCGAGGTGCGCCGTGAAGTACACCGCCATGAACGGGAAGACCGCGCCGCCCACCAGGCGCGACAGGAATGAGGTCGTGATGCGCGTGCGGACGTTCGGGTGCAGGGAGGACCACATGCGCGTCAGTCTGAAGGGCTGCGACGCAGGGAAAAAGTGTCAGGGTGGGTCACCGCTGACCCCTTTTCCACCGGTCGGCAGGTGCGGCGTGCGGGAGGGACGCCGAGTGGCAGAATCGGGGGACCGTGACGCCGCAGCGCCAGCCCACTCAGCCCCCGCCCGTCCAGTCCGTGCCCGTGGTGGAGCCCTGGCCGGACGAACCGGTCCTGGCGCTGCGGGCGTGGCTGTTCGCGCGGGACGGCGAGCGGGACACGTACCCGGTGACGCTGCAGGAGGTGCGGACCGTCTGGGCCTGCAGTGACCGCACGGCCCGCCGGACCCTGCAGCAGGCGCACGCCGGCGGGACGCTCGCGTACCTGCCGGGGCGGGGGCGCGGCATCACCTCCCGCGTGACGTTCGCCGTGCCGCTGCGGGAGGCCCTGACGGCGGCCCTGACGCGCCTGATCGCGGCACGGAACCTGGACGGCGTGGCGCGCGTCCTGCGTCTCCCCTTCCCGCGCGCCTGGGTGTTCACGCGGCAGGTGCAGGCCCTGTTCGGGCTGACGGAACCCGCGCCGGGCCTGGACGTGCTGCGCATGGCCGTCACGCGCGACCTCGGGAGCCTCGACCCGCTGCTCGCGTCGAACACCTTCGAGGCGCACCTGCTGCAGCAGGTGATGGACCCCCTCGTGACGCTGGACGGCACGACCGGCGAACTCTTGCCGCACCTCGCGCACCACTGGGACACGGCGCCGGACGGCCTGACGTGGACCTTCTGGCTGCGCAAGGGCGTGCAGTTCCATCACGGCCGGACGCTCGACGCGCACGACGTGAAGTTCACGCTCGACCGGACGCGGCACGGCGCGGCGTGGCTGCTGCCGGACCTCGAACGGGTGAGCGTGCACGGGCCGCACGCGGTGAGGCTTCACCTGTCGCGCAGGGACGCGTTCCTGCCGTGGCGGCTGTGCGACACGCCCGCCCTGGTCCTGCCGCGCGACCTGCCGTTCCACCCGGACCGGCTGACCGGCACGGGCGCGTTCCGGTTCACGCGCCTTCCGGCGGGACTGCGGCTCACGGCCTTCGACGCGCACTTCGCGGGCCGCCCCCTGATCGACGAGGTGGAGTACTGGAACGTCCCGGACCGCCAGCACGGCGGGCCGACCAGCGTGCAGGTGCAGGGGGAGGGCGCTGCGGCGCAGCCGCACTGGCAGGCGGAGGTGGGCGTGCAGTTCCTGATCTGGAACGCGCACCGCCCGGCCACGCACGACCCGCACCTGAGACGCGCCGTGCACGAACTGTACGACGTGCACGCGTACTGGCGGGACGTGGGCCGCACGGACCCGCTCGTGCCCGCGTCATCCTTCTATCCGCGCCGATCAGCTGCGCGCGGCGTCCCGGAACGCCGGGAGGCGCACGCGGCCGCCCTCCTGCGGGACACCCGTGCCGCGCCGCTCGTGCTGTACGCGCTCAGCTGGCCGGAACCGCAGGCGGAAGCCGCGTGGCTCGCCGGACGCTGCCGCCGCCACGGCCTGCACGTCGAGGTGCGCCCCTTCGACCTCGACCTGTCCCCGCTGCCCACGGACGGCGACATGGTCATGCTGGGCGAGGTGGCGGGCGTGCACGAGCACCTCGCGTTCCTCTCGGCCCTCCAGCACCCGCAACTGCTGTTCCGGCAACTGCTGCCGCCCGCACTGCTGCGGGACGTGGACGCGCACCTGGACACCTACCGCACCGCGCGCACGCACCGGGAACGCGAGAACATCCTGGATGCGGTGGAGCACCTGCTGCTGCGGGACGACTGGCTGACCCTGACGTACCACCGCGTGAAACGCCGTCAGCTGCATCCCCTGATCCGGGACGTGCACCCCGACGCGTACGGCCGCCTGGACCTCAAACGCCTGTGGATCGACCGGCCCGGCGTCGACGGTGCGTGATACGGGGGCTGTTCAGCCGTCCACCACGATGACGCGCAGGGTCCGGGGACCGTGGACGCCCTCGACGCGCACGAGTTCGATGTCGCTGGTGGCGCTGCCGCCACTCAGCCACGTGAGCGGCCGCCCGGCGCGGACGGCTCCGGCGACGGCATGCACGCCGTCCAGCACGTCCGGCACGATCTGGTGGGCATGGATGACGCAGACGTGCAGGTCCGGTACGAGCGTCAGCGCGCGGCGGCCCTGGCCAGGGCCGTGGTCGAGGATGATGGTGCCGGTGCGCGCCACGGCGACCGCGCACGACGTCACGACCGAGTCCACGCCGTCCAGCTGCGCGTGCGTGAGGGGTGGGGTGTCACGCCGCACATCCAGGCCGTCCGGGAGCCAGGCCGGGTCCAGGCCGTCCGGGACGACCACGCGGCGCGCGTCTCCCAGGGCGGCCCGCACCGCTTCCCGTACGCCGTCCGGCGACACGCGCACGAAGCCAGCGCGGTAGTCCAGAATGCGGTCCTCGAAGGTGTGCAGCACGTCCGCGCGGGACTGCCCTTCGGCGCGCGGGTAAGCGGGGCGTTCCGGCACGTCCCTGTCCCGGACGGCACGGTTGATGCGCGTCAGGATCTCCAGTCTGGCCTCGGCATTGCTCACGGTTCCCCTCCTGCGCCTTCCGCTTCCCGCTCCCGCCACCACTCCCGGAAGCTCTGCGGCGGGAACGGGGCGAGGTCGCGGCTCTGCGTCCACCCGCCCAGCAGGCCCGGCAGGGCCGTGATCTGCCCGCCGTGCACGAGCGGCCCCTGCCCGGCCCGGGCGAGCTTCACGGCGCCCTCGAAGCGCCAGCCCTCGCTCATGGCGTAGCGCGCCGCGCCCATCGCCACGGATTCCAGCGTCGTGCCCTTGTGCCCATTCGCCTCGCCGCGCAGGTAGATGAGCACCTGCGGGATGTTGATGCGCACCGGGCACGCGTCGAAGCACGCCCCGCACAGGCTGGACGCGCCGGGCAGGGTGTTGGCATTTTTGTCGTCCATGTGCAGCAACTGCGGCGTGAGGATCGCGCCGATCGGGCCGGGGTAGACGCTGCCGTACGCGTGGCCGCCCGCCCGCTCGTACACGGGGCAGACGTTCAGGCACGCCGAGCAGCGGATGCAGCGCAGCGTCTGCCGCCCGACCTCGTCGGCCAGGACGTCGGTGCGGCCGTTGTCGAGCAGGATCAGGTGGAATTCCTGAGGGCCGTCGCCCGGCGTCACGCCACTCCAGAACGACGTGTACGGGTTCATGCGCTCCGCCGTGCTGCTGCGCGGGAGCAGCTCCATGAACACGGAGATGTCCTCCCACGTCCCCAGCACCTTCTCGATGCCCATGATGCTGACGAGCACTTCCGGCAGCGTCACGCACATGCGGCCGTTGCCCTCGGATTCCACCACGCACACGGTTCCCGTGTCGGCGATGGCGAAGTTCGCGCCGGACACCGCCATCTTCGTGGTCAGGAACTTCTGCCGCAGGTAGCGCCGCGCCGCCCCGGCCAGCACGGCGGGGTCGTCCGACAGGTGCTCCGGGTCGCCGAGTTCACGGTTGAACAGCGCCTGGATCTCGGCGCGGTTGCGGTGGATGGCGGGCACCAGGATGTGGCTCGGCGTGTCGTGCGACAGCTGCACGATCAGTTCCGCGAGGTCCGTCTCGATGGCGTGGATGCCGTGCGCGTCCAGCGCCCTGTTCAGCTCGATCTCGTCGGACGTGATGCTCTTGACCTTGATGAGCTCCGTGACCCCGTGCCCCTGCGCGATCTGCGCCACGAGCTCGCGCGCCTCGGCCGCGTCGCGCGCCCAGTGCACGTGCCCGCCGCGCGCTTTGACGCTCGCCTCCAGTTCCAGCAGCCGGTCGCTCAGGTGCGCCAGCGAGGCGTCCTTGGTGGCCGCGCCCAGCACACGCAACTCCTCCCAGTGCGGCAGTTCCCCCACCGCCCGCAGACGCTTCTCGCGGATGGTATTCGTGACCTTGCGGAGGTTCGCCCGGAGCTGCGGGTTGTTGACCTCCGACTTCGCGGCCTCGGGGAAGGGCCGGGCGGGGTGCAGGCCGCTCACGCCCACACCTGCCCAGGGGTGCTCGCGAGGATCTCCGCGAGGTGCACGGTCCTGGCCCCACTTCTTAACCGGTGGAGCCCCCCGCCGATGTGCATCAGGCAGGAGTTGTCCCCGGCGGTGCAGGCCTCCGCGCCGGTCTCCAGGATGTGGCGGGCCTTGTCGGCCAGCATGGCGGTGCTCACGTCGGGGTTCTTGACGCTGAAGGTGCCGCCGAACCCGCAGCACTCGTCCGCATGCGGGAGGGGGAGCAGCGTCAGGCCGCGTACGTTCCGCAGCAGTCTCAGGGGCGCGTCCCCGACGTGCAGCGAGCGCATGGCGTGGCACGTCGGGTGATACGTGACGCGGTGCGGGTACGCCGCGCCGACGTCCTCGACGCCCAGCTTCTTCACGAGGAACTCGCTCAGCTCGTAGATGCGGCCGGAGAGCTCCAGCACCTCACTCCGCAGGGCCTCGTCGCCCTCCCAGTGGGCGGCGTCGGGCGCGAGTTCGCGCAGCATGGCGGCGCACGAGCCGCTCGGCAGGACGATCACCTCGGCGTCCCGGAAGTCGTTCACGAACTTGCGCACCAGGCTCAGGGCGTCCGCGCGGTAGCCGGTGTTCAGGTGCATCTGCCCGCAGCACGTCTGCGCGGCGTTGAAGCGCACCTCGTGGCCCAGGCGTTCGAGGAGCGATACCGTCGCCTGCCCGGTCTTCGGGAACAGGGCGTCGTTCAGGCAGGTGATGAACAGGTCGATTTTCAAGGCGTCACCCCACGCCCAGTCTGCCGCGTTCCGGCGCGCGGCGCACGGGCCTGGCCTGAGGATGGCGTGAAGGTCTGGAGGTCGCTGCTGGCCCGCACCACGTCCCGCAGGCGCATGCCGCCCAGGTGTCCGCCCGCCTGCGCCTGCACGAGCAGGTTGCCGATCAGCGTCGCCTCGACCGGCCCGGCGACCACCGGGCGGCCGGTCGCGTCCGCTGTCAGCTGGTTGAGCAGGTCGCCCTGCGAGCCGCCGCCCACCACGTACAGCGTGTCGACGGGCGTGCCCGTCACCGCCTCCAGGCCGTCCAGCACGTCCGCGATGCGGCGCGCGAGGCTGTCGAGGACGCAGCGCACGATCTCGGGCGGTGACTGGGGCACGGGCTGGCCGGTGTCGCGGCACGCGGCCTGCACGCGCCCCGGCATGTCCGTGCCGGGCGCGAGGAAGCGCGCGTCGTCCGGGTCGAACACGGAGCCGCCAGCCGGGAGGGCAGCCGCGTCCGCGTAGAGTGCCCCGAACTCGGCGTTCCACGCGCGGCGGCATTCCTGCACGATCCACAGGCCCATCACGTTCTTCAGCAGCCGGGTGGTGCCGCCGATGCCCGCCTCGTTCGTGAGGTTCATGGTGCGTGCCGCGCCCCCCAGCACAGGGCGCGGTGATTCCACCCCCACGAGGCTCCACGTGCCGCTCGACACGTACGCCCAGCCGGGATTCTCGCCCGCGGGCACGGCGGCCACGGCGGACGCGGTGTCGTGCGTGGCGGGGGCGATGACGTGCGTGCCGGTCAGGCCCGTCTCGGCCGCCACCTCGGGCCGCAGCGCGCCCAGGTCCGTGCCGGGCTCCACGATGCGCGGCAGCAGCGCGCGGGGGATCCCGGCGGCGTCCACCAGTGCCCACGCCCAGTCGCCCGTGCGCGGGTCGTACAGCTGCGTGGTGCTGGCGTTCGTGCGTTCGGTGACCTTGGCGCCGCACAGCCAGAAGTGCAGCAGGTCCGGCACCATCAGCAGCACCTGCGCCTCCGCCAGCCGTTCCGGTCTCTCGGCGGCCAGCTGGTACAGCGTGTTGAACGGCAGGAACTGGATGCCCGTCGCACGGTAGATGGCGTCGTTGCCCAGCTTTGCGCGGACACGCTCCATCACGCCGTCCAGGCGCGGCGAGCGGTAGTGGTGCACGCCGCTCAGCAGCTCGCCGTGCGTGTCGAGCAGGCCGTAATCGACCGCCCAGGAGTTCACGCCGACGCTGGCGATCTCGCCGCGCCGCCCGGCCAGCGTCAGGCCGTGCAGCACCTCGCGCCACAGGCCCAGGATGTCCCACTGCAGGCCACCGTTCACGGGCACGCCACCGTTCGGGAAGCGGTGCAGCACCTCCACCTCCAGCTGCCCGCCGTGCACGGTGCCCAGTGCCACCCGGCCGCTCGACGCGCCCAGGTCGATGGCGACGTGCCGGGTGGATGCGCCGCTCACCTCAGCGGACATACGCGGTGGGGACGCCGCCGTCCACGGTGATCACGCCGCCCGTCGTCTTCGCGGCCGCCGGGGACGCCAGCCAGTACGTCGCCTCGGCGATGTCCTCGGGCAGCACGTTGACCTTCAGGGTCGTGCGGTTGCGGTAGAACTCCTCCAGTTTGTCCGGCTCGATGCCGTAGGTCGCGGCCCGCTCGGCCCGCCACTTGCCGTCCCAGATGCTGCTGCCCGCCAGGATGCCGTCCGGCAGCACGCTGTTCACGCGGATGCCCGAAGCGCCCCCCTCCTCCGCGAGGCAGCGGGCGAGGTGCAGTTCGGCGGCCTTCGCGGTGCTGTACGCGGCGGCGTTCTTGCCCGCGGCGACGCTGTTCTTGCTGCCGATGAACACGAGGTTCCCGCCGGTGCCCTGCGATTTCATGAGTTTGAAGGCCTCGCGCGCCACCAGGAAGTACCCGGTCGAGAGGATGCTCTGGTTGCGGTTCCACATCTCCAGGCTCGTCTCCTCGATGGGCGCGCTGGACGCGATGCCGGCGTTGTTCACGGCGATGTCCACGCCGCCGTACGTGAGGATGGCGTGCCGGTACGCGGCCATGACCTGGGCCTCCTCGGTGACGTTCATGCCGGTGCTGGTCGCGCGGCGGAAGCCCCTCGTCTTCACGAGATCGTCCGCGACGGTCTGCCCGCCGTCCGCGTTCAGGTCGGCGATCACGATGTGCGCGCCGTCCGCCGCGAGCCGCGACGCGATGGCCCGGCCGATGCCGCTCGCCGCGCCCGTGACGAGTGCCACGTGCCCCTCCAGGGCCTTCGGGGCGGGCTTGAGGCTGAGTTTGTACAGCTCCAGCGGCCAGTACTCGATGGCGTAACTCTCGGCGGCCGAGAGGCTCACGAAGCCGCCGAGGCTGCTGGCAGACTTCATGACCTGAATGGCGCGCGTGTACAGCTGCCGCGAGACCTCGGCGCCCATGGCGTCCGGGCCGCTGTTCACCATGCCCAGGCCCGGGATCAGCACGACGCGCGGCGCGGGCGTGAACATCACGTCGCCGTCTCCCCTGTTCTCCTCGAAGTACGCGGCGTACTCGGCCTTGAACTGCTCTACACCCGCCTTTGCCGCCGCGATCAGGGCGTCCTGGCCCTGCTGCGGCGTCCAGTCGAGGTACAGCGGCACGCGTTTGGTGTGCACGAGATGATCGGGGCACGCCGCGCCCACCTGGGACAGCCCGGCCGCAGCGTTCGAGTTCACGAACTCCATCACGGGGGCGCTGGTGTCCACGCTCAGGATCACGGGCCGGTCGCCTTTCATGGCGCCGCGCAGCACCGGCAGCACGGCGGCGAGCAGCGCGTCCGCACCTTCGGTCTCGCCCGTCACCCGCGCTCCACCGAAGGGCTGAGCGTCGGCGTGCGCGTCCAGGTAGGCCTGAGCCTCCCCGATGATCCGCAGGGTCTTCTCGTAACTCTCCTTCGACGTGTCGCCCCAGGTGACCAGCCCGTGCTTGCCCATCACGACGGCCTCCAGGCCCGGGTTGTCGCGCACGGCCGCGCCGATCTGCTGGCTGAGCGTGAAGCCGGGGCGGATGTAGTCCACCCACGCGGCCCGCTCGCCGTAGATCTCGCGCATGATCTCCGGGCCGCGCGGCGTGCACGCGACGGCGATGATCGCGTCCGGGTGCGTGTGGTCCACGTGCCTGGCGGGCACGAAGGCGTGCAGCAGCGTCTCGATGCTCTGCCGGGGGCGCGATGGCTCGAAGGCCGTGCGGTCGAGGTACGCGGTCATCTCCTCGTCGCTCATGCCGGGGCGCTCGAAGAGCGGGAGCACCTCGTCGAGCTTCAGGCCCGCGAAGCCGCGGGCGGTGATGCTGGCGATGTCGCTGCCGGAACCCTTCACCCACAGCACCGTCACGTCCCGCCCGAGGTGATCTTTCTCCACGCTCTTGGTGCTGGTGTTGCCGCCGTAGATGTTCACGAGTGTCCGGTCGGCGCCCAGCAGGTTCGAGCGGTACGTCAGCGAGGCGAGGCCGTCCCCTTCGGGCGCGTCGGCGTCGTTCCAGCGGTTCTGGATGGTCGTCTTGAGGTGCGTGGTCGTCATGATGTGGACTCCTGTGGATGGGGGGAGAGGCAGGGCGGACGGTCGGCAGGTCAGCGCGTGAGGGTCTTCTCCCTGACGGGGTAGCCGCCGCCGCCCTGCGCGGTGCCGCGCTCGCGGGCGACCGTCGCCTGGTACCCGCTGGCGCGGTGCGCGGCGATGGGGTCGCTCGGCAGGCCGTGCACGTCCCGCCACTCGGCCAGCAGGGGCCGCACGTCGGTCCGGAACGCGTCGGTCAGGGCACGGTGCGCGGCGAGCACGTCCCCCGCCTGCTGCGCGGCCCGCAGCGCGTCCCGGTCGATCAGGAGGGCCTTGGCGTACGCGTCCTGGCAGTTCAGCACCGACTGCAGCATCGCCTCGACTTTGGGTTCGATGTTGTGGCTCTGGTCGATCATGTACGCGACGTTCTGCGCGGTGCGGCGCGTGATCTGGTCGTCCGCGTGCCCTGCGGCGACGAGTTCGGCGTAGATGCAGAACAGCTCGAAGGGGTTGCCCGTGCCGACGATCAGGTCGTCGTCCGCGTAGCGCCGGGCGTTGAAGTGGAAGCCGCCCAGGCGGCCCTCGTCGAGCAGGAACGCGACGATCTGCTCGATGTTCACGCCCTGCGCGTGGTGCCCCAGGTCGACGAGCACCTGCGCCTTCTCGCCGATGGCGACGCAGTGCGCGTACGCGGCGCCCCAGTCGAACAGGTCGGTCGCGTAGAACGCGGGCTCGAAGAGCTTGTACTCGACCAGCATGCGGCCCCCGTCGGGGAGTGCGTCGTGGACGCGCTTCAGGGCGGCGCGCATGGCGTGCTTGCGGCGGCGCAGGTCGTCCTGCCCGGCGTAGTTGGTGCCGTCCGCGAACCACAGCGACAGGTCGCGGCTGCCGGTCTGCCGCATGACCTCCACGCAGTCCAGCAGGTGAGAAACGGCCTGCTCGCGCACCGCCTCGTCGGGGTGCGTGACGCTGCCGAGCCGGTAGACATCGTCCTGGAAGACGTTCGGGTTGATCGCGCCGATGCTCACCCCGCGTTCCCGCGCGTACTGTCCCAGGGCCGCGTAGTCGTCCACCTCGTCCCAGGGGATGTGCAGGGCGACGCTGGGCGCGATGCCGGTCAGGCGGTGCACCTCGGCGGCGTCGTCGATCTTTTCGGACACGTCCCGGGCCGCGCCGGGAGCGGCGAAGGTCTTGAAGCGGGTGCCGCTGTTGCCGTAGCCCCAGCTGGGCGTCTCGATGCGTTGCCGCGAGAGGGCGGCGTCGAGGGGGGCAGTCAATCGTGTCATGGGGGTCTCCGTTACGGGGCGAGGATGAGCTGGATGTCGTCGGTGTCGAGCTGCGCGCGGGTGTCGTCGCCCGGGTCGGCGTCGGTGATGAGGGTGTTCACGTCGGCGTGCGTGGCGATGGTCGCCAGGGCGCGGCGGCCGAACTTGCTGTGGTCGAGCAGGGCGACGACGCTGCTGCCCGACCGGATCAGGGCCTGCTTGCTGCCGACCTCCGGGAGGTGCGGGTCGGTGAAGCCCGCGCCGGGCGCGTACCCCTTGGCGCTGAAGAACACGAGGTCCGGGTGGAGCCGTGCGAGCGTGTCGAGAAAGAACGCACCCACGAAGGAGCGTGCGGGGGCGTGGAAGTTCCCGCCGACCATCAGGAACGGCACGCCTCCGGCAGCGAGGACGTTCGCGGCGTCGAGGCTGCAGGCGATGGCCTGCACCTTGCGGGTGGGGAGCAGCCGGGCGAGGGCGAGGCTGGTGGTGCTGGCGTCCAGCGCGACGGTGTCGCCGTCCTGGATGAGTCCCAGGGCGGCGCGGGCGATGCGTTCCTTGGCTTCGACGTTCTGCCCGGCGCGCAGGGTCTGGGAGAGTTCCTCGGCGGTGCGTTCGAGCATCTGCGCGCCGCCGTGCACGCGCTGGAGTCGGCCCTGTTCGCACAGGGCGTCGATGTCGCGGCGGACGGTCATCTCGTGCACGCCGAGTTCGGCGGCGAGGTCCTTGATGCGGACGACGTTGTGGGTGAGGGCACGCCGCAGGATGTCCTGCTGCCTTCCTGGCAGCGGGCCCGTGACTTCGTTGGACATGCCCCGATCCTAACACGACTCCAACAAAAAGTGACAAGGTCTTGCAATGTTCTGTGTGATGGTGTTGAATGATTCAGTCAATCCCGACCCATAACCCAGCCGCAGCCCCCCAGGCTGCTCCCGGAGGCCCATGTCCACTCCCCACCAACGCGTCTGCTTTCAGCTCCAGGTGCACCCCGACCGCCTGGACGACTACCGGGACCGCCACCGCCACGTCTGGCCCGACATGCTCGCCGCCCTGCGGGACACCGGCTGGCACAACTACTCGCTGTTCCTGCGCCCGGACGGCCTGCTGATCGGCTACTTCGAGACCCCCAGCCTGCAGGCCGCCCGTGACGGCATGGCACGCACCGACGTGAACGCCCGCTGGCAGGCGGAGATGGCCCCGTTCTTCGTGGCGCTCCAGGGCACGCCCGACCAGGGGTTTCTCCAGCTGGAGGAGGTGTTCCATCTTGAGTAACGGCCCTGCGAGCGGAGCGGGTCGCCGCGAGGACGCTGCCGCGCAGGCGCAATCGGTCACGGGTTCTGTTCCCGTGGCTGGCGGCACCGGAGTGACAGCCGACATGGACCGCGTCCAGCCCCTGCTGACCCTCACCCGTGCAGGCAAGTCCTTCGGGCCGGTGCAGGCGCTCAGGGACGTGAGCATCGACCTCTTCCCCGGCGAGGCGCACGCGCTGCTCGGCGAGAACGGCGCGGGCAAGAGCACCTTCGTGAAGATCCTGGCAGGCGTGCACCGCCGCGACACGGGCACACTCACGATGGGCGGCGTGGAGCGGCACTTCCACTCGCCGGCCGACGCGCGGGACGCGGGGATCGCGATCATCTACCAGGAACCGACGCTGTTCCCGGACCTGAGCGTCGCGGAGAACGTCCTGATGGGTCGCCAGCCGCGCGGCGCGTTCGGGCGGATCGACGTGCGGGCCATGCGGGGGCGCGTGTCGGGCCTGCTCGCGGAGCTGGGCGTGCCGCTCGACCCGGCGCGGCCCGTGCGGGGCCTGAGCATCGCGGACCAGCAACTCGTGGAGATCGCCAAGGCGCTGTCGCTGGACGCCCGCGTGCTGATCATGGACGAGCCCACGGCCGCCCTGACGCTGCAGGAGACCGAGCGGCTCTTCCGGGTGGTGCGTTCCCTGCGCTCCAGGGGCGCGGCGGTGCTGTTCATCACGCACCGGCTGGAGGAGGTCTTCGCGGAGTGCCAGCGCGTCACCGTCATGCGCGACGGGACGTGGGTGAGCAGCGGACCCGTCACCGACTACGACACGGACATCGTGGTGCGGCAGATGGTGGGCCGCGACCTGGGCGACCTGTACCCGCGCGGCGACGCGGTGGTGGGCGAGGTGGCCCTCAGCGTGCGCGGCCTCTCGCAGCCGGGCGTGTTCCGCGACGTCAGCTTCGAGGTGCGCCGCGGCGAGATCGTCGGGCTGGCCGGACTGGTCGGCGCGGGCCGCAGCGAGGTGGCCCGCGCGATCT
Organism: Deinococcus aquiradiocola; assembly: GCF_014646915.1. Classification (NCBI taxonomy): domain Bacteria; kingdom Thermotogati; phylum Deinococcota; class Deinococci; order Deinococcales; family Deinococcaceae; genus Deinococcus; species Deinococcus aquiradiocola. Next base: position 92,897 of record NZ_BMOE01000002.1, on the reverse strand, counting down.
TCGGCGTGGACCCCCGCGTGGATGGCGAGGTCCGGGTGAACGGGCACGTCCTGCCCGCCGGGAACCCGCGCGCCGTGATGAGCGCCGGACTGGGCCTCGTGCCGGAAGACCGCCGCGCGCAGGGCCTCGTGATGGACATGAGCATCGAACGCAACGCGAACCTCGCGATCCTGAACCGGCTGACGGGCGGTCTGCTGATGAACCGCACGGCCGAGGCCCGCAGCGCGCAGGAATGGACGTCCAGGCTGCAGCTCAAGGCGCACCGCCTGAGCGACCCGGCCAGCAGCCTGTCGGGCGGGAACCAGCAGAAGGTCGTGCTCGCCAAGTGGCTCGCCACGAACCCCAGCGTGCTGATCGTGGACGAGCCCACGCGCGGCATCGACGTGGGCGCGAAGGCCGAGGTGCACCGCACGCTCGCGCAGCTCGCCGCGCAGGGCCTCGCGGTCCTGATGATCAGCAGCGACCTGCCGGAGGTGCTCGGCATGGCCGACCGGATCCTCGTCATGCGGGAGGGCGCTCTGGTCGGGGAACTCAGCCGAGAGCAGGGCAGCGAGGAGGCCGTGATGTACCTCGCGACCGGCCAGCGGGCGGGCACCGTGGATGGTGCAGCGTGATGACCAGAAGTGATCCCGTGCCTTCCCCGGCCTCCCCAGCCACGCCGGGCCTGCTCACCCGCCTGCTGCGGGCCCGCGAGGCCGGACTGGTCGGCCTGCTGCTGCTCGTCACGCTGGGCACGGCGGCCATCAACCCGCTGTTCCTGGGAAGTGGCAGCGTCCGCGACCTGTTCCTGAACGTGGCGGTCGTGGCGCTGCTGGTGGTCGGCGAGACTGTCGTCCTGCTGATGAAGCACGTGGACCTCAGCATCAGCAGCGTGGTGGGCCTGAGCGCCTTCCTGACCGGCTCGCTGTTCGCCGCGCACCCGGGCATGCCGATCCCGCTGGCCCTGCTGTTCGGCCTGGCACTCGGCGCGGGGCTGGGCGCCGTGAACGGCCTGCTCGTCGCCTACGGGCGGGTACCTGCCCTGGTCGCCACGCTCGGCACGCTGTACGTGTTCCGGGGCGTCACGTACGCCGTCGTGCACGGCGGGCAGATCAACGCCTCGAATCTCCCGGCCGGGTTCCTGACCTTCGGGACCGGCAGCGTGCTGGGCATCCCGAATCTCGTGCTGCTGGTGTTCGTGGTCATGCTGGGCTTCGGGGCGTACCTGGGCTCGTGGCGCGGCGGGCGCGAGTACTACGCGCTCGGCTCGAACGCCGAGGCGGCGGTGCTCGCCGGGATCAGCGTCACGCGGCGCACCATGACGGGCTTCGTCCTGAGCGGCGCCATCGCGGGCCTCGCGGGCGTGCTGTACCTCGCGCGGTTCGGCACCGTGGACGCCACGGCCGGAACGGGACTGGAGTTGCAGGTGATCGCGGCGGCCGTGGTGGGCGGCGTCAGCATCGCGGGCGGGGTCGGCACCCTGTTCGGCGCGGGGGTCGGCGCGCTGCTGCTGGGCGTGATGGGCAGCGCCCTCGTGACGCTGCGCGCCCCCGGCTTCTACCAGCAGGCCATTCAGGGCGCGCTGCTGCTCGGCGCGATCAGCGTGGACATGCTCGTCTCGAAGCGCGCCGCAAAACGCCTGCAGGCGGCCCCGCAGCAGGGAGGGACACGGAAATGAAGGCACTGAAGACCCTCCCCGGCTGGGAGACCACGCTGACCGTCCTCGTGATCGTCGCGCTGCTGGGCGGCGGGCTGCTCTCGAAGGACTTCCTGACCGGGCAGAACATCTCGTTCCTGACCGCGAACTTCAGCGAGACGCTGCTGATGGCGCTCACCATGACGCTGCTCGTGATCGTGGCCGAGATCGACCTGTCCGTGGCCAGCATCCTGGGCCTGTGCTCGGCGGTCCTGGGCACGCTGTTCGCCGCGGGCGTCCCGATGCCGCTCGCGATCCTGGCGGCCTTCATGACGGGCGGGCTCGCGGGCCTGCTCAACGGGCTGCTCGTCACGCGGCTGGGCCTGCCGTCACTGGCCGTCACCATCGGCACGCTCGCCCTGTACCGCGGGCTGGCCTTCGTGCTGCTCGGCGACCGCGCCGTCGCGGACTTCCCGCAGGCGTACACGAACTTCGGCTTCGGGACGGTGCCCGGCACCCTGATCCCCATTCCCATCGCGGTCGGCGCGGTCCTGGCCGTCCTGACGGCCGTGGTCCTGCACGCCACGCCGTTCGGCCGCAGCCTGTACGCCATCGGGTCGAACGAGGTCGCCGCGCGCTTCTCGGGCCTGCGCGTCGAACGCACCAAGCTGCTGCTGTTCGTGATGTCGGGCCTGATGTCCGCCCTGGCGGGCGTCGTGTACACGTTCCGCTTCGCCAGTGCCCGTGGCGACAACGCCACCGGTTTTGAACTCGGCGTGATCGCGGCCGTGCTGCTGGGCGGCGTCAGCATCTTCGGCGGGAAGGGCAGCGTGATCGGCGCGGTCCTCGCCGTCTTCCTGATCGGCCTGATCAACGGCGCGCTGACCATCGTGGACGTCAGCAACGAGATCCTCACCATCGTGACCGGCCTGCTCCTGATCGGCTCTGTTCTCGTGCCGAACCTCATCGCACGGGCTCAGGCGGCCCGGCAGCGTCGCCGCCTCAGGGGGGAAGTCGTGTCACCCTGACCTGCAGTCCCCGGCCCGGCTTCACCGTCCTCGCCCCTCACGCCTGACCTGGAGGTCGTATGAAATCACGTTCCCTGCTCCTGTCCGCGCTCGCCCTCGGTTCCGCCGCCACGCTCGCCTACGCGCAGCCCGCCCTCAAGAAGGGCCTGAAGATCACCCTGCTGCCCAAGAACATCAACAACCCGTACAACGTCATCGAGACGAGCGGCGGCACCGAGGCCGGCAAGGAGATCGGCGCGACCGTCAAGGTCGTCGGCCCGTCCGACGCGGGTGCCAGCAGCCAGGTCAGCTACATCAACACCGCCATCGCCCAGCGGCAGGACGCCCTGGTGCTCGCCGCGAACGACGCGAACGCCCTGCTGCCGTACCTGGCGCGCGCCAAGGCCAGCGGCATGAAGATCGTCACCATGGACTCCGACACGGCCGTGTCCGGCCGTACGCTCTTCGTCAACCAGGCGAACAGTGAAGGCATCGGGCGCGCGCAGGTGCAACTCCTCGGCAAGCTCATCGGCTACAAGGGCGACATCGCCGTGCTGTCCGCCACGCCGAACGCCACGAACCAGAACACCTGGATCAAGTGGATGCAGGAAGAACTCAAGCTGCCCAGGTACAAGGACATGAAACTCGTCAAGATCGCGTACGGCAACGACGACGACCAGAAATCCTTCACCGAGATGCAGGGCCTCATCCAGGCGTACCCGAACCTGAAGGGCGTCATCTCGCCCACCACGGTCGGCATCAGCGCCGGCGCGCGCTACCTCTCCACCAGCCCGCAGAAGGGCAAGGTCATGCTGACCGGGCTCGGCACGCCCAACCAGATGCGCGCCTTCGTGAAGGACGGGACCGTCACCGCCTTCCAGCTGTGGAACCCCTCGGACGTCGGCTACCTCGCCACGTACGCCGCCGCCGCGCTCGTCAGCGGTCAGATCACCGGCAAGGAAGGCGAGAAGTTCAAGGCCGGGAAGCTCGGCGAGTACACGGTCGGCAAGAACGGCGAGATCATCGTCGGGCCGCCCTACACCTTCGACAAGGCCAACATCGACAAGTTCAACTTCTAGAACGGGGCGGTCGGGACCGGGGAGCGCAAGATGCCCTCCGGGCCCAGGCCCAAGCGGTCCGATGGATTCCGAAGACAGAACGGAATCCACCGGAATCCGTATGAGCGCTGCGGGGTGGGCTGTGAGCGAGATGGACGGCTCACAGCCCACAGGCGTTGCACCGAGGGCGGGGCACGGAAACGCCGGCCCGCCACAAGGAGAACCATGACCGCTTATCCCCTGAAGGTCGGCCTGTTCGGCATCGGCCTGGACACGTACTGGCCGCAGTTCGAGGGCCTGGAGGAGAGATTGAAGGGCTACGTGGCGCGGGTGGCCGCGCGGCTCGCCCGGCCTGGCGTGGAGGTCGTGAACCTCGGCCTGATCGACACGCCCCCGAAGGCACTGGAGGCCGGGCACGCGCTGAGACGCGCGGACGTGGACCTCGTGTTCCTGTACGTGACCACGTACGCGCTGTCCAGCACGGTGCTGCCGGTGGTGCAGCGGGCCGGGGTGCCCGTGGTCATCCTAAACCTGCAGCCCGAGGCGGCCATCGATTACGCGCGCCTGGGTGCGCTCGGGAACCGCACGGCGATGACGGGAGACTGGCTCGCGTACTGCGCGGCGTGCCCGGTGCCGGAGATCGCGAACGTGATGAGACGGGCCGGCATCGCCTTTCATCAGGTGACGGGCGTGCTGGAGGGCGACCCGCACGTGTGGGCGGAGGTGGACGGCTGGCTGGACGCAGCGCGCGTGGCGCACGTCATGGCGCACGGCCGCCTGGGCGTGATGGGCCGGTACTACAACGGGATGCTGGACATCTACTCGGACCTGACGCTGCAGGCGATCAAGTTCGGGACGCACATCGAGGTGCTGGAGCCCGACGAACTGAGTGCGCTGCGGCGCGAGGTGCCAGACGCCGAGGCACGCGCGCGCGTGGAGGACTTCCGGCGTGCGTTCGACGTGCAGCCGGACTGCGATCCGGCGGAACTGACGCGGGCGGCGCGCACCAGCGTGGCCCTCGACCGCTTCGTGGAGCGGCACGACCTGACCCATCTGGCGTACTACGCCGAGGGTTCGCCCGGCAGTGAGAACGAGGACGTGCTGACCTCCGTGATCCTGGGCTGCTCGCTGCTCACGGCGCGCGGCATTCCGGTGGCGGGCGAGTACGAGGTGAAGAACGCGCAGGCCATGAAGATCATGGACACCCTGGGGGTGGGCGGGTCGTTCACGGAGTACTACGCGCTGGACTTTGGTGACGACGTGGTCCTGATGGGTCACGACGGGCCGGGGCATCCGGGCATCGCGCAGGGCCGCACGAAGGTCCGTCCGCTGGAGGTGTATCACGGCAAGGTGGGGAGGGGCCTCAGCGTGGAGATGAGCGTGCAGCACGGCCCCGTCACGCTGCTGTCCGTGGTCGAGGAGGGGGGCGGCCTGAAGCTTCTCGTCGCCGAGGGCGAGAGTGTGCCCGGCCCCATCCTGGAGATCGGCAACACCAACAGCCGCTACCGCTTCCCCATCGGCGCGCGGGCCTTCGTGGAGGCGTGGAACGCCCAGGGCCCCGCCCACCACTGCGCGGTCGGTGTGGGCCATGTCGCAGACCGTCTGCGGAAACTCGGGGCCTTGAGGGGCCTGCCTGTCGTGCAGGTCTGCTGACCGGAAGCCACGGAGGACACAATCTTCAGGGGATCGGCGTGAAGGAGTGACCCCCGTCCAGGTCGGCGATCAGGCCGGGACGGGTGGGGGTCCGGCAAAGGCGCTGGCGGGCGAGGGCGCTGCTGGCGAGGATGGACTGCACGGGGACCGATCAGGGTTCCGGTCAGACAGGGAGGCGACTCCTGCCCACCCGGCTGGAAGAGAGAAGCCCAGGTTCCGGAAGAGAAACCGGTCAGAGCATGTCAGGAAGGAGCAGACGGGGCTGTCATCCCCGTCTGCTCCGGTCGTGCGTGGGCCGTTCAGGGCGTCCGGAGCGGGTGGGCGAGCCTGGACGCTTCGGGCAGGGCCACACCGGACAGCACCGCGACCAGCGCGCCGATCACCCAGGCGTTCCAGGCGGGCGTGCCCTGGCCGCTGAAGTTCAGGACCCAGGGCGCCAGGAACAGGCCGAGGCCGAGCAGCAGTGCGGACCATTCGGCGGCGCGCGAGCCGGGGATCAGCAGGGCCCACAGACCGACGAGCAGGATCAGGGCGCCGACCCACATGGCGTCCGTGCGGGCGACATTGCCGAACCCCAGGGCGTTCGGGGCGACGAGCAGCCACATGCCGGCCACCAGTGTGATCCAGTCTTCCCATTTGCGACTCATCCGTTCCTCCCGTGGATGGGCGTTCCGGCGGAGCTGAACGGGTGCTGGGACGCCTTCCTCGTTCAGTTTCCGCCTTGCCGGGGGACGCAACTGCCACCGCGCCACAATGACCGTCACCGAAGCTTCATGTGACAGGGTCGGGCGCGGCCCTTGGTGGGAGGGGCGGCGCTGCGGGAAGTTCGCCGGTGGATAACCCCGAACATTTATTTAGCTATTTACATACTCATCCATTTCCGCTAGGCTGCACGGTGAAACGCATCACACTTCACGCTCCACGAACGAGGTCCCCCATGATCGTCGAAACGAAGCTCCTCGGCCGCCGCACCCCCTTCGAACGCCGCCCCGTCGACCTGCCCGACCACTCGCACACCCTGGCGGGCCTCCTCACGCACCTCGTCGAGCACGAGGTCGCAGCCTACCGGGAACGACAGGACAGCGTCGGCGTGCTGCGCGTCCTCACCGAACACGAACTGCAGGACGCCGCCCAGACCGGCCGCGTCACGGTCGCCCCGCAGGAACGCGGCGGCGACGTGGACCCGCAGGACGCGGTCCGCACCGCCCTGACCGCCTTCCGGGACGGCCTGTACTACGTGTTCGTGGACGACTGCCAACTCCGCGACCTCCACGAACCCGTCACCCTGCGACCCGACAGCACCCTGCTGCTGCTGCGCCTCACCGCGCTGGCCGGAGGCTGACGTGGACGTTCAGGACTCCCTGCGCCCCTTCCAGCAGCCCTGGAAACCCGGCTTCGACGAGCGGCTCGGCACGCTCCCGCCCGAACTGTCCGCGCCTCTCGAGGCGTCGCAGCGAAGTTCGAACCATCACTGGGAGCGCGAGCTGACACAGGAAGCCGTCACGGACCTTCTGCACGCCAGCACGCCCGAGACCCGGCGAATGATCGCGGCCGTGTTCTTCCCGCAGTTCCCGGACGTGGCGGCCCGCACGCTGGACGCCCTGCTCACCCGCCACCCGTACCCGCAGGGCTACGCCCGCCGCGCCTTCCGCGCTCCCGGCCACCGGCTGGCCGCCGCGCACGCGCAGACGTGGCTGTGGCAGGCCTGGAACGCCACCCGTGAGTACCCACAGCCCATCGAGTGGTTCGCGGTGCACGCGGGCCTGCTGAACGCCTGGCAGTCGCACGGCCTGGGCCTGCTGCTCGGTCAGGCGATCAGCGACGGCAACGAGGACGTGTACGGCGTGCTGCGCGACACGGCGGGCACGCAGCACCCGGTGGCGCGCATGGGCCGCCACGTGCCCGGCGCCCTGCTGTCCAGCACCCGTGAGGATGCCTGGACGCTCGCGGAGGGCCTGCTGCTCGCCGCGCAGCGTCAGGAGGGCCTGCGTCAGGTGATCCTCGAGACGGTGGACGAGGCCAGCCCGGACGCCTTCACCCGCACCCTGCGCCTGATCCTGCAGGAGGACCTGCTGCGCTTCGCTGCGACCCTGCGTGCCGCGTGCGTATGGTTCGGGCTGAACTACGACGTGACCGATGTCAGGACGGTGCGCGCCCACCTCACGCAGGCGCTCGCCTACCTGGACGACCCGGCGGCAGCCCGCGCGGCCGTGCCGTCAGGGTCCGGCGTGGACGCGTACCTGGCGCTGTTCACGCTCGCCATGCGCGACGCCGTGCACGCCGCCGACCTCGCCCGCCCGCTGCTCACGGACGCCGACGCAGCGAGACGCATGGCGGCCGCGCAGTACCTGCTGGCCGCCGAACTCCTCACGGACGACGACCGCCTGACGCTCCTGCGTGACCCGGACCTGCGCATCGCCGCGCTGGCGGGCGGCATCCTGAACCGCTGGGGCAGCGTGAACCCCGGCTACACCTTCGAAGCGTACGAGGCGTACGCCCTGCGCCTGCCGGAATCGGCGCGGCACGACCCGATCCTGTTCCCGTGGCTGGGGCAGATTCCGGCCCGCGACTCCGCCCTGGACGCCCTGCCCGCCCTGCGCGGCGAGCGGTCCTTCACGGTCCTCGCCCCGCACCTGGGCAGCATGAGCGTGTACGGCAAGACGGCCGTGCTGCGCGCCCTGGGCGAGCAGGCCGGGAAGGCGCCCCTGGACGGCCCGGCCCGCGCCCTGCTGCTGACCCTGCTTCAGGACCGCAACAGCAGCGTCTCGCAGGAAGCCGTGACCGTCATGGCGCACTTCACGCCCGATCCCGCCGAGATCGGCGCCGTGCACACCCTGCTGAAACGCAGGAGTGCCGACCTGCGCCGCGGCCTGATCCGCCTGCTCGCCAGCGATCCCGTCCAGGCGCAGACGAGCGCCCACACCCTGCTCGGCGGGAACACCGACCAGCGGCAGGCGGGCCTGCAACTCCTGATCGAGACGGGCGGCGCCCTGCCCGGTGACTTCCGCCCGAAAAACATCACCGAGGAAACCCTGCTCGCGCGGCTGACGGACCCCGGCTCACAGGTCAGCCTGCAGGACGGACTCGGCCTGTTCGACCCGTCCCGCCTGACCCGCCCCGCGCCCCTGCAGGCGCGCACGCGGGACTACCCGGCGGAATTGCAGCGCGGCGCGGCCCTGCTGCGCAGCCTGGACGCCCTGATCGTCCAGCACCGCGAGACACCACTGGTGGGCGTCGGCTGGGACGGCAGCGAGACCGTACTGCTCGGCAACGTCAGCCCCTGGCACCTGCGGCCCGGCCGGGACGGGCAACCCATGCCGCTCGACGACCTGTGGCAGGCGTGGTGGAATGCCCGCCCGGACGCGCAGGACGGTGACCTGACCCGCATGCGCTGGACGCTGGCGCACTTCGTCGCCCGCACCGACACCACCGAAAGCGAACTGCAGAGCGAACTGGACGGCACCGACGCCGCCAGCCCTGAAGCCACCAGTTCCGACGCCACCCCGGACGCCAGCGAACTGGAGGCCGAGGTGCTGGACCTGCTGGGCCTCGACCCGGAAGGCCTTCAGGACCTGCTGGAGGACGCCGACGAGGACGAACTGGCCGAGCACCGCGCGACCGTGGACGCCGCCGGGGTGCGTCAGGACCTGCGCCGCCGCACCCTGCACCGCACGCTCGGCCCGCTCGTCTCATTGCGTCTGGCGCACCCGGATCTCGCGCGCGTGATCGTGGACGCCCTGCACGATCAGCACGCCACGCCCACCGACACCGAGATGGCACTGGACGCCTGGGAGACGGCCCTGTCGTACCTGCCGACGGACGTGCGGGTGCACGTGGATCCGCAGTACACCTGGCGGCGCGAGGACCCCCGCGACCTGCTGCACCCCCTGATGCCGCGCGGTTCCTGGGTCACCTGGACGGCGGAGCAGGTGCAGCGCCTGTGGAACCTGATCCTGTACCGTGGGCAGGCGTTCCCGAACCTGCCGCGCCAGCGGCCGGACACGGCCCTGCTGCTGCACGCGTACGCGCACGGCTGGGCGAACCGTGACGACCTGCTCGACCAGCTGATCGGGGGACGCCCGGAACAAGGGGGGTATTCCTCCGGTAACGACTTCCGGGACCTGGGCGCCTACACGCGCCGGACCGTCAGGGCAGACCTGCCCACCCACCCCGACTGGCTGACGGCCGTCAACGCCGTGCGGGACCGGGTGCTGGAGGTCGAACTCGCGCGCGGCGACCTCGAAACGCCCGCCACGCTGCCCGCGCTGGCCCTGCAGGGCACGCACGGCGCGGACCTGCCGCTGCGCCTGCTGGCCGCCCTGGGTAAAAATTCTCTGAAACGCGGGTATCAGGGCCGCAACGAGAGCCGCGACGTGACGTTCAGCCACCTGATCCGCGTGTCGTTCCCACTGCCCGGTGACACGCCTCAGCGTTTCCAGGCGCAGGTGCAGGCGCTCGGAATTCCGGAGGCGCGCCTGCTGGACCTCGCCATGTTCGCGCCGCAGTGGGCGCCGCTGGTGTCCGGCGCGCTCGGCTGGCGCGGCCTGCAGGACGGCGTGTACTGGCTGCACGCGCACACCCGCGACAGCAACTGGAGCGTCCCGGAGGACGTGCGGCAGGCGTGGGAGGCCGAGATCGCCGAACGCACCCCCCTGAGTGCCGCCGATCTGACCGAGGGCGCCGTGGACGTCGCGTGGTTCCGGCGGACCTTCAAGGCGCTGGGCGCGCAGCGGTTCGCGGCGCTGCTGGACGCCGCGAAGTACGCCAGCAGCAGCGGCGGGCACAAGCGCGCCGAAACGTTCGCCCGTGCGGTCCTCGGCGAGCTGGACGAGGCGGAACTGCGCGGCCGTATTCAAGACAAGCGCAATCAGGACGCCGTGCGCGCCCTGGGCCTGCTGCCGCTGGCACGTGCGAAGGCGGTAGCGGCCCGTCACGTGACGGAACGCTACCGCGTGATCAGCGAGTTCCAGCGCGGCGCGCGGCAGTTCGGCGCGCAGCGTCAGGCGAGCGAGCGCCGCGCGGCCGACATCGGCCTGCACAACCTCGCCCGCACGGCCGGGTACACGGACCCGCAGCGGCTCGTGTGGGCCATGGAGGCCCGCACCGCGCCTGACTGGACGCAGACCGTCACCGTGGACGGCGTGACGCTCGGCATCGCCCTCACGGACGCCGGGGAGGCCAGCATGACCGTCCGGCGCGGCGAGAAAGCCCTCAAAGCCCTGCCGCCTGCCCTGAAGAAGGTGCCGGAGGTGATCGCCCTCCGGGAGAGCGTCACGGAACTGAACGCCACGCGGGGCCGCATGCGCGCCGCGCTGGAGGACGCCATGATCCGCGGCGACCACCTGCAGCCGCAGGAACTGAGTGACCTCGCCGCGCACCCCGTCATCGCGCCGATGCTGCGCAGCCTCGTGTGGGTCATGAACGAGGAGCACGCCGGGTGGTGGCAGGGCGACACCCTGGACACGCCCGCAGGCCCGCAGCCGACCGGTGATCACGCCCTGCGCCTCGCGCACCCGCACGACCTGTTCACGCTCCGCCAGTGGCCGACCTTCCAGGCACAGGTCATGGAGCGCGGCGTCACGCAGCCGTTCAAGCAGGTGTTCCGCGAGTACTACCCGCCCACCCCGGCCGAAGCGGACGCGAAACGCAGCACGCGCTTCGACGGCCATCACGTGCAGCCCGGCAAGGCCGCCGCGCTCCTCAAGACGCGCGGCTGGGTACCGGTGCCCGAGGAAGGCGTCCGCAAGACCTGGCATGCCGAGGGCCTCAACGTCTGGATCGACACCAGCCTCGGCTACGGCACCCCGAACGAGGTCGAGGGCACCCCGCTGAACGCCGCGTACTTCCTGCCGCACGGCGCGACCGAGCCCCTGATCCTCTCGCAGGTGCCGCCCCGCGTGTTCAGCGAGACCATGCGCGACCTCGACCTCGTCGTGTCCGTCGCGCATGTCGGCGGCGTCGACCCGGAAGCCACGCAGAGCACCACCGAGATGCGCGCCGCCCTGCTGCGCGAGACGCTGCGCCTCCTGAACCTCGGCAACGTCCGCGTGCAGCACGACCACGCCCTGATCGACGGGCACCACGCGCAGTACACCGTGCACCTCGGCAGCGGCACCGTTCACCGCCAGCCCGGCGGATCCCTGTGCATCATTCCCGTACACAACGGGCAGCAGGGCCGCGTGTTCCTGCCGTTCGCGGATCCTGACCCGCGCACCGCCGAGGTCGTCAGCAAGGTGCTGCTCCTCGCCGAGGACCGTAAGATTCAGGATCCCACCATCCTCGAACAGCTGCGCTGAGGACGCACGAGTCAGGGCCGCCCGGGTGGACGCCGGGCGGCCTTGACGCTGCGCCCCTGCGGGGTGCCTTCAGGCCGGGACGTACGGCCAGGCGACCTCTCCGACCGGATCGTCAGGCCCGGCGGCGTCCCAGTCGTAGGGGTAGACCTCACGGCAGATCAGTGGACCACGGGTGCCGTGCGCGTCGGCGTACGCCGCGGTGACGTCGAACGCTTCGAGAATGGCAGGAAACTCGAACTGCCTCCTCGTGACGGTCACGTACGCCTCGTGGTGTGCGGCCTCCTCACGCAGGACGATGTCGTCGCCGGGCGCCAGGGTGCCCTCGTAAGGCACGCAGACCTCGACGGGACCGTCACTGTCGGCAGTCACGGCACCGTGGTAGATCACGAACGGCGGTCCGGTGAGCGCGGCCCCCCGGGCGGGCACGAACCCGGTCAACCGGGCGATGCTGGGCGCCAGAAAGCCGTCGAGTTCCGGCTGGAACACGCGGCGCTGAAGGGTCGCGAGCTGCCGAACAGGCTGTTCGCGGGTGTGGACGGTGAAGGTTCCGTTCATGGGCGTGTCTCCTTCGAGGGTCGTCAGGACGTACCGGGCGAGCGCGCAGCGGGCATGATGTTGCTGCTCGGCCGCGTTCCAGTACCCCCGGACCAGGGTGGGTCGGGCGCCGACAGGCGCGTCCAGAACGGCGCGGATGGTGGTGAGCGGCATGTGCAGTCCGCGCAGCAGACCGATGAGTCGCGCGGTCTCCAGCTGGGCGGGCAGGTAGAAGCGGTAGCCTGTCTGGTCGTCCACCTGGGCGGGCGTCAGAAGCCCCAGGTCACCGTACAGACGCAGTGCTTTCGCACTCAGACGGGTGGCGCGGGAGAACGCGCCGATTGTCATCGGGGTGAGGGGTCGGGTCATGGTCGAACCTCCGGAGGTGCCCCCATGCTGAGCCCTGCCCCTGGGGCAAGGTCAAGCGGAAGTCCAGGGGTGCCGGGCAGACCGGGCGCCCGGCGGTCATGGCGCGTGGGCCTCTGCACCCTGAGTGGGGGCCGCACCGGGGCAGGCCCGACGACTCAGGCCAGCGGAGCGAGGCCCGCCCGTTCGCGGTACGCCGCGATGGGCCAGGCCCGACCTCCGCCCTGCCGGACCCATACGGTGCGGCCGGAGGTGTCGCGCTCGTAGTGGTAGGCCTCCCCGACCGCGCCGAAGCCCGACTCTGGGGCCGGGGCGAGGGTATCCGCGTCCACGACCGTCAGTTCCGTGACGCTCATGCCGGGGTCGCCCTGCGGGGCGAGCGACACGAGTCGGCCGTTCAGGTTCACCACGTCGTACGCGCCCCAGTCCGTCGCGAAACGGCCGGTGAAGCTGTCCAGGTCCACTTCCGGAGCGTCCGCGTCCTTCCGGGTGGGCGGATTGACAGTCAGGTCGATCAGCCGGACGAGGTTCGTCGCCCATTCGGTGGCGGGCCCGCCGAGGCAGTTGGTGAGGACCGCCACCGCGAGACCCGTTTCAGGGTCCAGCCACGACTGCGTGATGTGTCCGGGAAAGCCGCCCGAGTGCCCGACGAGCGTGCGTCCGCCGACCGTTTCGAGAATGAAGCCCAGCCCGTACCAGCGGTTCGGGGAGCGGGTCATGCCGGATTCCCTGCGCTGCATCAGGCGCTTGGACGCGTCCGTGAGCAGTTCGGTCCGGCCGTGCACGTGCGCGGACAGGTAGGCGGTCACGTCCTCGGCCGTGCCGTAGAAGCCGGTGGCGGCCGCCATGGCGCGCGTGTCGGTGGACGGCAGCACGCGCCGAGCGTCGTTCCCGGCGAGGCGTCCGCTGTGCCCGGCCGCGAGTTCCGGTTCGCGCGCCACCGGGAGTTCCGGCCCGAGGTCGCGCAGGCCGAGCGGACCGGTGATACGGGCGGCCATGACCTCAGCGTACGACTGTCCGGACGCCGCTTCGAGGATCAGGCCGAGCAGCGAGTACCCCATGTTCGAGTACTTGAAGTGCTCGTTCGGGGCGAACACGGCGTCCGCGCGGCACAGTGCGATCAGCGCGTCCCGGTCCGGGAAGGGGTGCGTCTGCTGCCAGTAGTCACTGTCTGCGCCGTCACGGTTGATGCCGGACTGGTGGCCGAGCAGTTCCCGCACCGTCAGTCCGGCGGCGGGGGAGCCGTGCAGTTCCGGAATCCAGCGTCCGGCGGGATCGTCGAGCCGCAGCGCGCCGTCCTCGATGAGCTGGAAGACGCCGGTGGCGGTGAAGGTCTTCGAGTGCGACGCGATCCGGAAGAGGTGCGCGGGCGTGAGGGGCTCGCCGGTCGCCTCGTTCGCCACGCCGAGCGCGAAGGACGCCAGCAGTTCGCCGTGCACGCGGACGGCCACCTGCACGCCCGGGATTCGCGCCAGATCGCGCTGGTATTCGAGCCAGGAGGGGAGGTAGGAAGCCAGCGCACGGACCGAGGTGGGCAGCGTCATGAAGGTACGGTAGCGCGTGGACGGCATGGAGGGTACGCCAGGGCCGGGACGGTTCGGATCAACGGTCGCGGGTGGGCATACGGGATGGATGTCCTTCATTTCAGTATGGCGGACGGCGTGCGCGCACGAAGGGTACAGAACTGCTGAGTGGTCTGTTTCTATGGATCAGAGACAAAGCGAGTCCATTTATAGAGTGCCATTTGTCTAGACATAGTGTACCGGTGGACACGGCGGTTTCTGCGATTCGGATACCGGTGGACACGGCGGTTTTTGCGATTCGACTACCGGTCGACACGGCGGTTTTCGGGAAAACAGTACCGGTGGACACGGCGGTTTCTCCCAGGGCACTACCGGTGGACACGGCGGTTTTTGCGATTCGACTACCGGTCGACACGGCGGTTTCTGGAAAAACAGTACCGGTGGACACGGCGGTTTTTGCGATTCGACTACCGGTCGACACGGCGGTTTCTCCCAGGGCACTACCGGTGGACACGGCGGTTTTGCTCCACACCCTACCGGTGGACACGGCGGTTTGTACCGGTGGACACGGCGGTTTCTGGCCCCGAACTACCGGTGGACACGGCGGTTTATACCGGTGGACACGGCGGATAAATCCGGAAAAGTGCGTGTTTATCGCGATTTGCGCCGCCGCCCTTGATGTTGATCATCAATCTTTTAGAACATCTTTTAAACATCACTAAAAAATCAACATCACGCGCGAGGCCTACCGGTGGACACGGCGGGTTTTCCGGGAAAGGAATGTGTATACTCCCGGTCATCATGGCGAAGCGGATCACCAAGTCCAATGCCGCTCCCAAACCCAGCGGGGAGATCCGCCACTTCGACGAAACCAACCTCGCCCGTCTCGGGCTGATCAGCGCGCAGGAACGCATCGCGGACAGCTACACCACCTGGAAGACGACCTTCGACACGAACGGACACGCCGGAGAACTCTCCTGCTTTTCGCCGGAACAGGTGGGCGGCGTCCCGCACGGCGTGGACGGGGACTTCGTCACGGCCCTCAACACCATGTACGTCGAGCAGGGCGCGCCCACTGACGGGTACGTGCACACCACCGCGTACCAGCTGCTGCAGCGCGCGGGCTTCGAGGACAACGGCGCGAACTACGAGCGCCTCACCAACTCCCTGCGTCGCCTGACCGTCGCGAAGTACGTGATCGGCCGGGCATGGCGGCGGCGCGGTGAGGGCCCGAACGGCTGGGCCAGCGTGACGTTCAGCTACATCAGCCAGATCCGTCAGAGCACACCGGAAGTGCGCGGCATCAGCCGCGGAACGACGCTCAGCATCCAGCTGGCCGACCCGGTCGCGGAATCCATCCGGAACGAGTACACGCACCCGCTCGACATCGCCTTCCAGATCAGCCTGAAACGCCCCCTGGCGCGCGCCCTGTACCGCCTGCTGAGCAGCCGCAAGCACAACGAGCACGATCCCGCCCATCCCCATCAGGAGTTCACGGTGCTGGTGTCCGACTGGGCGCAGGACTGCAAGCTCACCGAGACGGAAACGTACCGCATTAAACGCAACCTGCAGGAGGCGCACGACGAACTGCTGCGCCGCCAGTTCCTGAAGAAGGTCGAGTACGAGGGGCGCGGCTCGAAGGCGACCGTGCGGTACGTGTTCGGCAGCGAGGGCGACCCGTCCCCGGAACCGCAGGTGCTGGAATCCCCGCTGCTGCAGGCGCTCGTGCAGCACCAGGTGGCCCGCAGTGTCGCCGTGAAGCTGCTGAAGGACTACGGGGAACTGCACGTCACCACGCGGCTGGAGCACTTTGAGGGCATGATCCGCACCGGGTACCCGGTGCGTCAGGGTGCGGCCCTGCTGGTGGATATCATCAAGGACGACGGCGGGAAGTACGTTCCGCAGAAGGTCGCCGCGCCGCTCGCACAGACGGTGCTGCCCGCCCGTACCGCCGGCCCGTCACGTGAGGCGCGGTCCGGCGCGGCAACGCTCACGCCTGTCGTCCCGCAGGTGGCGGCGCCTGCCGAGGAGCAGGCGGAGGAACGGGAATTCTACGCGCTTCCGGTGGAGGTGCAGGCGGCGCGCGCCGTGTCCACCCTGAAGTTCCTGCTGCGCGGCGCGGGCAACGAGGGCATCCTGACCCGCATTCAGGAGGCGGTGCTCTCCGGCACGCTGGACGGGTACGACCTGATCCGGCAGGCAGGCCGCGCGGCCGCGGAACTGAAGATGCAGGAATTCGTGGACGACCTGCGCCTCTTCGCCGGGCGCCCCTGACGTCAGGTCCCTGTTGTCAGGATGCCAGCCGCCCCGGGGTGGGCCGGCCATTCAGGAGTGGCAGGCCCGCGTGAGTTCCGGACGGTACTCGAAGTGCATGGTGTCGTAGTGGTACCAGCGGCCGCCCCAGATCCAGCCGTGCCGCTCGAAGGTCTGCACGAGGCCCACCGGGAAGGCGTTGCGCCAGCGGACGCCCCTCTCCCCTTCCCGGTACCCGTCCCATGCCCAGTACGCAGCGTGCGCGGTGTGCAGGTCGATCGCGGCGCCGTACGAGTGGACACTGCGGCGCGGCGTGCCGGCCACCGTGCGCCACAGGAACGTCCCGGCGCTCGGGACAGCGTACGTGCGCCACTCCGGGTGCCGGGCGACCTCGGCCGCGACCGCCCGCAGCGAGCTGGCCGCGCCGTTCACGTCCGTCACCAGGACCGTCTGGCCGAGCCAGTCCACGGGCCGCAGGTGCGCGCGGACGGCGGCGGCTGTCCCGCCGTACATCTTCTGGAACAGGGCCGTGAACCGGGTGCGCCCCGGGTCCGCCAGGAAGGCCGGGGCGCTGAGGGGTGAGCAGGCGGGGTACCGGGCGTCCAGCTGGTCGAGGAGGCCCGGCGCGTCCAGCCGCTGCGTGTACGTTCCGGCCGGGGCGCGTGCGAGCGCCATGCGCGTCCCGTCGCGCCACAAGAGGTCCCTGTCCGTGACGCCCTGCAGGAAAGCCGGGTAGGCGGCCACCAGCGCCGCTGCGGCCCGGGTGTCGGCCGGGGTGAGGGCGCGGGCCGCGTTCAGGCCCGTCAGTCCCGTGACGGCCAGCCAGCACGCAGTCAGGCCGAGCGCGCGCAGGCAGCGAGCGGGGAGGAGTGGACGCACGCTCAGAGCATACCCGCCGCGCACCTCTGCCTTCAGGGGGCCGGGAGGTCCATACTGGCGGGGTCCGTCCCGCCCGCGCGCACGGCCGCCCCATGACGGGGATGCGGGTGGCCCGCCACCATTTGAGCAGGAGGAAGGAACATGCAGCGAAGAACTCTCGGGAACAGCGGTCTGGTCGTCTCGGCCATCGGTCTGGGTTGCATGCGCATGAGTTACGGGGACGCGCCCGTCGGGGACCGGCAGGAGATGATCCAGTTCCTGCGCACGGCGGTGGAGCGCGGCGTGACGTTCTTCGACACGGCCGAGGTGTACGGACCCTTCACGAACGAGGAACTCGTCGGCGAGGCGCTCGCCGGGTACGGGGACCTCGTCGTGATCGCCACGAAGTTCGGGTTCGAGCCTGGCCCGGACGGACAGCCCAGCCCGAAGAACGGCCCGAACAGCCGTCCGGAACGCATCCGGGAAGTGACGGAAGCGTCCCTGAAACGCCTGCGGGTCGACACCATCGACCTGCTGTACCAGCACCGCCCTGACCCGCAGGTGCCGGTCGAGGACGTGGCGGGCACCGTCCGTGACCTGATCCAGGAGGGCAAGGTCCGGCATTTCGGCCTGTCGGAGTCGGACGCGGCCACCATCCGCCGGGCGCACGCCGTGCAGCCTGTCGCGGCCCTGCAGAGTGAGTACAGCCTGTGGTGGCGCGAGGTGGAGGACAACGGCGTGCTGGCGGCCTGCGAGGACCTGGGCATCGGGTTCGTGCCGTACAGCCCGCTCGGGCGCGGCTTTCTGACCGGCACCGTCACGCCGGACCAGACGTTCGCCAGCAATGACATCCGCGCCAGCAACCCGCGCTTCACGCGCGAGGCGATGCAGGCCAACCAGGACGTGGTCCGGCTGTTGCAGCGGGTCGGGCAGGACCTGAACGCCACGCCCGCCCAGGTGGCGCTCGCGTGGCTGCTGGCGCAGAAGCCGTGGATCGTCCCGATTCCCGGGAGCCGCAAGACCGCGCGGCTCGACGAGAACAACGCCGCTGCTGACCTGGTCCTCGGCGCCGCGCACCTGCAGGACATCACGCAGGCCCTCGCGACCCTGCAGGTGGTCGGTCACCGCTACTGATCCCGGATGGAGCTGAACGCCTGGAGTTCCGCCGGGCGGAGCGTGCACCAGACCGGTTGACGGCATGCGGAAGGGGCGGAACGACCATCATCGGTCGTTCCGCCCCTTCCTGCTCCGGTTACTTCAGGACGAGTTTGGTGGGAATGACGACGTTCTGGGTGGTGGCGGGCACCTTGCCGGTCTTGATCAGTCCGAGGGCCTTCTCGATGCCCATCTGGCCGATCAGTTTCGGCTGCTGCGCGACGGTGGCATTGATGTCGCCGGCCTTGACGGCCTTGACGGCGTCGTCGATGGCGTCGAAGCCCACGAGGATGATCTTGCGGCCGCTGGCCTTGACGGCCTGCATGGCGCCGAGGATCATCTCGTCGTTGTGCGCGAAGACCGCGTCGATCTTCGGTTGCGCCTGCAGGATGTTCTCCATCACGGTGAGGCCCTTGGCGCGGTCGAAGTCGGCGGCCTGCGCGGCCACGATCTTCACGCCGGGCGTGGCCTTCATGACGGTGTTGAAGCCCGCGCCGCGGTCACGGGTGCCGCTCTCGCCGGGGATGCCCTGCAGTTCGACGACGTTGCCTTTTCCGCCGAGCAGCTTGCTGATGTACTGCGCGGCGAGCTTGCCGCCCGCGACGTTGTCCGACGCGATGTGGTAGGCGAGCTGCCCGCCGTTCACGCGGCGGTCGACCGTGATGACCGGGATGTGCGCGGCGTTGGCTTTCTTGATGGCGGGCACGATCGCGTCGCTGTCGGTGGCGTTCACGACGATCACGCTGACCTTGCGGGTGATGAGGTCTTCGAGGTCGCTGACCTGCTTGTCGGGCTTGTTCTGCGCGTCGAGCACGATCAGGTTGGCTTTGCCCTTGGCGGCCGTCTCGGCGCCGGTCTTCAGGTCCACGAAGAAGGGGTTGTTGAGGGTGCTGATGCTCAGGCCGATGGTGGGCGTGGCAGCGAGGGCGGAGCTGAAGGACGCGAGCAGGGACAGGGTGAGCAGGGACTTACGCATGATTGGACCTCCTGGGTCTGAGTGAAGGGCAGGGGAAGAACTGGAGTGAAATGCGGGGAGGACGGTCGTTAACTTCTGCGGCCGTTCAGCACGCGTTCGAGGAGCAGGGCACCGAGGATCACCACCCCCTTGACGATCATCTGGAAGAAGGGGTTGACGTTCAGCAGGTTCATGGCGTTGTTGAGGACGCCGATGATCAGCGCCCCGAGGAGCGTGCCGATCACGCCGCCACGTCCGCCGGCGAGTCGCGTGCCGCCCACCACCACGGCGGCGATGGCGTCGAGTTCGAAGCCCTCCCCGGCGGTCGGCTGGGCGGAGTTGAGGCGCGAGGTGAGGAGCAGCGCGGCGAGGCCCGCCATCAGGCCGGAGAAGGCGTACACGGTGACTTTGAGGCGATTCACGGGCAGGCCCGCGAAGCTCGTGGCGCTCTCGCTGCTGCCGAGCGCGTACACGCCGCGTCCCCAGGCGGTGCGCCGCAGCAGGAACCACGTGGCGACCAGGGCGAGCAGCGTCACCCAGACCGGCACGGACAGTCCGAGAAAGTCGGTGTTGGCGA
This sequence comes from Deinococcus aquiradiocola, assembly GCF_014646915.1. Classification (NCBI taxonomy): domain Bacteria; kingdom Thermotogati; phylum Deinococcota; class Deinococci; order Deinococcales; family Deinococcaceae; genus Deinococcus; species Deinococcus aquiradiocola. The sequence continues at coordinate 73,047 of NZ_BMOE01000002.1, read as the reverse complement.
GCGCCGTGAAGGGGTCGCTCAGCCCTGTGAGCGGCGAGCCGTTCGTGAGGGTGAGCGTCACGCCGCGCAGGATGGTCATGGCGGCCAGCGTCACGATGAACGGCGCGATCCGGCCGTACGCGGCGATCAGGCCGTTGAAACTGCCGACGAGGCCGCCGATCAGCAGCGTGCCGAGGAACGTGACGGGGAACGGGAGGCCGAGCTTGTCGAGCATGACGCTGCTGACTCCGGCGAGCGCCACGAGCGCGCCGACCGAGAGATCGATGCCTCCGGTGAGGATCACGGCCGTCATGCCGAAGGCGAGGAGCGCGTTGATGGAGATCTGCCGCGCGACGTTGCTGAGGTTGCTGAAGGTCAGGAAGCTGTCCGAGAGGCGGCTCGTGACGATCATCAGCAGCGCGAAGATGATCCACAGCCCGAACCGGGAGAAGATCTCGGCGGGCGTCCAGCGGGTGCGGGGCGTATCAGACTGCGCCAGTGACATGGGCAATCACCTCCTCGAGGGTGGTGGGGGCGTGGAGTTCGTGGACGATCCGGCCGTCCTGGAAGACGAGGATGCGCTGCGCGAGGCCGACCACTTCGGCGGCGTCGCCGGACGACAGCACGATGGGGAGGCCCGTGTGGGCGAGGTCGGCGATCACGCCGTAGATCTCCTCGCGCGCGCCGATGTCCACGCCGCGCGTGGGTTCCTCCAGGATCAGCACCTGCGGTTTCGCGGCCAGCACGCGGCCCAGCACGACCTTCTGCTGGTTGCCGCCGGAGAGCGAGCCGGTGAGGTACGCGGCGTTCTGCGGGCGGATGTGCAGGTCCTTCATCCATCTCTGCACGAGGCTGCGTTCGCGCGGGGCGTCGAGCACGCCGAGGCGGCTCACTTCCGCGAGGCTGCTGAGGCTGATGTTCTCGCCGATGGTTCCGTCGAGCACCGCGCCCTCGTGCTTGCGGTCTTCCGGCAGGAAGCCGATGCCGGACTTCAGGGCGGCCGCGAGGCTCCGGACCTCCTGAGATTGGCCTTCGCCCTGCAGGCCGGTCCAGGTGCTCTCGCCGTTCACGCCCGCCAGCGCCCGGCAGAACTCGTTGCGTCCGCTGCCGATGATGCCGACCAGACCGACGATCTCCCCGGCGCGCAGGTCCAGCCGGGCGGGCGGGAGCGCCTTCGGGCGCACCTCGGCCTGCATCCGGACCGGGCCGTCCACCGCCTTCACGCGCGACACCGTGAGGACGCTGCGGCCCACCATCCACTCGATCACCTGCGCCTTGCTGGTGTCCGAGGTGGCGCTCGTGGCGACGGTGCGGCCGTCGCGCAGGACGGTGACACGGTCGGCGATGCGGAACACCTCGTCGAGGTGGTGGGAGATGTACACCACGCCGACGTTCTGCGCGCGGATCTGCTCGATGAACGAGAAGAGCTTGCCGATCTCGTGCCCGGTGAGGGGCGCGGTGGGTTCGTCGAAGACCAGCACGCGGGCGTCGCCGAGCATGGCGCGGGCGATGGCGGCCATCTGGCGCTCGCCGACGCTCAGTTCGCTCACGGGACGGCCGAGCGGGAGACGCAGGCCCAGGCCCTGCAGGTGCGCCTGCACGCGGGTTCTCAGGTCGCGGTCGCTGACCAGGGCGTTCATCTGCCCGAGGTACAGGTTCTCCTCGACGCTCAGGTCCGGCGCGAGGCTCAATTCCTGGAAGAGCATCCGGACGCCGTGGTGGGCGGCGTCGGCGACGCTGCGGAACTGTACCGGCTGGCCCGCGAGGTGAATGCTGCCGCCGGTGGGCGGGTGCACACCCGCCAGGATCTTCATCAGGGTGCTCTTGCCCGCGCCGTTCTCGCCGAGCAGGGCGTGCACCTCGCCGGGCCGGACCTCGAAGTCGATGCCGTGCAGCACGCGCACCGGGCCGAACTGCTGGGTGATGCCGCGCATTTCCAGCACCGCCTTGAGCGGCGTGGTGGGCGGCGTGACGTGGACGGCGTGGGCGGTCATGGGGCCTTGCCCTGCTGCCCGGCCATCTCTTCGCTGCTGGCCTTGTAGGGGTCCTCCCAGAAGTTCACGCCGCAGTGCAGGATCACGTTGGCGTAGGAGGTGACCTCGCCGGTGCGGACGACCACGTAGGCGTCCTGCACGAGTTCCTTGAAGCGGGTGTGCGGGACTTCCCGGCGCGGGGCGGGCAGCAGCGGTTCGAGCTGCGCGGACCAATCCGGCGAGTAGAGGCGGGTCTCCTCGGCGACGGTGACGCCCTCGACGATCAGTTCGCTGAGCACGGCGCGCAGCACGTCGAGCAGGGAGGGCACGCCGGCGCTCACGGCGAGGTCGATGCGGCGGACACCGTCGGGGACGGGGAGGCCCACGTCGCCGATCACGATGGTCTGGGTGTGGCCGATGCCGGCGACGATGCCGCTCAGTTCGGGGTGCAGCAGTCCTTGGTGTTTCATGGTGCTCCTGTCTGGGAATGGAAAGCGTGAGTTAATCGATTAACCCTGTGGCGTGGGCTGGTAGTGTGTCTGTGCAGGTGGACCGGGACACTGGCCCGGTTCCGCTACGGTGAACTCATGGCCGCCTCGATCTCCGCGCGCAGCGGCATGCTCGGCTGCGCGCCCTCGCGGGTGCAGGCCAGCGCCGCCCCGACGCTCGCGCGCCGCATCGCCCGCTCCAGCGGCAGGCCCTCGCTGAGCGCCGACACCAGCACGCCCACGTACGTGTCGCCCGCCCCGGTGGTGTCCACGACCCGCACCGGATGCGGCGGCACCTCGGTCAGCGAGAGGCTGCCTTCCACGCGCCGCGCGGCGAGACTGCCGCGCTCGCCCAGCGTCACCAGCACCGCCGACGGCCCCAGGTCCAGCGCCGCTGCGAGCTGCGCGTGCAGGTCCGGTCCGCCTGCCTCCAGGCCCGACCCGGACAGCAGCTGCCGCAGTTCGCCCTCGTTCACCACGAGCAGGTCCACGTTCCGCAGCAGGTCCGCGCTCAGCGCCCGCATCGGGGCGGCGTTCAGGATCACCTGCGCGCCCGCCGCCCGCGCCGCTGCCGCGTACGCGTCCACCGTCTGCGGCGGGACTTCCAGCTGCAGCACCATGTGCGTCACGCCCTGCAGGGACGGAAGGTGCTCCGGCAGCAGCGCGGCGTTCGCGCCGGACGCGACCGTGATGGCGTTCTCCCCCGCGCCTGACACGCTGATGAAGGCCGCGCCGGTCGGCCGGTCCAGCAGCAGCGTCCGGTCGACCACGCCGCTGCCCGCCAGGGACGCGCGCAGGGTGTCCGCGAACGCGTCGTGCCCGAGCGCCCCGAGGAACGTCACGCCCGCCGCGCCCGGCTGCCCCGCGCGGGCACAGGCGACCGCCTGGTTCGCGCCCTTCCCGCCCGGCGAGAGGCGGTAGTCGCCGCCGAGGACCGTCTCGCCCGGCGCGGGGATATGCGCGACCTGCGTCACGAAGTCGATGTTGGCACTGCCGGCGACCAGGATCACGCGGCCCTCGGGGGGCGGACATCCTGCGCGTTCCTCGGCACTTGCCGGGCGTGGGCGGGTGGGGTGGCGCTGCTGTTCATGCGTTCTCCAGTGGACGGTGCCCAGGGTCGGGAAGAGGACCGGGAGGAAGGGGGCCGGGGGTGGTGACGGGCGCGGTCGATCCGCGCACCGTCAGTGTCGTGCCGACCGGGAGCGGCGCGACCTGCGGAGCGTTGACCGTCTGCAGCGCGAGTTCGATGGCCTGCCGCGCCATCTGCCGCGTGTCCTGCCGGACGGTGGTGAGGGACGGCGCGCTCAGCGCCGACCACGGGATATCGTCGAAGCCGACGAGCGACACCTGCCCCGGCACGGTGATGCCCGCCTCGGTCAGGGCACTCAGCGCGCCGAGGGCCAGCGTGTCGTTCGCGGCGAGCAGGGCCGTGAAGCCCGGCGCGGTCTGCAGCAGGTGACGCGCGCCCTCGCGGCCCGCCAGGAGGCTGTAGTCGCTCTCGTAGATGCGGCCTTTCCGGACCGGTACGCCCGCGCGTTCCAGGGTGCCGAGCATGCCGCGTACCCTCTCCCCCACCCCGCCGTGACGGGACGGGCCCGCCAGCACGGCGAACTCGCGGTGCCCGAGGTCCAGCAGGTGCTGCGCGGCGATCTGCCCGCCCTGGCGTTTGTCGCTGTGCACGAGGGGCGTGTCGCCCGCGGCGCGGTCGATGGCGATGAGCGGCACGTCGGCCGTGAGGGTGTCGTCCGTGCCGACGGCGGGCACGACGAGCAGCACGTCCACGCCGCGCTGGGCAAGCGTGCCGAGATGCTCCTGCTGCAGGGCGGGGTCGTCGTGCGAGTCGGCGAGCAGCACCGCGTACCCGCGGGTGCGCGCCTCCTGTTCGATGTCCTGCGCGAGTTTCGGGAAGAAGGGGTTGGTGAGGTCGGGGATGATCAGGCCGAGCGCGAGGCTGCGTCCCGTCCGCAGGGCCTGCGCGGCGTGCGAGGGCCGGTACCCGAGCGCCTGCACGGCCGCCTCGACGCGGGCCTGCACGGCGGGCGTCACGGCTTTCGTGTTGTTGAGCACGAAGGATACGGTGGCGGTGGAGACACCGGCCTCGCGGGCCACGTCGGCCATGGTGATTCTGCTGCGGGTCTGCAAGGGAAACTCCGCTCCAGGACGGTGTGCCTGGAGATATTGAGAGGAAAAGCGGGTTGTGGGTTAAGCGATTAACTCCAGTGTATGGACCGCACCACCCACTGTCAAGACGCCCCCCCCTTCCCGCTCCTGCTCCACCTCCCCGCTCAGCCGCCCGTCCGCTCCCCGGCCCCCGGCAGCAGCACGCCCAGCTCGTGCCCGCTCGCGCGGAACCCCAGTCCCTCGTACAGCCCGCGCGCCATCACGCTGCTCCCCACACTCACCCGCGTCACCCCCCGGTCCACGGCCGCGTCCAGGCACGCCGACACCAGCGTCCGCGCCAGCCCGCGCCGCCGCCACTCCGGATGCGTCCACACGTTCACCAGACGCGCCCGCAGCGGCTGAGGATCCCCCCGGCTCGGCCCCCACTCCAGCAGGGTCAGGCCCGCGCCCGCCGTCACCACCTCCTGCCCCGCTGCGCCTGTCACCGCCAGGAACCCCAGGTATGCGCCCCGCCGCACCGTGCCCTCCACCCAGGCCGCGTACACGCCCCGCTCTGCCGCATCCATCTCCTCCGGGTACCGGTGCAGGGCGACGGTCCACGCGTCGGACGGCAGGACGGGACGCACCCCGCACGGAATGCCGTTCAGACGAGTCCTTCCGCTTCGGCGTGCAGGATGAGTTTCCGCAGCAGGGTTTCCAGGGTCGTGATCTCGTCCTGCGTCAGCGGAGAGAGCAGGCGTTCCTCGAAGGCGAGGTGTTCGGACAGATGCGCCTGCACCAGTGCCTGTCCGGCCGCGGTGAGAGCGATGCGCCACGATCGGCGGTCGTCCGGGTCGAGGGTGCGGGTGAGCAGCCCGCGCGCTTCGAGGCGGTCGGTGCTGCCCGTGACGGTGGCGGGCGACACGGCCAGCAGGGCCGCGAGTTCACCGGCGGTGAGGCCGCCCTCCGGGGAGGACCGGTACAGGCTGAACAGCAGGTCGCGGGTGGCAGAGGTCAGGCCGGCGTGCGCGGCGGTGCTGCGGACGGCCTCCCCGAGCAGGGCCTGGGCACGGGCCAGCGTGATGAAGGTCAACATGGGCGCGGTGTGCAGCTGCGGTTCGCGGTCCTTCCAGTCACGCCGGATGCGGTCGAGCAGGGCGAGGGTGGACATGCGGGCAGTGTAGCGGGCCGTGTGGTTGCCCTTCAGATATTTTAGATATAAAATTTTTTGGAATGAAGCGTATTCACCCGCTCACACTCGCCGCGCTCGCCCCGCTCAGCTGGGGAACGAGCTACCTCGTGCTGGGCCAGCTCGCACCACTGGGACCCGTCACGGTCGCCATGCTGCGCGCCCTGCTGGCCGGACTGCTGCTGCTGATCGTGGCCCGTGAACTCCCGCGCGGCGCGTGGTGGTGGAAGAGCCTGCTGCTCGGCACACTGAATTTCGGGCTGTTCTTCAGCACCCTCTTCCTCAGCGCGAGCCGCCTGACCGGGGGGGTCGCCGCCACGATCGGTGCCGTCGGACCGCTCCTGATCATCGCCTGGGGCCTGCTCGCCCAGCACCGCACCCCCACCCGGCACGTGCTCGGCGCGGCCCTGTGCGGCCTGCTCGGCGTGTCGCTGCTGGTCCTCGGACCAGGGGCACACATGGACCCCCTGGGCGTGATCGCCGGGCTCGTCAGCGTCGCCTCGGCGTCCGCCGGATACGTGCTGAGCAGCAGGTACGGCACGCCGCCCGGCACCTCCACGCTGACCGTCACCGCGTGGCAGCTCACCTGGGGCGGCCTGATGCTCGTGCCCGCCGCCCTGCTCACCGAGGGCGTCCCGGCCCTGCCGGTCGGCGTGCAGTGGCCACTCCTCGCCTACCTGGTCGTCGTCACGACGGCACTCGCGTACGCCCTGTGGTTCCGGGCCATCCGGCACTCCACGCCGGTTCAGGTGTCCCTGCTCACGCGCCTGAGTCCCGCGACCGCCATCGCGATCGACCTGCTGCAGGGCCACACGCTCAGCGCCGTGCAGTGGACGGGCCTCGCCCTGATCGCCCTGAGTTTCCTCCCGGAACCTCCGGCCCGCGCGACACCGGTCGGTACGGCCCCCTGAGGCGCTCCTTCCGCAGTGTGGGACCTTCTTCTCGTCGGAGTGGGCCGCGCCTCAGAGTCCGGCGCGGACCTGCATCGGCAGGGAGAACACCCACACGGCCAGACCCACGTACAGCAGGCACAGCGCGAACAGCGGCCACGCGCGCACGCCCTCCCCGCCTGCCACCTGCATGGCTGTCCGGACGCGCGCCCGGACACTCCAGAGGGCGGCTGCCAGGGCGATCTCGCAGAGGGTCAGCTGCCACACGAAGGCCTGATCCGCGACGGGGACGGAGGCGGGCGGCCCTTCAGGCAGCGGCAGGCCCAGCCGGGCGAGCGCCGCGCTCACGGCCGGCCACAGCGTGCCCGCACCCAGCAGGAAGTGGTACAGGTAGTGCCCGCCCCACACGGCGAGCGAGGCGGGCAGCAGGACCGGCCCGGCGTGCCGGAACGACACGCGCGCCAGCCGGGCGGCCAGGACGCTGACCGCGACTCCGGCCCCGATCAGGCCCAGCAGGGCCGGGACGAGCAGCAGCGGCACGTTCATGCTGCCGAGCCACGCCGAAAGGCGGTCCAGCAGGAGCGTGAAGGGCGGCGTCATGGCGAAGGCGTTCACGATTCCGCCCCATGCCAGGACGAGCAGGGCGAGGGCCGTGTCGCGCTTCGGGAGGCGCCGGGTCGTCTCGTGCAGCGGCGACCGCAGGACCAGCGCCACGTTGTCGTGAGGGCAGGCGCGCACGCAGTTCAGGCAGAGGGTGCAGTCGTGGTTGCTCCGGATGGTCGGCACGTACAGCCGCGTCTCGCAGCCGGGCCGCCGGGACGCGGATGCGGGTGTCGGTGCGGGGACCCGGGCGGGCCGGGCGTGCTCGCCTGCCGCCTGCAGCATCGGGAGGACCTGCAGGCCCTGCACGTCGATCCCGCCGGTGGGCCGCGAGGGTGCGCCGTTCACGCACTCCTTCCCGGTGCAGGTGCGGCACACGTCCGGGTCGCGGGCCTGGATCATGGTGGGCGACACGCCGCTCAGCAGCATGTTGAAGTTCCCGAGCGGGCAGACGTACCGGCAGAAGGTCCCTGCCGGGAACACAGCGTCCGTCAAGAGGAGCGCCAGGAAGTACCCCACGATGAGCGCGGCCGTGATGCCCGGACTGGCCCACAGCTGCGCCGCCTCGTAGGTGTACAGGAACGCCAGCGTCAGCCCGAGCGTGAGGTACCTGTTCCGCAGTGGGCGGGGCCACTGGCGCGTCCCGAGATGCCGCCGCAGCCAGTTCGTGGGCGCGCGGAGCAGCATGAGCGGGCACGCGGCGCAGAAGAGGTTGCCCATCAGCGCGAGCGCGATCACGAGCAGGCCCCGGTAGTGCACCCAGACGCTGACGGTCGCCACGTTCAGGCCCGGCAGGACCGAACCGGTGAACCCGTCGTACACGGCCAGCACGGCCAGCAGCAGCAGCGGCACCTGCAGCAGCGCGCGCGCATACCGCCACCGGACCAGTCCCCGCACGAGCGGGAGGCGCAGCAGGTCCGGGCGGACGCCGGGGCGGGTCGTCACGGGCGGACGGTGAACGCCACCTGTCCCTCGCGTTCACCTCCGGGCGTGTCGGTACGGACCGTCAGGACCCAGTCGCCCGCCATGCCGAGCGCCAGCCCGCTCACGGTCACGGTCCCGTCCGCGTTGGCGCTCACCCGTCCGGGAACGCTGGGCATGCCGGGGTGCAGCATGTCGGCGTGCGCCGTCAGGTGCGTCGCCTGCACGGGCGCGCCGTTCACGTCCCGGACACGCAGCCGCAGGTCGGCCGTCCCGCCCGTGCGGAGGGCGGCGGCGTCCACGCGGCTCAGCTGCAGCGGAGCCGTGCCAGGCCGCGCGCACGCGACGAGCAGCGACGCGAGCAGCAGGATCAGGGCCGGAGAACGCCGGGCACTCACGGCGTCCCGCCCCGCCGCCCGGAGCGGCGCACGGCGATCCCGAGCCCCACGGCGCCCACCACGGCCACCCCGACCGGCACCAGCATCTCCGGGCCGAGCTGCACCGGCACGCCGCGCAGCGGCCGCGCGGGAATCCTGGCGGAGGTGGGCGTGGGCGGCGGCCAGGCGGTCGTCACGCGCACCTCCGCCTCCTCGCCCGGGAAGGTCCGGTCGATCAGGGTCACGGGACCGGCCGCCCGCACCTGCACCGGTCCCGCCGAGCGGTACGTGCCGGGCCGCACCTCGTCGAAGCGCACGGGGGCCGTGTCGCGGCCGAGCCGGTACGCGAGCCGCACGCCGCTCAGGTCGGTCCCGTCGGGATTGCGGACCCGGGCGTCGATGCCCGCCCCGGCGCGGGACACGGTCACGTCCAGCGGCACGATGTGCGCGCCCGCCACGCCCAGCGCGAATGTCAGGGCGAGGGCCGCCGCGCGAAGCGGCCCCGTCACAGCCGCCCCTTCACAGCCGCCTCGCGTCGACGTGCCGCAGCGGCCGGACCCGCCACCACGCGCGCACCGCGAGCAGCAGGACGCCCAGGGCGGGCAGCAGCGCCATCAGGGTGATGAGCGGCCGGGGCGGACCGTCCGGGGCGGGACCGACCGGGAACGTCAGGGTTCCGGAGTCCTGCCCGATCGTCAGCACCAGCCGGTGCGGTCCCTGGCTGGGAATGGCGGTGGAGTCCAGACCCCAGTAGCGCGCGTCGCGCGGGTAACGCGGCAGGTACGGCTGCGCGAGTTCCGTCCGGCCGTCCGGTCCGAGCACCCTGAAGCTGCCGTGCAGGTTTCGCGTGCCCTGACCCGGCGCGAAGATGATGTCGAGCGATTTCTGCGCCAGGGGCGGCCAGTCGCCCGTGAACTGCACGGACACCTCCCTCGCCCCCACCCGCATGGTCTCGGTGTGCACGACGTTCGGCGCGAAGCGGACCGCCGTGGCCGCAGGGGTGGTCGGCGTGGCCGGGGTGGCCGGGGTGGCCGACGCGGCGGCGGGCACCGTGAGCGCCAGCAGGACGCACGCGCCGAGCGCGCTGCGGCGTGCCCCCCTCACGGGCGCACCGTCCCGGACGTGACGCCCTGCGTGCCGCGCCGCTCCAGGCGCGGGTTCGCGTGGCGGATCACGACGCCCAGCTGCCAGCCGAGCCAGCCGGCCGCTCCGGCCACGGCCGCGCCGACCGCGAGCACCACCGGGTCCAGCGTCACGGGCACGAAGGGATGACCGACGAACAGCAGCGGTCCCGTGACGGCCAGCGCGGCCGCCATGCCGATCTGCGCGTTCCAGCGCCGCGCCCGCCAGAACGCCAGGACGCCCGTGACGACCAGCCCGACCAGCGGTGAGAGCAGCGGCGCCAGCGCCGGAACGAACGCGTACCCTTCCGCCGACTCGCGCAGCGTGTACCCGAGCGCGTGGGCGTACACGGTGTCCGCCCACGGAACGCCGTACCAGTTGATGGCCCGGAATGCCGCGACGAGCAGCGTCAGCACGAGCGCCCACCGCACCTGACGCGTGACCGACACCGCCAGCGCCAGTGCCAGCCCCATGAAGAGGCCCGGGAACACCAGGAACGCCCACGTCTGCTCCAGCTGCGCCATCATCAGCGAGAACACCGGCAGCGCGAAGGCGACGCTCACGGCGAGGCTCGTCACAAAGCCCCACACCTGCACCTGTCGGCCCTGCACGAAGATCAGGGCCGCGCCGATCATGGTGACGACCATCGAGAGCAGCAGACCGATGTGCGGGGGCGAGTCGAGCACCACGTCGAAGCCGTACACGAGGTGCCACCACTGGTCGAACAGGCCGAACAGCAGGAACGCCAGCGCCCCGAACCCGCTCACGAAGAAGCCCACCGGCCCACGGAAGCGCCCCCCCAGAATGGTGATCCAGTGCGGGGCCGCCTCGCTGGACGCGCGGGCCGTGGCCAGCAGCACGACCAGCAGGGACGCCAGGCCGCTCAGGGCCGCGCCCGAGTACACGAACAGGTGCGGCACGGTCCAGAAGGTGTCGGGGCCGACATCGACGTGCCACTGGATGTCCCAGCTCAGGCCGAAGAAGGTGCTCAGGATGCCGAGAAGCGCCACCCAGGCGCCCAGGCGTTCGAATTCGGGGCGGGGGACGTTCGGTGCGGACGAAACGAGTGATCGTGAATCGGGTGTCATGTGTTGCCTCCGCCCGGTACGGTGGGGCAGAGGTGTTCAAAAGTTGTGAACACCGGCCCTCTATGCTCTTGGCATGTTGCCCCTGGTGCTGGTGGTGGAGGACGAGCCGGACATCGCGGCCACGGTCGGTCGGTACCTCGAACGTGCGGACCTGCGGGTGGAACTCGCGCACGACGGGCCTGCCGCCCTGAGTGCCTTCGAGCGTGTGCGGCCCGCGCTGATCGTGCTGGACCTGATGCTGCCGGGCCTGTCCGGCTGGGAAGTGCTGCGCGCCATCCGGCTGCTGCACGACACGCCCGTCATCGCGCTGACGGCCAGGGTCACGCAGGAGGACCGGCTGGAAGGCTTCGCGCTCGGCGCGGACGATTACGTCACGAAGCCCTTCTACCCGCAGGAACTCGTGTCGCGGGTGAAGGCCGTCCTGCGGCGCAGCGGCGTGAACGGTGACGTCGCCGGGCGCGGCGGCCTGAGCATCCAGGTGCAGCGTCGCCGCGTGCTGCTGGGCACGCAGACGCTGGAACTCAGACCGACCGAGTTCGCGATGCTGCTCAAGCTCGTCTCCGCGCCGGGACGGGTCTTCAGCCGCTCCGAACTGCTGCTCGCGTCGAGCGACGAGCCGCGCGACACGCTGGAACGCACCGTCGACGTGCACATCCGCAACCTGCGCCTCAAGCTGGGCGCGGACCACGGGATCGAGACGGTGTTCGGCGTGGGGTACCGCTATGCCACCCACTGAAGGTCCGACAGGGGACGTGTGGCATAGACGCCTGTGGGTGCGGCTGGCCGTCACGAACCTCGTGGTACTGGGCACGGTGACCACCGTGCTGATCGTCGCGGCGCTCTTGCGGATCGGGACGGTCCTCGCGCACCTGCCGGAGCAGGAGTTCGTGGAGGTCCGGCAGCGCCTGCGCGAGCACTTCTGGTCCGGGCTCGCTGAACTGATCGGCGTGGTGGACCGTGAACTGACCTTCGTGCTGCTCGCCCTGCTGCTGCTGTCGTCGGGCGTGGCCCTGCTGCTCGCGCGGCGGTACGGTCGGTACGTGAAGGACGTGTCGGGGCGACTGGAGGCCCTCGCGACCGGGCGCTTCACGGCCCCGCCCCAGGTCCTGCCGACGTACGGCATCTGGGAACTGAACGTGCTGGACCACCACCTGCGCGTGACTGCCGGCCGCCTGCATCACCTGGAGCAGGAACGGCAGTACGAGAGCGCCGCGATCGCGCACGAACTCCGGACGCCGATCACGGCCCTGCGTTTGCGGCTGGCGGGCCTGCAGGACGGCATCTACACGGCCGTTCCCGGGGACCTCGCCCCGATGTTCTCGCAGGTCGATCAGCTCGAATCGCTCGCCGAGTCGCTCCTGACCCTCACCCTGGCCGACGCGGGCCACCTGCGTCTTCACCGGACCACGCTCGGCGCGCCCGAACTGCTGACGCCGCTGCAGCAGAGCTTCCAGCCGGTCGCGGCGCGGCGCGGCATCCGACTCGCATTCACGTTCCCCGCAGAGGGGCAGGTGCACGTGGACGCCGTGCTGGTCCGGCGAGCAGTGGGCACCGTGATCGACAACGCGCTGAAGTACTCGCCGTCCGGCACGGCCGTCCACGTGCACGCGGCCCTCACGCCCGCCGCCCTCACGGTCCGCGTGACCGACGAAGGTCCGGGTGTCCCCCGTGACGTCCTGCACCGCCTGACGGAACGCTTCTACCGCGTGGACGACTCCCGGGCACGCCGGAGCGGCGGGACCGGCCTGGGCCTGGCCCTCGCCCGCGCCGTCACGGGAGCGCACGGTGGGCGCCTTCTCGCCCAGGCCCGCGATGGGGGGGGATTGAGCGTCACCGTGCACCTCCCGGCGTGGTCGGGCGGGCCGGACGACCACGGCCCCCAGCAGAGGGCGTGACGCGGCCTGGGGCACACGACGCCGGGCGGTGCTGCCAGCGGAACAGGCAGGCAGGTCCGTTGAACGGTTGCGGTAGATGATCCCCAATGGAGCTGAACGCCTCAAGTTCAGCCGAGCGGAACGTGAAGCTGCCGCCCGGCTGCGAGCACCAACACCTGCGGTCTGGAGGAGATGGCAGCGGGCAGGCGTCCTCTCCTCTGGAGCTGTACCAGTCTCCTTCGGAGCTGTGCCAGTCATGGGCGCTGTTCTGCACAGGCAGGGACGCCGGTCCCCTTTCCGCCATCCCTGTCACCGGACCGACACCGGATGAGGCGGCAACCGTTCGTGGGCATCCCTCCGGACGGTTCTGGGACGTTCCGCGGCCCTGTCTGTTCCTGGTGTTGACCTGTTCCCGGGAACCTGTTACGCTCTGGTTACTTCACAAGGTAAATAAACCAACTGCGAGGGACATCATGATCTCCAAGGGAGACCCAAGCGCACTCCGAGCGCTCAACCGCCGCAACATCCTGTACCACCTGCGCCGCCTCGGCCCCACCAGCCGCACCAGACTCGTCGAACTCACCGGTCTCAGCCCCGCCTCCATCACCGGCGTCACGGCAGAACTGATCGAGGACCGCCTGCTGACCGAAACCAGCGTCGGAGCAGCGGGCCTGACCGGAGGCCGCCGCCCCATCTACCTCGACATCGCCTACGACGCCCACTTCGCCATCGGCCTGAAACTGCGCGAAGACAGGATCGACGCCGTCCTCACCGACCTCGCCACCCGCGTGCACGGCCATCTCAGCGAGACGCTGACATCCAAGACCCCGGAAGGCGTCGCCGCTCAGATCGCCGCCATCTGCGGCACGCTCTGCCGCAGTGCCAGCACCTCACCCACCGACGTGATCGGCATCGGGATCGGTCTGTCCGGCGTGATCGACGCGCGGCACGGAATGGCCGTTCACGCGCCGCTGCTCGGCTGGCACGACGTCCGGATCGCCGACCTCGTCCGGGAGCAGACCGGCCTGCCCACCTGGGTCGACAACGACGTCAACGGCTTTGCCGCCGCGCAACGTCTGTTCGGACACGGCAGGCAGGCCACCAATTTCATCACGGTCGCCGTGGGCCGCGGCCTGGGCGCCGCCTTCGTGGTGAACGGCGAGGTGTACCGGGGACGGAACGGCGGTGCGGGCGAATTCGGACACAACGTCATCGTGCCGGGAGGCCGCCCGTGCAGCTGCGGACGCCACGGGTGCCTGGAGGCGTACACGGCGTTCCCGGCGCTGCTCGACCAGTATTCTCAGCTGCACCCGGACCGGACCGGCCTGACCATCGAGGCCCTCACGGCGCTCGCCAGCAGCGGCGACCCCGACGCCCGGAGCGTCTTCAGGGCAGCAGGCGAACTGCTCGGACTGCACCTGTCGTACCTCGTCAATGCCCTCAATCCTGAACTCATCGTGGTGGGCGGTGAGGGCGCCGCCCTCGGGCACGCCTACTTCCAGCCCATGCAGGACACCCTGACCGCGCTCGCCTTCGACGGCCTGGCCGCCGACCTGCCCTTCGAGACCGTGCCGTGGGACCGTGAGGACTTCACGCCCTGGGCGCAGGGAGCGGCCAGTCTGGCGATCCAGCATGCCTTCGACACCGGGGGGGTGATCAAGGCCGACGCCATGAACCGCGCCTGAACCCGTACCCCGTCCCGTCACCGTCTGGAGGTTCCAGCACGGATGGCTTCGCCTGTCTGTTTTTCACCCAGGAGTTCACCATGACCACCCGCACCGCTGCCCTGTCCGCCCTGCTCGTCCTCGGCACCACCCTCGCGGCCCCCGTCACGTTCCTGTCCGTCCAGAACGAAGATCAGGGCGCGACCAAGATCATCGGCGAACTGGCCCGCGAGTACCAGAAGACCAACCCCGCCAGCCCCTACACCTACCAGAACGCCCCGCAGACCGACCTGGCACAGAAACTCCAGCTGCTCGCCGCCAGCAGCAGCCTGCCCACCGTGTACAACATCGATCAGCCCGCCCTGCTCGGCCAGCTGTACAAGACCGGGCAGGCCGCCGACCTGGAAGCCACCTTCAAGAAGCTCGGCATCTACAACACCCTGAACCCCGCCGCTGTCGCCCTCATCAAACGCCAGAACGACGGCAGGCTCGTGACCCTGCCCCTCGAACTGAACATCGAGGGATTCTGGTACAACAAGGCCATCTTCGCGGCGAACGGCCTGAAGGAACCGCGCACCTGGGCCGAACTGGTCAAGGACGCCGCCACCCTGAACGCCAAGGGCCTCCAGCCGTTCGCGGCGTCCGGTGATCAGAAGTGGCCGCTCACCCGGCTGATCGGCGGCTACGCGGCCCGCAAGTACGGCTACGACGTGATGGACAGGGTCAAAGCCGGAACGCTGAAGCTCACCGATCCCGGCTTCGTCGAGGCGGCCCGGGCCGTGCAGGACCTCGGAAAGAAGAACTACTTCGGCAAGGGCGTCAACACCGTCGACTACGCCACGGCGGTCGACCAGTTCCTGCAGGGCAAGGCCGCCATGATCTACATGGGCAGCTGGGTGCTGAGCGACTTCAACGACGCCGCCCGCAACAAGATCGGCACGCAGAACATCGGTCTGTTCAACTTCCCCGCCGTGACCGGCGGCAAGGGCAGCACCAACGACTGGTCGCTGAACACCGGCATCTCCACGGCCGTGAACCAGAAGTTCAACGACGCCGACCTGGGCAACTGGATCAAGTACGTGTTCACCCGCTACGGCAACAAGGCGCTCGCCGAGTCGGGCATGATCACCGGGTTCACCGTGACGCAGACGCCCAGGAACCTGCCGGTCCTCACCTCACTGACCCAGACGAAACTCAAAGCCGTCAAGAACGGCTACCTGTGGTTCGAGGCCAACTTCAGCCCCAAGGCCACCTCCGTCGCCACCGACAACGCGCAGCTGCTGGTGACCGGCGACATCACGCCCCAGGACTACATGAGCAAACTCCAGGACGCCCTGAAGTAAGCCCTCCTCCCAGTGGGCCGGACGGCGCGCGGCGTCCGGCCCATTCCGCTTCACCGCCGCGTGAAAGGAGGCACCATGGAACGGACGCTCCGCGACTGGCGGGCCATCACTGTCTTCGTCGGCCCGGCCCTGCTGCTGTTCGTCGTCATTCTGGTCGTTCCGATCGTCTGGTCCCTGGGCTACACCCTGACGGAAGGCTCGGTCATCGCGGGCTTTCATTTCGTGGGCCTGAGCAACTACGTGCGGCTGGCGCAGGACCCGGCGTTCTGGTCGGCCCTGTGGTTCAGCGTCAAGTACGCCGTGCTGGTGTCGGCGGGGCAGGTGTTCTTCGGGCTGATGCTGGCGCTGCTGTACAGCTTCTACCTGAAGCGCAGTTCGGTGCTCGTCCGTACCCTGGTGTTCCTGCCGGTGGTGCTGCCGACCGTGGCGGTGGCGCAGCTGTTCGTGAAGCTGTTCGCCATCGCCCCGCAGTACGGTTTCCTGAACAGCTTCCTGCATGCCGTTCACCTCGACGACCTCGTTCAGCCGTGGCTGGGGCAGGGCGGCAGCGCCTTCTGGGTCATCGTCGTCATGGACGTCTGGAAGGCGATGGGGCTGTACGCGGTGCTGCTGTACACCGGCCTGATGGACATTCCCGAGGACACCCTGGAGGCCGCCCGCCTCGACGGAGCGCACGGCTGGAAGCTCACGCAGTTCATCATCCTGCCGCTGCTGACTCCCGTGATCGTCACCTCGCTGATCTTCAGCCTGAACGGCACGCTGAAGGTCTTCGACTCGGTGCTGGCCCTGACCGGCGGCGGCCCCGGCACCTCCACCACCCCGCTGACGCTGTACATGTACAAGACGTCCTTCTCGTACAGCCAGTACGGGTACGGCAGCACCATCGCGGTGGCCCTGACGCTGCTGTGCATGATCGTCTCGCTCATCATCATCCGCCGCTCCAGGGAGAACTGACATGACCAGAATCGCCCCCGCGCCGCTGGCCGAACGTTCCGGCAGGCCGCACCCGCTCGCCGAACGCCTGCAGTCGGTTCCGCTCTTCGTGATCGTCGCGCTGGTGCTGGTCGTGACGGTGTACCCGCTCGTCTGGATGCTGCTGTCGTCCTTCAAGACCGCCGACGAGTTCTCCGGCGGCGTGATCTGGGCGCTGCCCAGAACCTTCAGCTTCGATAACTTCGTGCGGGCCTGGACGGTCGGCAAGATGAACCTGTACTTCGTGAACAGCCTGCTGTCGGTGATTCCCTCGCTCGCCCTGGTGATCCTGATGGGCGTGGGCGCCGCCTTCGGGCTGGAAATCATGCGCTGGCGTCTCAAGACGAGCGTGTCGCTGCTGTTCCTGCTCGGCATCATGATCCCCATCCAGATGGTGCTGCTGCCGCTCTTCACCATGTACTTCAGGGCCCACCTGCTCGACACCCGCTGGGCACTGATCCTGACGTACACGGCGTTCGGACTGCCCACCACCATCTTCTTCCTGACCGGCTACTTCAGGAACTTCGCCCGGGAGATCATCGAGGCGGCCGTCGTGGACGGCGCGACCATCTACCAGGTGTTCTGGAAGGTCGTGCTGCCGATGGTGATGAACAGCGTGGTGACGGTGGCGCTGGTGCAGTTCTTCTTCATGTGGAACGACCTGCTCGTCTCGCTGACCTTCATCAACAATCCCGACCTGCGGACCATTCAGGCGGGCCTGCTGAACTTCGCCGGGCAGTACGGGCAGCGCGAGTGGGGACCGACGTTCGCGTCGGTGACGCTGGCGGTCGCGCCGACCGTGATCGTGTACCTGCTGCTCAATCAGAAGATCATGAAGGGCCTGACTGCCGGAGCGGTGAAGGGATGACCGCCAGCGACTGGACCGGCGATCCGGCCCTCGAACAGCAGGTGGAGGCCGTCCTGGCGAAACTGTCCCCCGACGACATGGTGCGGCTGGTCAGCGGGCAGGTCATCCTGGGCGCGCCGGATGCTGGGCAGGTCACGGCCAGCGGCGTGCCGCTGTTTCACCTGGCGGACGGCCCGGCCGGCATCCGGCGCGGGGCGGGCACCTCCAACGAGGGACGCGGCACGGCCCTGCCCGCCCCGATCGCGCTGGCCGCGACCTGGAGCCCGGACCTGGCCCGGCAGTACGGTGACGTGCTGGGCGCCGAGGCGGCCGCCACCGGCCACAACGTGCTGCTCGGCCCGGCCATCGACCTGGCCCGCGCGCCGCTGGCCGGGCGGACCTTCGAGTCGTTCGGGGAGGACCCGCTGCTGCAGAGCCGCATGGTCGTGCCGGAAGTGCAGGCGATCCAGCGGCGCGGCGTGCAGGCGTGCCTGAAGCATTACCTGCTGAACAACCAGGAGGACGCCCGTCACACCGTCAACGTGCTGGCGGACCCCCGGGCGCTGCACGAACTGTACCTGCCGCCCTTCGAGGCCGCCATTCGGGAGGGCGGGGCGGCCTCGGTGATGGCGTCGTACAACCGGGTGGACGGCGAGTTCGTGTGCGACAACCGCGCCCTGCTGACGGACGTGCTGCGCGGCCAGCTGGGGTTTCGCGGCTGGGTGATGAGCGATTTCGGCGCCAACCAGAGCACGCTCCCGTCGGCACTGGCGGGCCTCGACTGGGAACTGACCTTCGCGCCGCAGTGGGGAGAGCGCCTCACGGCGGCCCTGAACGAGGGCAGGCTCGACCACGCGGTCCTCACGGAAATGGTGCGGCGGATCCTGCGGCCCTCGCTGGGCCTGATGACCGCACGTGCCGGGCAGGAATCGCCGCCGGACTTCGCGGCCCACGCGCAGGTGGCGCAGACCATCGCCGAACAGAGCGCGGTGCTGCTGAAGAACGCCCACCTGCTGCCGCTGGACGCCGGGACGCTGAAGCGGGTCGCGGTGATCGGCCCGGACGCCGACAGCGTGTGTGCCGCGGGAGGCGGAAGCGCCCTCGTGCGGCCCGTGGAAAGCGTCAGCGTGCTGGACGGCCTGAGAGAGCGGCTGGGGACGGGCGTGGACGTGCGGTTCGCGCCCGGCACCGACCCCATCGGACCGGGCGCGCTGCTGCCAGGCCTGCCGCCTCTGCCCTCTTCGGTGCTGGATTCGGGGAGCGGGCAGCCGGGCCTGCAGGCGACGTACTGGCCGAACGCCAGCTTCAGCGGCGAGCCGCTGCTGACCCGCACGGAACCCGGCGCGGAACTGAACCGCGGTTTCTTCGACCTGCCCGGCTTCAGCGCGGCCTCGGCCCGCCACCTGCCCACTCCGGAGGGCCTGCCGGTGGCCATGTCGGTCCGCTGGGAGGGCACGCTCACCGCACCTTCGAGCGGCGAGTACACCTTCAGCCTCACCTGCGCCGGATCAGGCCGGGTGTGGCTGGGCGACACGCTGCTGCTGGACGCGCCCGGTGCACGGCCCTCACGCGGCCTGGTCAGCGAGACGCGCGCCGACGGCCTGCGCTGGATGGGCACCGGCACGCCGACCTTCACGGCGCAGCTCACCCTGAACGAAGGCGAGACCGTCCCCGTCAGGGTCGAGTACGCCGCCGACCTGCCCGAGCAGAACTTCCTGTTCGGCGCTCAGGTACGACTGGGCTGGCGACCCCCGGCGGGAACCGTCCCGTCCCGGCTTCGGGAAGCGGCTGACCTGGCGCGCTCGTGCGACGTGGCGGTCGTGGTCGTCCGGACCTTCGAGAGCGAGGCGATGGACCGGCCCGCCCTCACCCTGCCCGGCAATCAGGAAGACCTGATCGCGGCCGTCACCGCGGCCAATCCCCGCACGGTGGTCGTGATGATGAGCGGCGGCGCGGTGGACGTGTCCGCCTGGGAGGAAGGTGCTGCGGCCATCCTGGCCGCCTGGTACCCGGGCCAGCGGCAGGGCGCGGCCCTGGCCCGGCTGCTGCTGGGCGACACGCACCCGGTGGGCCGCCTGCCGCTCAGCTTCCCGCACAGCCTCGACCGTTCACCGCTGACCCGTCCCGCCGAGTACCCCGGCGTGGACGGCACGGTGCAGTACAGCGAAGGCCTGAATGTCGGGTACCGGGGCTACGAGGCCCTCGGCCTGACGCCCAGGTACGCGTTCGGTTCCGGTCTGTCCTACACGACCTTCGGGTACGCCGACCTCAGGCTCGTCGCTGACGCGGCCGGCCGCCTGAGCGCCGAGTTCACGGTCAGCAACACCGGGAGCCGTCCGGGAACGGAAACGGCCCAGGTGTACCTGCACCTGCCTCCGGTCGCCGGGCAACCGCAGCACGCGGAGCCCCGCAGACTGGTCGGCTGGGCGCGCGTCACCCTGGACGCGGGCGAGCAGCGGCGAGTGGCCGTCCACCTCGACCACCACTCGCCGGACCGGCCCTTCTCACGCTGGAATTCAGACTCGGACGGCTGGGCGCAGGCGGACGGCGTGGCCCGTCTGCTGGTCGGCGCGTCCTCCGTCGACCTTCCGCTTTCCGTCTCCTTCCGCCTTTCGCCCGCCCCCGAGGTCAGCCCTGTATGACGTTCCTCCCCACTCCCCCGCCCCGGGCCGTGCACCTGCACGCCGAGCATCATCAGGACGCGCTCGGCATCGGCGAACCGTCTCCGCGCCTGTCGTGGCGGACCGAGACCGACGCCCCGAACTGGATGCAGGCGGCCTTTCAGCTGCAGAGCCTGGGTGTGGACGGTCAGGTGCTCGAAGAAACGCCGCGCGTCCAGAGCGCCGGGTCGGTGCTGGTGGCGTGGCCGTTCACACCGCTCACGTCCCGGGAGCAGCGCCGACTGCGGGTCCGCGTGTGGGGACGGGACGGTTCGGCGTCCGCGTGGAGTGAGCCGCTCAGCGTCGAGGCGGGCCTGCAGACGCCCGCCGACTGGCAGGCCCGATTCGTCACCCCCGACTGGGACGAGGACCTGACCCGTCCCCAGCCTGCCCCGCTGCTGCGCACGACCTTCACCGTGCGGCCCGGACTGCGCTCCGCGCGCCTGTACGTCACGGCCCTCGGGGTGTACGAGGCGCGCCTGAACGGCTCACGGGTGGGCGATCACTGGCTCGCCCCCGGCTGGACGAGTTACCGTCACCGCCTGCGCTACCAGACCTTCGACGTGACGGCGCAGCTGACAACCGGAGAGAACGCCCTCGGGGCCATGCTCGGCGACGGCTGGTACCGGGGCCGCCTGGGCTTCGGAGGCGGACGACGCAACCTGTACGGCGAGCGGCTGGCACTGCTGGCCCAGCTCGAACTGCGCTACGACGACGGCACGCTGGAACGCGTCGTGACCGACGAACGCTGGCGGGCCAGTACCGGTGCCGTGCGGGCCAGCGACCTCTACGACGGCGAGACCTGCGATGCGCGGCTGGAGCAGCCCGGCTGGGACACCCCGCGATTCGAGGACCGACACTGGACCGGCGTCCGGGCCGTGCACCACGACCTCGGCACCCTGGTCGCCCCCGACGGACCACCCGTGCGCCGCATCCAGACGCTCGCTCCGGTGTCCGTTCACACCTCGCCTTCCGGCAGGACGCTGGTGGACTTCGGGCAGAACCTGGTCGGCTGGGTGCGGCTGCGCGTCAACGGCGAGGCCGGACAGACCGTGACGCTGCGGCACGCCGAGGTGCTGGAACACGGCGAACTCGGCACCAGACCCCTGCGGTTCGCCGAATGCACCGACCGGTACACCCTGAAAGACGGCGAGAACGTCTGGGAACCACGCTTCACCTTCCACGGCTTCCGGTACGTGCAGGTGGACGGCTGGCCCGGACCCTTCGACCCGGCGTCCCTCGAAGCGGTGGTGGTGCATTCCGACCTGGAACGCCGCGGCTGGTTCGAAAGCTCCGAACCTCTCGTCGACCGGCTGCACGAGAACATCGTCTGGGGCATGCGCGGCAACTTCCTCGACCTGCCCACCGACTGCCCGCAGCGCGACGAACGGCTCGGCTGGACGGGCGACATCGGCGTGTTCGCCCCCACCGCCACCTTCCTGTACGACACGGCCGGGTTCCTCCGCTCGTGGCTGGCCGACCTGGCAGCCGATCAGCTCCCCGACGGGGGCGTGCCCTGCGTGGTGCCGCAGGTCCTCGAAACGCCCATCGTGGCGGCCGTGTGGGGTGACGCGGCCACCTTCGTGCCCTGGGCGCTGTACGAGCGGTACGGCGACCGCGACATCCTGGCCGCGCAGTTCTCCAGCATGCAGCGCTGGGTGGACTACGTCGCCGGTCGTGCCGGAAAATCGCTGCTCTGGACGCAGGACTTCCAGTTCGGTGACTGGCTCGACCCGGCGGCCCCGCCCGACAACGCGGCCGCCGGACGCACCCAGCCGGGCGTGGTCGCGACCGCGTACTTCGCCCGGTCCGCCGAACTGCTGGGACGCGCCGCAGACGTGCTCGGGCGACCCGAAGCGCGCGAGACGTACCTGAACCTGGCACGCGACGTCCGGGCCGCCTTCAATGGCGAGTACGTGACGCCCAGCGGTCAGATCATCAGCGATTCGGCCACCGCCTACGCCCTCGGCCTGACGTTCGGGCTGCTGGGCACCGACGGCCAACGGCACAAGGCGGGCGAGCGCCTGAAGGTGCTCCTCCGGGAGAACGGCGATCACATCAGCACCGGCTTCGTCGGCACGCCGCTGATCTGCGACGCGCTGTGCGCGGTGGGAGCCGTGCAGGAAGCGTACCTGCTGCTGACGCAGGAGGAATGCCCCAGCTGGCTCTACCCCGTCACCATGGGTGCCACCACCGTCTGGGAACGCTGGGACAGCATGCTGCCCGACGGCAGCCTCAACCCCGGTGAGATGACGTCGTTCAACCACTATGCCCTGGGCGCGGTGGCCGACTGGCTGCACCGCAGCGTCGCGGGCCTGGCCCCCGCCGAACCCGGCTACCGTCGCCTGGAGATCCGCCCCCTGCCGGGCGGGACCTTCACCCGCGCCCGCGCCCGCCACATCACGCCGTACGGGGAAGCGGTGTCGGGATGGTTCATCGAGCATGGCGAACTCGTGCTGGAGGTCGTCGTGCCGCCCAACACCTCGGCCCGCGTCACGCTGCCGACCACCGGGGAGGTGTTCGAGGTGGGAGCAGGCACGCACACCTGGCGGCGGCCGCAGGCTCCGGCGGCCGCGCCGACGCCCGTCACGCTGGACAGCACCTACGACGAGCTGCGGGTCCAGCCGCAGGTGTACCGTGCGGTTCTCGAAGTGGTGGAAGCCCATTCCGCCGAGCACGTCCAGGCGTTCCGGCGCGCCTTCCAGAGTGCGGCCGGAACGATGACCCTCCGGGGAGCGCTGTTCGGGGTGCCGCTCCGCGACGCGCTGGCCCACGCCCTGCAGACCCGGCTGAACGAACACCCGGCCGCACGGGTCCTGCTCGGAGAGCACCGGTAGCGGGTCTGCGGGACAGGGCACGAACGACCAGGAACGGGAACCGGCCCACCGACCGGTCCCTCCGCGCCGCGCTGTCCTCACCGAAACCCAGGAAAGCGCAGCGTGCCGTCTCGGGGTGGGCAGTCAGGCACGTGCGCGCGCGGTCATCCGGTGTTGATCCAACTGGGATGACTGAAAGTGCACCGGCATCCCTTCCCGGGCAGATCAGCGCCCACGACTGGTACAGCTCCGCACGGGACTGGTACATCTCCGAAGAAGAAAACGTTTGCCCGCTTCCACTCCTCCAGACCGCACGCGTTGGCGCTCCTTCCGCTCGGCTGAACTCCAGGAGTTCGGCTCAAGTCGGGATGACTCTCGCCCGGCCCGGCAGTCGGTACGCGACGGGCCAGGCGAGTGCGAGCGCGAGGGTCAGGACCGGCAGGGGCCACGGCGTGACGCCCACGAGCGGCTGCACGACCAGCACCAGCACCAGTCCGCCCGCGTTGGAGAGCAGCAGCAGGAAGCCCACCGCGGCGCCCTGCACGCCTTCGCCCACGTGCTGCTCGGCGAGGTGCAGGATGACGGGCAGGGTGGACATCGTGAAGAGGCCGCACAGGGCGAGCCACGCGCCCACCCAGGGAAGCGAGTGGTGCCACGCGACGGCCGCGAGGGCCGTCACGCCCAGCGCGAGGGACGCGAGGATCATGCGCCGGTCGAGGTGCCGCGCGACCACCAGGGGCGGCAGGACGGCCGAGCCGATCATGCCCGCGAGGATCATCAGGCCGGTCAGGGTGCCGCTCTGCACGCTGCCGATCCCGTAGCCGTTCAGGATGGCTTCCAGCCAGGTGCTCAGCGAGATGAACGCGCCGTACCCGAGGAACAGCAGGACGCCCAGCCGCCACAGGATCGGGTCGCGGTACAGCGCTGCGTCCGGGCGGGCCACCGGAGCACGGGCGGCATGCCGGGCGGGCGAACGGACGGCCACGGTCACCCAGGCGGCCGCGAGGGCCGTGACCGCCAGCTGTGAGTCCAGCACGGCAGACAGGCCGCCGTGCGCGTACACGAGCGGTCCTGTCATCATCGAGATCAGGATGCCGAGGAACAGGCTGGCCGTCCCGACCGAGACGACCAGGGTGCGTTCGTGCGGCGGGAAGTACCGGTCGGCGATCTCGGTGACGGCGTTCAGGATGAACGGCTGAGCCACGGCGATCAGGCACTGCCCGGCCAGCTGCCATCCGAACCCGTCCGGCCCGGCCACCCGCAGCAGGGCGCCGGTGGCGGTCAGGGCGGCCCCGCCGCCGAGCGCCAGCCCGAACCGCCGGTCGAGGGCACGTCCGGCCGGGACGGACAGCAGGATGAACAGCAGCTGGAACACGGCGGACAGCCAGCCGACGTGCGCGACGCTGGTGTGCAGCGCGGCGGCCGACTCCACCGTCAGCGGAGCGTACGTGAGCCACAGCGTCTGCGTGCAGGCGCTCAGGAGGGCGTACCCGCCCAGGATGGCCCAGCGGTTCACGGTGCCCCCGGTGCGGACGGGGACGGCGGTTCGGGGGGGCAGGGTGAGTGGGGCATGCGTGCTGCGCGTCCTCCTTCTTGATGGTGGTCCGGTGTCCCTGGTATCGGTGCGGCTGAGGTTCAGGCGGTGCGGGCCGTGGCGGGCCGTTCGGGTGCGGCGCGGGCCGCCGGGCGTGCCTGCGCCTGCTGGACGGCCTGCAGCCCGCGCTGATGCAGGTAGCGTTTCCGTCCGCGTTCCCCGATGCCGCTCATGAACGGCACGAGTCTGGCGAGCAGGCCGGGGAACAGCATGACGAGCAGGCTGGACACGCCGTCGCTCATCGGCACGTACCGCTCGACCCTGGGGTGCCGGACGGTCTTCATGACGGCCTGCGCGATCTGCCCTGGCGTCTGCGGTTCGCTCAGGAAGTTCAGGGGCGACCCGCCGTGCGTCGCCTCGTGCCGCAGCATTCCGGTGTCGACAGCGCCGGGCAGGATGCTGCTCACGTGCACGCCGCGCGGCTCGAAGCGCTGGTGCAGGGCCAGCATCAGGCCGCGCAGACCGTACTTCGACGCGGTGTACACCGCGCTTTCCGCGATGGGCATGATGCCGGCCATCGACACGATGTTGACGATCTGGCCTTTCTGCCAGCGGTCGCCCTGCCAGCTGCCCAGGCACAGCCACGGGAAGAATTCCCGGCTGAGGAGGGCGGGCGCGAGCAGGTTGATGCGGAGTTCCTGCTCGACCGAGTCGGCGGTCGTCTCCTCGAACGCTTCGACCTTCACGATCCCGGCGTTGTTGACGAGCAGGTGACAGGTGCCGTGGTGCGCGATCACGTCCTGGCGCACGCGCCGGATGTCGTCGGCGTTCGTCAGGTCTGCCGCGATGAGCTGCGCGGGCCGTCTCAGCTGCGCCTGCAGGAGCTCCAGGCGCGGCAGGTCCAGGTCCACCAGGGTGAGGTGCGCGCCGGCCCGTTCGAGCAGGAAGGCGATTTCCGTGCCGATGGCGCCCGCCGCGCCCGTGATGACGGCCACGCAGCCGTGCGGGTCGCGTGCGGCGCTCACGCGGTCACCCCGAGGTCGCCGCGTGCCGTGGCGGCGGGGGCCGCGGCGGGCCGGACCGGTGTGGAGAGGGCCGCCGTGTCCGGTTCGGACCAGCCGAGGCGGCGGCACAGGGTCCGCAGGTGCTGCATGTATGCGCGGTGCTCGATGTACATGGCATGCCGGGGCGAGTTGACGTGCGGTCCGCCGGACAGGTCGGTGCGGTCGTGCCGGATCAGGGTGTCGAAGGGCCGCGTCTCGCCCGGGTGCTGCGCCTGGTCCTGCAGGTAGCGGGTCAGCATGTGCGACATCCAGTCGGCCATGCCGTACAGGGCCGCGTCCGTCTCCAGGTACCCCAGTCCGAAGAGGTTGCGGTGCTGCCGGTTGAAGACCGTGAGGTACAGGTCGGGGCGTTCGGAGCGCCACTCGAAGTACGGCCGGGCGTACGGGATGTTCATGGTGTACCCGGTCGCGTACAGGATCAGGTCGATGGTTTCCCTGGAGCCGTCCCTGAAGACCACCTCGTCACCCTCGAAGCGGGCGATGTCCGGCTTGATGCGGGCGTCGCCGTGCGACAGGTGGTGGATCAGCTGGTCGTTCACGATGGGGTGCGATTCGAACAGGCGGTGGTCGGGTTTCGGGAGGCCGTAGCGGGTGAGGTCGCCGACCACCAGTTTCAGCAGGCCCTGCATGACGGTGCGTTCCACGGTCCTGGGCAGGTGAGGTCCCTTGGCGGCGAACGCGTCGGACGGCTGGCCGAACACGCGTTTGGGGATGAAGTGGTAGCCGCGCCGGACGCTCACGAAGGCCGCCGAGGCGTTTCGGGCGGCGTCGCAGGCGATGTCGCAGCCGGAATTGCCCGCCCCGACGATCAGCACGCGCTTGCCGCGGAACTCGTCCGGGTGGCTGTACGTGACGCTGTGCCGGGCCTCGCCGGTGAAGGTGCCGGGGTACGTGGGCACCTGCGGTTCCCAGTTGGTGCCGGTCGCGCAGATCACGCCGGCGTACGTGCGTTCCTGACCGTCACTGAAGGTCACCCGCCACTCGCGTCCGTCCGGCTGGACGTCCCGCACCGACACCCCGAACCGGACGCCTTCGTACAGGCCGAACGTGCGTGCGAAGGACCGCAGGTACTCCAGGATCTGCCGGTTGGAGGGGTAGTCCGGGTAGTCGTCCGGCATGGGGAAGCCCAGAAAGCCCGACTGCGTCTTGGACGATACGAAGTGCGCGCTGTGGTACATGGGCGTGCCGGGGTTCTGCGTGTCCCAGATGCCGCCGACGTCGCTGTGCCTCTCGAACTGCTCGTAGCGGACGCCGGCCTGACGGAACGCGCGTGCCAGCGACAGTCCACACGGCCCCGCCCCGATGATGCAATACGTTCTGTCCGTCATGTTCGCTCCTTGTCGCGGGGCAGCGGTCGCTGGTGGCCCGCGTGGTCCTGATGACCCTCATGGGACCACGGTGCCCGGACGCCGCACAGGGCTATAGTGGACAGCAGGGGGACAAAATGGGCGACCGACATCGAAGGCGTGACGCTCCGCAGGTCCAGGGGTCCCTGCAGTTCGCGCCGGTCCTGTGGCGAACCCTCCTCGACCTCGTCGGGGAAGGCCAGGACGGCGATCCCGCGCTGTACCTGACCGCATGGCGCGACGACGTCCTGCACCTGCGGCCCCCGCCGACCCTCACCACGCGCCAGGTGAACGCCATCGTGGACACCGTCCTGCGGCGGCAGGCGCACGTCCCGGCCCTCGGCATCGAGATCGGCGGGCGACAGACCCTCACGTCCTTCGGCCCGGCCGGGATCGCCATGATGACCTCCCCGACGTTGGGCGAGGCCCTGCAGGTGGGCCTGAAGTACCAGCGGCTCATCGGCACGCCGCTCCTGCTGGACGCCCGGTACACGGCAGGCGAGGTGCAGCTGCACCTTCACGGCGGCCTGCACCTGCACCCGCACGTCGAGGGCTTCCTCGCCGAGGAACTCCTCTCCAGCCTCCTCGCCATCATCCGCAGCGAGACCGGCCAGGATCTCCGCGCGGCCCGCGTCGAGATCGCGCGCGCCGACCTGCCGCTCACCGCGCGCCTGCACCACCAGCGGACCTTCCGGAACGTGGAGTTCGGGAGCGGCGCGTACCTGCTCGCCTTTCCGGAGCAGGCGCTGCGCCTCCCGCTGCTGCGGCACGATCCCGTCACGCATCAGGACGCCCTGCAGTGGTGCGACCGCCTCGCGAACACCCACGGGCACGGCACGCACGCCCCCACCGACGTCCGCGTCCGCGATCAGCTGCGCGTGCTGTCGCCGGACGCCCGCCGCCTGAGCGACGTCGCCCGCGCCCTGAACCTGCACCCCCGCACCGTCCGGCACCACCTGGAACTGCTCGGCACGAGCTTCCGGGAGGTGCGGGCCGACATGATCCGCGAGCAGGCGGACGAATGGCTGAGGCACTCCGACCTGAGCGTCGAGGAGATCGCGCAGCGGCTGGGATTCAGCGACGCGCGCAGCTTCCGCCGCGCCCTCAAGCTCTGGACGGGCCTCACGCCGCTGGACGTGCGCCGCACGAGGTAAGGCAGGTGCGGGACGGCGCGCGGCGCGCCCTGTAGCATGACGGGCATGACCACGGTCGCGCTGCTGCACGCCATCAATCTCGGAGCGAAGCGTCAGGTCCCGATGGCGGACCTGCGCGCCCTGCTGGGCGACCTGGGGGCACGTGACGTCCGCACGTACCTTCAGAGCGGGAACGCCGTATTCGGTGCGGGTGAGGCCCCGGACCTGCGCGGGCGGCTGGAGGGCGCGCTGGCGGAACGGTACGGGTTTCCGGTGCCGGTGACGCTGCGCACGGCCGAAGAGTGGCGGGAGGTGGCGACAGGCTGCCCCGAGCACCTGTCCACGGAAGCCGTGACGGTCGCGTTCCTGGGCGCGGTGCCGCACGCGGACGCGGTGGCCGTCCTGCGCGGGCGGGACGTGCGTCCGGAACGCTGGGAGGTGGTGGGCCGCACCGTGTACCAGACGGTGCCGGTGGGGGTCCGGAACCTGAAACTGTCGCACGCGGTGCTGGAGCGGGTGCTGGGCGTATCGGCCACGGTCCGCAACTGGCGGACGGTGCAGGCGGTCGCTGCCCTGCTGGGCGGGTGAACGCCGCCCACCGCGCCAGGCCGGGCGGCTGGCCTACCCGGCCCGGGTGCATGCTCTAGCCTTGCCGTATGTCCCGTCTGCGTTCCCTGCTGCTGTCGTCCGCGCCGCTGCTGTTCGTCCTGCTCTGGAGCACCGGGTTCATCGGGACGAAAGGCGCGGCGCGGAACGCCGATCCGTTCGCGTACCTGACGGTACGGTTCGCGCTCGCGGCGGTGCTGATGGTGCTGCTGACCCTTGTGCTGCGCGCGTCGTGGCCGTCGCGGGCACAGGCGGGCCGGGCGGGCGTGACGGGTCTGCTGCTGCATGCCGGGTATCTGGGAGGCGTCACCACGGCGATCTGGCTGGGCCTTCCGGCCGGGATCACGAGTGTGCTGGTGGGCCTGCAGCCGATCCTGACGGGGCTGCTGTCGTGGCCGGTGCTGGGGGAGCGTGTCAGTGCCCGGCAGTGGGGCGGGCTCGCGCTGGGTTTCGTGGGGGTGCTGCTGGTCGTGTCGGGCCGCGCGCCGGGCGGGGCGGTGATGGGTGTCCCGGCGCTGCTCGCGGCGGGCTTCGCGCTGCTGTGCACGACGGCCGGGACGCTGTACCAGCGGCGGGCGGGGGCGGACATGCCGCTGCTGGGCGGGACGGCGGCGCAGTACGTGGCGAGTGCGGCTGCGCTCGGTCTGGTGACGCTGGCGCGTGGGGGCGGCGTGATTCACTGGAACGCGGAGTTCGTGGTGTCGCTGGCATGGCTGGTGCTGGTGCTGTCGGTCGGGGCGATCCTGCTGCTGATGCGCCTGCTGCGGGACCTGCCTGCCGCGCGGGTGGGGAGCCTCTTCTATCTCGTGCCGCCGCTGGCGGTGCTGGAGTCGTTCCTGCTGTTCGGGGAGCGGCTGACGCCGCTGTCGCTGGGGGGACTGGCGGTGTGTGTGGCGGGGGTGGCGCTCGCGGCGCGGGCGTAAGGCAGTGGATCCTCATCGCCGGACGACCTCCATTCATGCCCACCGGTCAGGGCTGGGGCGCACTGTGCGGACCGGGCCGGCCCCTCTGACTGTGGTGCGGCGTCCTTCCTCCTTCCTGTTCGGGTAGAGGACTCCTGCACGAGCGGTATGCCGTTCGGACCGGTCAGCCGTTGCCTGTTCCCGCGATGAGTGTGGGAATTGTGGCACTTCACGTTCATCCTGCGGGCCGTCCCGCTTGGGGAAGCGTTCAAAAGGTGGGTGGACCGGTCTTTGTCGCCTTTTCCTGCCGGTAGAACGGGCTCATGCGTGAACACAGCACTTCAGCCGCCGCCCTGCCCGCTGCGCCGGTCCAGACGCGAATCCTCGTTCACCTGTCCATGCGGGGCTGCAGCAGGTCCGCTGGACATCCCGGAGGTCCATCGTGACCGGCGGGAACCGTGTCCGGGCGGGCGGCGTCGAGGCCCCGCAGGTGCGGTCGTCCCTGCCGCCCAATCCGCTGAACCGTCCGGCCATCAGCAGCGGTCCGGAACGGGCCGTGTGGGGCGCGCTGGCGGCGGGCGTGGGCACGCTGGCCTTCGGGAGGCGGCACGGACCACTGGCGCGCGTGGCGCTCCTGGCACTGGGGGGTGGTCTCGTCACACTGGCCGCCACCGGCCGCAATCCGCTGTACGACGCGCTCAAGCTCCGGCAGAACGACGCCGGGGAGATCCTCGTGCGGGAAGCGGTGACGGTGGGTCGCCCCCCGCACGAGGTGTACGCCCGCTGGCGTGACCTGTCGCGCCTCCCGGACTTCATGGAGATGCTGGAGCGCATCGAGGTGCTGCACGGCACACGGTCCCGCTGGACGGTGCGCGGCCCGGCCGGTCCCCTGACGTTCGAGGCCGAACTGACGGCCGACGAGCCCGGCCAGCGCATCGCGTGGCGGACCGTCCCCGGCCCGGGCGTCCAGCATCACGGCGAGGTCACGTTCCGGCCCGCGCCCGGCGACCGCGGCACCGAGGTGCTCGCCCGCTACGGGTACGCCCCGCCCGGCGGACCGGCCGGCGCGGCCATCGCCCGCATCCTCAACCACGAGCCTGGACAGCGCACGAGGGACGACCTGATGAGACTGAAACGCATCATGGAGCTGGGTTTCATTCCCACCGCGAAAGGCCAGACGAGCGGACGCGGCGTCCGGGCAGGCAAGGTATGAAGGGCGTCGTGTGGCAGGGCGCCGGGAGGATCGGCGTGGAGACGGTGCCGGACCCGGAACTGCTCCTCCCGACGGACGCGCTGATCCGCGTGACCAGCACAGCCATCTGCGGGTCGGACCTGCACCTGATGGACGGCGTGATTCCCAGCATGGAGCGCGGCGACCTGCTCGGGCACGAGTTCATGGGCGAAGTGATCGAGGTCGGGCGCGACGTGAAGAAGCTGCGGGTCGGGCAGCGGGTCGTCGTGCCGTTCAACATCGCCTGCGGACTGTGCGACCCGTGCAGGCGCGGCCTGTTCTCCGCGTGCGACAACTCCAACCCCAACCACCGCATGGCCGAGGCCCTGTACGGCGCCGTGAGCGGCGGGGGACTGTTCGGGTACTCGCACCTGTACGGCGGGTACGCGGGCGGGCAGGCGCAGTACGTGCGCGTTCCGTTCGCGGACGTCGGGCCGTTCGTGGTGCCGGACGGCGTGAAGGACGAACAGGTGCTGTTCCTGACGGACATCTTCCCGACCGGGTATCAGGCGGCCGAGAACTGCGGCATCACGCCCGGACGGGACGTGGTGGCGGTCTTCGGGGCGGGCCCGGTCGGGCAGTTCGCGGCCCGCAGCGCCATGATGCTCGGCGCGGCGCGCGTCATCGTGATCGACCGCCTGCCGGAGCGCCTGGAGATGGCGGCGCGCGGCGGGGCAGACACCCTGAACTACGAACTGGAGGACGTGTTGATCGGCCTGCAGGAACGCACCGGCGGGCGCGGCCCGGACCACGTGATCGACGCGGTGGGCCTCGAAGCGCACGGGCACGGGCCGGGCGCGCTCGCCGACACCGTCAAGCAGCGGGCGCGCCTCACCTTCGACCGGATCACGGCGCTGAGGTGGGCCATCCAGAGCTGCGCGAAGGGCGGCACCGTCAGCATGCCCGGCGTGTACGGCGGCCTGGTCGACAAGATGCCGATGGGCGCGGCCTTCGCGAAGGGTCTCGTCTTCCGGATGGGGCAGACGCACACGCACCGGTACCTGGATCCGCTGATGAAACGCATCGAGGCGGGCGACATCGACCCGAGCTTCGTGATCACGCACCGCGCACGCCTGGACGACGCGCCGCGCCTCTACCAGACGTTCCGTGACAAGCAGGACCACTGCATCAAGGTCGTCCTCGACCCCTGGGCCTGAAGTGATACGGTGTTGAGCTGAACTTGTAGAGTTCAGCCGAGCGAAGCGAGCACCAAAAAGTACGGTTTGGAGGAGATGGAAGCGGGCAAGCGTCCTGCAGGGCGCTGTTCTGCCCAAGAAGGGATGTCGGTGCTGTTTCCGGCATCCCTGGAATCGGATCAAAACCGTATGAAACGGCACGGGCCGGACCACTCTATCCGGGGTGGTCCGGCCCGTCTCTTCGCGTGTTCCGGTCAGGTCTGCAGCTCATTGAATTCTGCCTCCGCACGGCGCTTGACGGGATTCGCGCGCGTGAGGGAACTCTCCACCTCGCGGCCCGCGCGGCGCGAGTCGTCCGGCCCGGCGGACGGCAGCAGGCGCGCCCCGAGGCCCATCAGGTCCGCCCACAGCTGCGGCGCGACCGCCTGCGCCGAGATCATCAGGCGGGCCGGTCCGCCGATCACGGCCTCCGCGTCCCCGCGCTCCAGGGCGTCCACGATCCGGCGGGCTGCCTGATCTGCCCGGAGGGACAGGCCCGGCAGGTTGTCCAGCGTCGCGAACAGCAGGTACTCGGCGGCGTGCTTTCCCTTGATGGCCGCGTTGCGGGCGCTGCCGGTCTGCATCAGGCCCGGCAGGACCGTCGTGAGCGTCACGCCCTCACGCGCCAGTTCCGCACGCCACGCCTGCCCCAGGCCCACCAGCGCGAACTTGCTGGCACTGTACCCGGCGAGGTGCGGCACGCCGACCCGGCCGCCCACGGACGCGACGTTCAGGACGCGGCCCCCGCTGCGCTGCAGGTGTGGCCTCATGGCCTGCATGGCCCGCAGCGGCCCGTAGAAGTTGGTGTCCATCGCCTCGTGGTAGTCCTGGATGGTCAGGTTCGGGAGTGGGCCCGCCTGAATCACGCCCGCCACGTTCACGAGCACGTCCACCCCGCCGTACACCTCGGCCGCCTGTTGCAGCACCGCCTCGAAGTCCTCGGAAGTCACGTCGGCCATCAGGGCCTCGGCCTGCACGCCCCGTCCGCGCAGGTCCCGGACGGCCGTGTCCAGTTCTTCCCTGTCGCGGGCGAGCAGCACCAGGCGTGCCCCGCGCGCCCCGAGTTCCCGTGCGAGCGCGAGCCCCAGGCCGCGTGACCCCCCGGTGACCAGCACGCGCCTGCCCGTCAGGGTGTACCTCGGCAGAAAGTGGCGGCGCAGTGCCAGGGCCAGCAGGGCGGCGGGCAGAATCAGGCGTGTGGGTCGCATCCCTCAGAGTGGCACGCGCCGCCCTGAAGCGGGGAGAGCGGAGCGGAAGATGCCTTCAGGGGAGGTTGGCCGTTCCTTGAGCGGTGTCCGGTGTCCGCGTCAATCGCATGAAACGGGCGGAGCATCGTATTCCTCGTCCGTGACGTGTGCCTGCCACGTGACGTTCAATGCGTCCACAGTGTCCTGAATGGCAATGTGTGGCATGGCGGTGCCGGGGCCGCGCCATGCCAGTGGTGCCCGCGCGGCTCGAACGTCACGGCGTTCCCGTCGGCTCGGGCAGGCGCGCCTGCCGGGAAGAGCGGGTCGATGGGGCCGACGCCCGTGAACCGGTCGGCGGGACCCTGCCGGAGTGACACTTGCCGGAACGGCAGCTCTCCAGGAAACCTCCTCGAAACGCAGGCGGGCCGGGACGGATAACTGCCGATGCACGCAATGTACCCCCGCTGCGCAAACGGGCGAAGGTGACCGGCACAGATCGACCGGCATCTGTGGTCAGTGCACGTGCGCGTGTCCGTCCGGGGCGTGGCGGCCACCCCGGAAGAACCGCGCGGCGATGAGTGTGGTGAGCGGCACGGCGAGCAGCAGGCAGATGGACGTGATCAGGATGCTGGTCACCTCGGACGCGAAGCCCTCGCCGCTCAGTTTCACCCACCAGGGGGTCGGGTCGCGGTCCAGCAGCAGCAGCAGCGGGATGCCGGTCGCGGCGTACAGCAGCACCAGCACGTTGATGAGACTCCCGATGTGGTCGAAGCCGACCTGCATGGCG
Organism: Deinococcus aquiradiocola; assembly: GCF_014646915.1. Classification (NCBI taxonomy): domain Bacteria; kingdom Thermotogati; phylum Deinococcota; class Deinococci; order Deinococcales; family Deinococcaceae; genus Deinococcus; species Deinococcus aquiradiocola. The sequence goes on along the minus strand of NZ_BMOE01000002.1, from coordinate 39,179 downwards.
CGCGCGTACAGGTCCCGGACGCGGTGGGCGGGGTTCTCGTGCGCGAGGGCCTGCACGACGGCCGCCTGCGTGACGGTGACGTCGTTGAGCGCGCCGACCGTGCCGACGATGATCCCGACGAGGTACACGCTGACGGGATTCAGGTCGAACATGGTGCTGGCGACGTACCCGCCCGCGCTGACGGTGCCGGTGAAGCCCATGGCGTTCGAGGCGGCGAGCGCGATCAGGTACCCGAGCGTGGCGGTGATGGCGGTGCCGAGCAGGGCGGCCGTCGTCTTCCGGCCGAGGCCGTGCACGAAGTAGATGGTGACGCACAGGATGCCGAGCGTGCCCAGCAGCACGACCGGGAGGACGTCACCGCCGCCCGCGAGGCGCGGCACGATCACCCACACGAGCACCGCGAGACTCAGGGCGGCCCCGACCACGGCCCGGACGCCCTTCCAGCGGCCCAGCACGGCGGCCAGCACGACCAGCAGTCCCAGCAGGAACGCGAGGGCCGGGGTGCGGACGGCGTCCTGCACGACGTACCCCCCGGCGGACTGCCACACGATGACCTGCTGGCCTCGGTGGTAGGTGGGGCTGCCTTCCTGCACGAGGGCCGTTACCCTGCGCCCGTCCGTCAGGGTGACGGTGGCGTCCTGCGTGGCGGTGTCGAGCGTGCCGAAGGTGCCGCGCAGGTACGTGCCGATGCTGGCGGGCCGGTCCGGGAGGGCGCCGGTCTGCGCGTGGACCGGTCCGGCCAGCGCGAGCAGCAGGACGGCCAGGCGGACGAGGCGAGGGTGTGAGGAACGCATGCCGTGAGTGTGCCACGTCACCTGACGGTGTCGACACCGCTGCCTCACGCTGGGGGGGACGTGACGAGCCGGAAGGTCGGGGGCGTGCGGGTGCGGTCGTGCGGCTGTCCCGGCTGCCACGTGTCCGCGTGCCGGTCGGCCGTCCAGGCTGTCCAGGCGGGAATGAGGCGGCGGACGGGGGGCGGCAGCGGCTGTCGGAGCTGCTGGGCACGGTGGCCCTCCCCGGCGTGCGTGGCGATCCAGCACTCGTGTTCCAGCAGGTACGGCTGGAGCAGGTGGAGGCCGTCAGCGCGGGTGAGGTGCCGGGTGCGACGCGGGTCGGAGGGCTGACGGGCTTCGTCCGGGCGGGTACCTGCCGGGAGTCGGTAGAACGCCTGTCTGGGGCGCAGGTAGTGAACGGTGCAGTCCGGCAGGTGAAGCCACAGGCCCCGCGAGTGCAGGGCGAGCCGGTCCAGCGTGTGGACACTGGAGCCGTGACGGCTGGGCGTCCTGACGAAGCCCCGCTGCCGCAGGTGGCCCTGGGCGGCGTCCAGTCCGAGGAGCCAGAACTGCACGACGAGAGGATTTCGGGTGGCGGACCACGCGGCGCTGCGGGTCCGGCGTGCTCGCGCGCCGGTCACGCCCGACCGTGCGGGGTGGTCGGGCCGGTCGGCCAGCGGTGCAGGGCGTGGAAGGCCTCCCGGTACTCCTGTGCGTTCAGGTCGCGCCCGATCAACACGAGGTGCGAGGTGCCGTCGTGCCGTGTGCCGGGCATGACGTCGGCCGTGAACACGTCCCGGACCGCCTGGAACGTCACCCGTTCGGGAATGCCGTGGAGGGCGAGGAAGCCCTTGACGCGCAGCACGTCGCCGGGCCGGGAGAGGACGTAGGTGTGCAGGAACCGTTCCCAGACGGGGGTGTTCAGGGGCCGGTGCGTGCGGAGCGTGAAGCTGGTCAGGCCGGGCGTGTGGGCGTGCGTGTGCCCGTGAGGCCGCCACGGTCCGCAGAAGGCGCGGAGGTTCAGCAGGTGTCCGGCATGCACCCGGCTGTGCGTGCCGGTGACGGTGCGGGCCAGTGGGGCGAGCTGCAGGGCGGTCCGGCACGTCTGGCGGACGAGGTCCGGTCCGGCCAGGTCGGCCTTGTTGATCACGGTCACGTTCGCGTAGGCGAGCTGCAGGGCGGCCTCGGGGTGGTGCTGCAGGGTGTGGTGGAGATTCCGGGCGTCCACGACCGTGATCAGGCCGTCCAGTTCGAAGACGGCGCTCACGTCGGGTGTCAGCAGGGTCTGCAGGACGGGGGCCGGGTCGGCGAGGCCGCTCAGTTCGACGAGGATGTGGTTGGGGGGCCGTGTGTGCGTGGCGAGCCTGACGAGGGCCGCGACGAGGTCGTGTCTGGCGGTGCAGTACAGGCAGCCGCCGGTGAGTTCGGTGACGTTGTCGTCCAGGTTCTGGATGAGGGCGCCGTCGATGCCCTGGTCGCCGAACTCGTTGACGATGACGCCGAAGGTCCGGTCTGCGGTGCGGATGAGGTGGTTGAGCAGGGTGGTCTTCCCGCTTCCGAGGAAGCCGCCGATGACGGTCACGGGGATGCGGTCGTGGCGTGGGGGCATGAGGGCTCCTTTCCGGGACTGGACCCGGCGGATGATAATGATATACTATTCTCAATACGGAGGCGAGAACCTCCTCCGTCCCATCCAGTACCCCTGTTCAGCCATTGCCAGAAAGCCGATTTCGCCTCTCTGGCCGACCTCCGGGGCTCCCGGTCACACCCCTTCCGGCGAGAACGCCTTCTCTTCAGGCCTGCGCCCCGCTCACCCTCACGTCGTTCGGGGCGTGCCCAGGCCCGGCCACCCCCACGGCAACGCCCCGCCCTCCCCCATCGGTGCGGTCGGCCCGCCACTCCCACCACGAGGACCCCAACCATGACCCACACCCCACCCTCCCGTTCCGTTCCCATCACCGTGCTGTGCGGCTTCCTCGGCGCGGGCAAGACCACTCTCATGAACCGCCTCCTCGCCAACCAGGACGGCCGCAGGATCGCCGTCATCGTCAACGAGTTCGGGGAAGTCAACGTGGACGCCTCGCTTGTCGTCCGGACGGACGAGAAGACCATCGAACTCAGCAACGGCTGCATCTGCTGCACGCTGCGCGGCGACCTGCTCGAAGCGGTCGACGCCCTCCTGCGCGAACGCGACCTCGACCTGATCCTGATCGAATCGACCGGCATTGGCGAACCGCTCCCCATCGCGCAGGCCTTCTGCCTCACGCCCGAGGAACTCGAACTGGAGGACGACATCCCCGACCTCACCGGCCGCGTGCACGTGGACGCCATGATCACCGTGGTGGACAGCGCCCAGTTCTTCGAGCTGTGGATGCGGCGCGACACCGTGCCCGGCGACGACGCGCAGCGCGGCTTCGGGGAACTGCTGGCCGAGCAGATCGAGTTCGCGGACATTGTGGTCCTCAACAAGCTCGACGTGGCCGACCCCGCCAGCGTCGCCCGGCTGCGCGGCCTGATCGCCATCACCAACCCCCGCGCCCGCATTCTGGAGAGCGTGCGCGGCGAGCTGCCCGTCCACGACCTGCTGGACGTGCGCCTCTTCGACGCCGAGCGCCTGATGCAGATGGACGCCTGGATGGAGGAACTCGGGAAGGAGCACGTGCCGGAAAGCGAGGCGTTCGGTCTGAGCAGCTACGTGTACCGCTCGCACGTCCCTTTCGACGACGCGCGCCTCTCGGACGCCCTGCGTTCCGGCCTGCCGCGCAACGTGATCCGCTCCAAAGGCTGGATCGACATCGCCGGAAGTGCCGGGGCCACCCTGTGGAACCACACGGGGCGGTTCCTGTCGCTGGAACTGGCGGGCGAGTGGAACGACCCGGGCGACGCGTTCAGCGAGATCGTCTTCATCGGCACAGACCTCGATCCGGACGGCATCGACGCCCTGATGGGACAGGCCCAGGCGGACACGCCACGTGGACACGCGCCGGGCACCGCGCCCGCACGCGCCACCCGTTGAACGCGGCCCGCGGCGGCGCAGAGAGACACGCATTCCGTCCTTCGCGGACGGACGGAAGCAACCCGCAGCCCGGCGCGGCCGGAAAGGAGAACAGATGAGCAGGAAGTGCAGTCTCACGGGCCGGTCCAGGATGGTCGTGCACCGCGTCACGCGGCGCGGCCGGGCGCGCGCCGCAGGCGGCGTCGGCCGCAAGGTGACGGGCAAGCACCGCCGCGTGCAGAAAGCGAACCTGCAGAAGAAACGCGTCCTGACTTCCGGGACCGTCCGCACGGTCTGGCTGTCCGCCCGTGCGCTGCGGAGCGTCACGGCGGGCCGCGTTCCCGGCGTTCAGCTGCGCTGAAGCGGCAGAGACGGGAAGGAGGGCGGAGTTCAGCACGTCACGGCTGAACTCCGCCCTCCTTCCTGCCGGTGTCAGGGTTTCAGGAGGACCTTGCCGGTCTTGCCGGGCGTCAGGGACGCGCCGACCGCGTCACGGATGTCGGTCAGGGCGTACGTGCCCGCGACCGGCAGGGGAAGGTCGCCGCTCGCGACGAGCGTCACCAGTTCGCGCGTCAGGCGGGCGCGTTCCTCGGGGGCCATGTCGCCGATGATGCGGCTGCCCCAGAAGCCCTTGACGGTCAGGTGCTTGAAGATCACGTCGCCGGAGGAGATCTGCATCGCTTCGCCCTTCATGGACCCGAAGGACACCAGCACGCCGTCCATGCCGAGCAGCTGCGCGAGGTCGCCGGACGCGGTCCCGCCGATGGAGTCGACGGCCGCGCGGATGGGGGCGTCCCCGACGAGGGCCTTCACGTCGTCCTTCCAGTGGTCGGTGTCGGTGGCGAAGGTGTACTGGATGCCCTGGGCTGCGAGGTCCGTCACGCCGTCCTGGCGGCGCACGAGGTTGATGACGTTCACGCCGCGCGCGTGGCCCAGCAGGGCCAGGGTGCGGCCGACCGCGCCGTTCGCGGCGTTCTGGATGATCCAGTCGCCCGGCTGCACGTTCAGGGTTTCGAGCAGTGCGAGGGCGCTGAACGGCATGGCCATCAGCTGCGCGCCGGCCTCGTCCGTGATCTCCCCGGGCAGTGGGATGACAGCGCTGGCGGGTGCCAGGAACGCTTCGGCCCACGTGCCGCGTCCGGCGGCGGTGGTCACGCGGCGGCCTATCAGGGCCGCGTCGACGCCCGCGCCGACCGCGTCGATCACGCCGACGGCCTCGGTGCCGCCGATGGCGGGCAGGGTCGGGCGGTACCCGTACGTGCCGCGCACCGTCCACAGGTCGTGGTTGTGGATGGCGGACAGGGTGGTGCGGACGCGCACCTGGCCCTCGGCGGGCTCGGGGGTGGGCGCGTCGTGCACGGCCAGCACGTCCTGCGGTTCACCGAAGGCGTGGTAGGTCAGGGTCTTCATGTCAGGCCACCGTGACGTGCAGGCGGACGTCGACGTTGCCGCGCGTGGCGTTGGAGTACGGGCAGACCTGGTGCGTCGCCTCCACGAGCTTCTGGGCGGTCGCCTCGTCCAGGCCGTTCAGGGTGACGTACAGGTCGATGTCGAGCGCGTAGCCGCCCTCGGCGCGCTGGCCGATGCCGACCTGCGCGGAGGTGCTCGTCTCGAAGGCCCCGAGTTTCATTTCCTTGGCGACGCCCTGCATGGCGTTGTCGAAGCAGGCGGCGTACCCGAGTGCGAACAGCTGTTCGGGGTTCGCGCCGGGTTTGCTGCTGCCGGGCACGGCGAGGTCGAAGGCGAGGCTGCCGTCGTCGAGGGCGGTGCGGCCGGAACGGCCGCCGGTGGCGGTGGCGCGGGTCTTGTAGAAGATCTTCATGGGGTGCCTCCTTGGGGCGTGAGCATGTGGCGGGTGATGGTGAGCGCGTCCTGCAGTGCAGCGGGGTTGCGGTCGACCTTGGCGAGCACGGCCGCGCCGATCCACTGCCCGTACAGGGTGCGGGACAGCGGCAGGGGGGGCATGGCGGCGTTCACGGTGCCGTCCTGCTGGCCCTCGGCGATGACGGCCGCGACCCGTTCGATCAGGCGGGTGGTGCCCGCGTGCACGACCTCGCGCATGGGGTCCGAGAGGTCGGCGATCTCGGCGGCGAGTTTCACGACCAGGCAGCGGTGAGCGATGCCGCTCGCGTCGACGTGGTCGAGCCACGCCTGCCAGAAGCGCATCAGGCGGTCGAGGGCGCCGGTCGGCTGGACGAAGAGGGCCTGCAGGCGCGTCTCGTACTCCTGGAAGTACGTTTCGAGCAGCGTGACGCCGAAGGCTTCCTTCGAGGCGAAGTAGTGGTAGAAGGAGCCTTTCGGGACGCCGCTCTCGTCGAGCAGTTCCTTGAGGCCCACGCCACCGTATCCCCGCTGCAGGATGAGGGTCCGGCCGACATCCAGCAGGTGCTGACGGGTCTGGGTTCGGGATGCTGAGCCAGTCACGCCCCCAGCATACATCTGATTAGACCGGTCGTCTAGAGACGAGGTCCGGAGCCGTCGTGCCGGCGCCCGGGAAGGGCGGTGAGGAACCGGGCCGGTCCGGCGTCGATTCATGGTCCGGCTGCCCGGCTGACTCTCCCTTGACCTTCCGCTCATAAGTGTTCTATCGTTATAGAACAATTTAGCGACTGTTTCGTGGAGGTTCACCTATGAATCGAGGAAGCATTGTCCGCCCGTCCACCGTCCGCGCCGCGCTCACCCTGCTGGCCGCCCTGAGTCTCGGGCAGAGCCAGGCCGTCACCCGGGGAGGACAGCTGACCTACGGCCGCTACGCCGACTCTCTGTTCCTCGACCCGGTCCTGAACGACGCGAACCTCGACATCTGGATCCTCACGAACCTCTACGACACCCTGCTGCAGCCCACCGACGACGGCAAGAGCGTCCGGCCCGGCCTCGCCTCCACCTACGTCGTCTCCGGCGACGGCAAGAGCATGCGCCTCGTGCTGCGCAGCGGCATCCGCTTCGCGGACGGCAGCCCCATCACGTCCGCCGACGTCAAGTGGAGCCTCGACCGCGCCCGCAACCCCGACAACGGCGCGTGGAACGGCCTGCTGGAATCCATCCAGAGCGTCGCCGCCAGCGGGAACGTCGTCACGCTCACCCTCAAGCACCCCGACCCCACCCTGCCGTCCGCACTCGCCACCTTCAACTCCGCCATCATGCCGCAGAAACTCTTCGCGGCCGCGCCCGGCGCGAACGATGCCGCGAAAGCCAAAGCCTTCGCCGAGAAACCCGTCGGATCCGGCCCCTTCGTGCTCAGCGAATGGAAGCGCGGCTCGTACATGGTCCTGAAACGCAACCCCTACTACTGGAAGAAAGGCGAGGACGGCAAAGCCCTCCCCTACCTCGACACGCTGCGCTTCGAGATCATCCCCGACGACAACACCCGTATCCTGAAACTGCAGGCGGGCGAGATCCAGGGCGCCGAATTCATCCCGCTCAGCCGCGTCGCGGAACTCAAGGCCAGCCCCAAGCTGAACATGATGCTCTTCCCGTCCACCAAGGTGAACGACATCATCATGAACAACCGCCCCAAACTCAAGGACGGCACGGCCAACCCCCTCTCCGACGTCCGCGTGCGCCAGGCACTGAACTACGCCGTGAACCGCGACGCGCTGATCGCCCTCGTCACCTTCGGGACCGGCAAACCCATGAAGTCCTACATGTCGTCCGCCACGCCGCTCTTTGACGCCTCCCAGAAGGGCTACACCTATGACCCCGCCAAGGCCAAGGCCCTGCTGGCCGCCGCCGGGTACAGGAACGGCATCGACGTGACCAGCATGGCCACCAGCGGCAGCGCCGACGACCAGGCGCTCCTGACGGCCCTGCAGCAGATGTGGGGCGCGGTCGGCGTGCGCCTGAAGATCGAGCAGCTCGACGCGGCCACCAAGACCGCCCGCTACCGCGCCAACGACTTCCAGATGCGGACCGGCGCGTGGACGGACGACATCGCCGACCCCAGCGAGATCACCGGCTACTACGCCGTCTCCGGCGCGACCGAGGCCGCGCACACCGGCTTCCGCAGCGACGCCATCGAGAAGCTCTTCGACCAGAGCCAGCAGGAGACGAGCCGCGTGAAGCGCGCCGGCCTGTACCGGCAGATTCAGACCCTCTACACGAACGCCGCGCCGACCGTGTACCTGTTCGAAACGCCGTACCCGGTGGCGCTCACCAAGAACGTGAAGGGCTTCATCCAGATTCCGCTCGGCTACAACATCTTCGAACGCACCTCCATCGAGAAGTAGGGCGGGAGGTTTCGGAACCCGGCGGGCAGGGCGAACGTCGCCTCGCCCGCCGGGAGAGCAGGACTGTCCCAGGTGACGGGCGGGAGCGGGCCACGGCCCTGCCCCGCCTCCGGGGAACGTCGAGGGTCCGCGTGAGGGTCGCGGCCCGCCGGGAGGGCGCATGGGTTCATCGTTCGTGATTCGTCGGCTGTTTCAGATCATTCCGCTGTTCCTGGCGGTCATGGTGCTCATCTTCCTGCTGGTGCACCTCATTCCGGGCGATCCCGTCAGCACGCTGCTCGGGGACCGGGCCACGCCCGACATCGTGGCGCGCGCCAACCGTGAACTGGGGCTGGACCGGCCGCTCGTCGTGCAGTTCGGGCTGTTCGTGTGGGGCCTGCTGCACGGCAACCTCGGGGAGAGCATCAACCTGAAGGTGCCGGTCCTGCAGCTCGTGACGGAGCGCCTGCCCGTCACGCTGTTCCTGACGGTGTACGCGGCCCTGATCGGGGTGCTGCTGGCGGTGCCGCTGGCGGTGCTGGCGGCCGTGCGGCGCAACACCTGGGTGGACGTCGTGATTCGCGGCGTGTTTCAGGTGGGATTGTCGCTGCCGGTCTTCTACCTGGGGCTGCAGCTGCTGACGCTGCTCGGCGCGCGGATGGGTCTGTTTCCCATCGGCGGGTACGGCGTGACGTTCGGGGAGCACCTGTCGCACCTGTTCCTGCCTGCGCTGACGCTGGGCCTGAACCTCGCGGCGGTGCTTGTCCGGACCTTGCGCAGCAGCGTGATCGAGGTGCTGACGGCCGAGTACGTGGAGTTCGCGCGTGCGAAGGGCCTGCGTTCGTCCGTGATCCTGTCGCGGCACGTGCTGCGCAACGCCCTGATCAGCACGGTGACGCTGCTGGGCCTGAACGTGGGCGCGCTGATCGGCGGGGCCGTCATCACCGAGACGGTGTTCGCCATTCCGGGGGTGGGGCGTCTGATGGTGGACGCCATCTTCAGCCGCGACTACCCGGTGGTGCAGGGGCTCACGCTGGTGTTCGCGCTGCTGGTGTCGCTGGTGTTCCTGGCGACGGACCTGCTGCACGCCCGGCTTGATCCGCGCGTGGAGGCCGTATGAGTGCCGTATTCCCGTTCCGTACTAGGACGGTAGAACGATTCGTGTTCCGGAGGTTCAAGTGATCACCACGCTCGACGCGCCGCGCGCCCGGCCCCGCGCCACGCGCAGACGCCTCCCCAAACCCACCCTCGTGCTGGGACTGCTGCTGCTGGCCCTGCTGCTCGCGGCGGCCGCCTTCCCGCGGCTCTTCACGCCGTTCAGCCCCACCGACTTCGACTACACCGCCATTCTGAAGGGACCGACCGGGAAGCATCCCTTCGGGACCGACAACTTCGGGCGGGACGTGCTGAGCCGCGTGGTGCACGGCACCCGCATCGACCTGCAGATCGCCCTTCTCACGACCCTCTTCCCGTTCGTGTTCGGCACGCTGCTCGGCGCGGTCACCGCCTTCCGGGGCGGCGTGCTGGACGCCGTGGTCGGCCGCCTCGCGGACCTCGTGGTCGTCTTTCCGTTCCTGGTGCTCGTGATCGCCATCGTGGCGGTGCTCGGGCCGGGCCTCACGAACATGTACATCGCGGTCAGCGCGGTCGGCTGGGTCAGCTACTGGCGGCTCACGCGCGGCGAGGTCCGCACGCAGAAGGGGGCGGAGTACGCGCAGGCCGCGCAGGTGCTGGGGTACAGCCCGTCGCGCGTGCTGCTGCGTCACCTGCTCCCGAACGCCGTCACGCCCGCCATCGTGTACCTCATGACCGACATGAGTCTCGGCATCCTGCTCGGCGCGTCCCTCGGTTACCTGGGGCTCGGCGCGCAGCCGCCCACCCCGGAGTGGGGCGTGATGGTCGCCGACGGCAAGAACTTCATGGTGACCGCGTGGTGGATCAGCACCTTCCCCGGCATGGCCCTGACCCTGGCCGGCCTGACCTTCAGCCTGCTCGGCGACGGGCTCGCGGACGCCCTGAGGCCCCGCTCGTGACGGCCGCCTCCCACCCGGGCCACGTGACTGCTCCGGTCACGGGCGCGGACGGTCCGCTGCTGCAGGTGCAGGACCTCAACGTGCACCTGCCCACCCCGCGCGGCGAACTGCACGCGGTGCGCGGCGTGAGCTTCGACCTGCGGCCCGGCGAGGTGCTCGGCCTGGTCGGCGAGAGCGGCAGCGGCAAGAGCGTCACGCTGCGCGCCCTGCTGCGCCTGCACCCGCGCGGCACCCGCCTGAGCGGGCGGGTCACGTACGCCGGGCAGGACCTGCTGACCCTGCCGGACGCCCGGCTGCGCGGCGTGCGCGGCGGGCAGATCAGCATGATCTTCCAGGAGCCGATGAGCGCCCTGAATCCCGTCCTGACGGTCGGCGAGCAGATCCGCGAGAACCTGCGCGAGCACACCCGCCTGCGCGGGCGGGACGCCATGGACCGCGCGGCGGAACTGCTGGACCTGACCGGCATCCCGAGCCCGCGCGCCCGCCTGCAGGACTACCCGCACCAGTTCTCGGGCGGGATGCGGCAGCGGGCGATGATCGCCATCGCGCTCGCGTCCGAACCGAAACTGCTGCTGGCGGACGAACCCACCACCGCGCTCGACGTGACCATTCAGGATCAGATCCTGCGGCTCCTGTTGAAGCTGCGTGACGAACTCGGGATGAGTGTCGTGCTCGTCACGCACGATCTGGGCGTCGTCGCGCAGACCTGCGACCGGGTCGCCGTGATGTACGGCGGGCGATTGATGGAGACGGCGCCCGTCACGCCGCTCTTCACGCACCCGCTGCACGCGTACACGTCTGGCCTGCTGCGCAGCCTGCCGGACGGCGGGAGCGGCGCGCACCGGCAGCCGCTGCAGCCGATCCCCGGCAGCCCGCCGGACCTGCGGGCCCTGCCTGCCGGGTGCGCCTTCTCCCCGCGCTGCACCTTCGTCACGGACGCCTGCCGGGTGGCGGAACCGCCGCTCGTGCCGGTCGCGCCGGGGCACGCGAGCGCCTGCATTCACCACGACCGCCTCCCGCCGCTGCAGGGGCAGGCATGACCGCCGTGCCCTCCCCCATCCCGCCGCGCGGCCCGGCCACCCCGCCGACCCCGGACGCGGCCCCCCTGCTGTCCGTGCGCGGCCTCACCAAGACCTTCCCCGTCCGGCAGGGCCTGCTGGACCGCTGGCGCGGCCAGCCCCGCGCGGCCGTTCAGGCGCTCACGGACGTGCAGCTGGACGTGCGGCGCGGCGAGACGCTCGGCATCGTCGGCGAGAGCGGCTGCGGCAAGAGCACCCTCGCCCGGACGCTGGTGCGCCTGATGCCGGCCGACCGGGGCAGCGTCACGTACGCCGGAACGGACGTGCTCGCCCTGCAGGGCCCTGCGCTGCGCCGGTACCACCGGCAGGTGCAGATGATCTTCCAGGACCCGTACTCCAGCCTCAACCCGCGCATGACGGTCGGACAGGTGCTGCGCGAGGCACTGACCGTGCACCGCCTGCGCCCCCCCCATGAAATTCCCGCGCGCGTCACCGAACTGCTGAACCTGGTGGGCCTCCCCCCCGAGGCGGCCGGGCGGCTCCCGCACGAGTTCTCGGGCGGGCAGCGGCAGCGCGTCGGGATCGCCCGCGCGCTCGCACTGGAACCCGAGTGCCTCATCGCGGACGAACTCGTGTCGGCGCTCGACGTGTCGGTGCAGGCGCAGGTGGTGAACCTGCTGCTGGAACTGCAGACGCGCCTGCAGCTCACCGTGCTGTTCGTCGCGCACGACCTGCGCCTCGTGCAGCACCTGTCGCACCGCGTGGCCGTCATGTACCTGGGGCGCGTGGTGGAGATCGCCGACACGGAGACGCTCTTCAGCGCGCCGAGCCACCCGTACACGCAGGGCCTGCTGGCGGCCGCACCGGGCCTCGATCCCACCCGCCGCCGCGCCCAGCCGGCCATCGTGGGGGAACTTCCCAGCCCGCTGCGCGTCCCGAGCGGCTGCGCCTTCCGGACCCGCTGCCCGCACGCCTTCGCGCGCTGCGAGACGGAACGCCCCGAACTGCGCGCCCGTACGGACGGTCAGCAGGTCGCCTGCCACCTGGACACCCCCCCGCTCCCTGAGGAGACACGGACGGCCCGGCCGTGAAAGCATCAGCCATGCCCGCCTCAGAACCCCCTCAAGCGAATCCCGCCCACGCGAACGCCCAGACCCCGGTCATCCCGAAATTCCACATTGACCGGACGCTCGCCATCCCGGTCGGCGTGCAACTGCGCGGGCAGATCGAGTACGGCATCGCGGGCGGGGAGATCCTGCGCGGTTCTCGCCTCCCGAGCGTCCGGGAACTCGCGCAGGACCTCGGCGTGGCGCACATGACGGTCGTGCAGGTGTACAAGGACCTCCTCGCCCTCGGGCTGATCGTCACGTACCCGGGCCGCGGAACCTTCGTGACGGACGCGCCCCGGACCGACAACGCCGACCTCGGCCCGCTGCGCCGCCTGCTGGAAAGCACGGTCCGGCAGGCCGAGGCGGCCGGGTACACGCTGCGGCAGGTGAGCGACGTGCTGGCGGTCCTCGCGTCCCGCGCGGGCGGCGCGCCCCGGCCCGGCGTGGAGGTCGTGCTCGTCGGCCTGTTCCTCGACGCGACGAGCGCGTACGCCCGCACCCTGCAGGACGCGCTGCCCTCCGGGGACGCCGTGCACGCCCTGACGCTCGAAGACCTGCGCACCGAGGCGGGCCGCTCGCGCGCCGCGGGCGCGGACGTGGTCCTGGCCCTCGCGCACCGCCTCGCGGAGACGCGCGCGCTGCTGCCCGGCACGCCCATCATTCCCGTGAATTTCATTCCGTCCGACACCACCCGGCAGGCGCTGGCGGTCCTGAATCCCATGATCCGCCTCGCCGTAATCGCCACCTTCGAGGAGTTCCTCCCGACCTTCCTGGCGGGCGTGAAACGTTTCGCGCCGCACGTCACCGAGATTCGCGCGACGCACGTGCACGCGCCGGACCTGCACGCCCTGCTGCAGTGGTGCGACGAGGCCGTGTACGCCACCGGTTCCGAACTCGTGGGCAGCCTCACCCGGAAGCCCACCTTCGAGTACCGGCACACCATCGACCCGAGGGACATCGAGCAGCTCGTGCTTCCCGCCGTGCAGGCCCGACACCTCCCCCTCCCCCCCGACCCTGGAGCGTGACATGCCCCCCATCCGTGAACTGAACTGGCTGCAGGTCGAGACGTACCTGCAATCCGACGACCGCTGCATCCTCCCGCTCGGCAGCACCGAGCAGCACGCGTACCTGTCGCTGTGCGTCGACAACATCCTCCCGGAACGTCTGGCGCTGGAAGCGGCCGCGCCGGGCGGCGTGCCGGTCTTCCCGGTCCTGCCGTACGGCGTCACACCGTACTTCCGGGCGTACCCCGGCAGTGTCACGCTGCGCGTGCAGACGTACCTGATGGTGGTCCGTGACGTGCTGGACGGCCTGTACGAGCAGGGCTTCCGCCGCATCCTGATCGTCAACGGGCACGGCGGCAACACGCCCGCGCAGGGCTTCACGGCCGAATGGATGGCCGACCATCCCGGCGCGCGCGTGAAGTTCCACAACTGGTGGAACGCGCCCCGCACCTGGGCGAAGGTCCAGGCGACCGACACGAACGCCAGCCACGCCTCGTGGATGGAGAACTTCCCGTGGACGCGCCTGCCGGGCGTCACCATGCCGGACACCGAGAAGCCCGCGCTGGACCTCGACCGGCTGCGGCTCCTCGCCCCCCAGGAACTCCGCGCGTACCTCGGGGACGGCAACTACGGCGGCCGCTACGAACGGCCTGACGCGGACATGCAGGCCATCTGGGACGAGGCGGTCCTCGAGACGCGCGCCCTGCTGGACGGCGGGTGGGGCGAGTGACGTCCCCGCAGGAGGTGCTGGTGTGGGGGGCGGGCGCGATCGGCGGAACGATCGGCGCGTACCTCGCCCGGAGCGGCACGCGCGTCACCTTCGTGGACCGCGACCCGGCGCACGTGGACGCCATCCGGACGTCCGGCCTGCACGTCACGGGCCCCATCGAGGACTTCACGGTGCAGGCCCCCGCGTTTCTGCCGCAGGACGTGAAGGGCACGTGGGACACCGTCCTGCTCTGCACGAAGGCGCAGGACACCCGGGACGCCGCACAGGCCCTCGCGCCGCACCTGCGCCCGGACGGGGTGGTGGTGAGCGTCCAGAATGGCCTGAATCCCCTGACCCTCAACGACGTGCTCGGTGAGGTGCGCGTGATGGGCAGTTTCGTGAACTTCGGCGCGGACTACCTGTCGCCCGGGACCGTCACGTACGGCGGGCGGGGCGCCGTCGTGATCGGCGAGCAGGACGGCACCCTCACGGACCGCGCGCGCGCCCTGCACGCCATGCTGCTCACCTTCGACGACCGCGCCGTGCTGAGCGGCAACATCTACGGCTACCTCTGGAGCAAGCTCGGGTACGGCGCGCTGCTCTTCGCGACGGCCGTCACGAACGACGGTATCGCCGACGCGCTCGCCCGCCCGGAGGACCGCGACCTGTACGTGGAACTCGGCCGGGAGGTGCTGCGCGTCGCGCTCGCGCAGGGCGTCACGCCGGAAGCGTTCAACGGCTTCGACCCGGCCGCGTTCCTGCCGCACGCCACGCGCACGCAGGCCGAGGCGAGCCTGGACGACATGGTGGCCTTCAACCGCCGCAGCGCCAAGACGCACAGCGGCATCTGGCGGGACCTCGCCGTCCGCAGGCGCCGCACCGAGGTGGACGCGCAACTCGGGTGGGTGGTGCACTTTGGCACGCGGCTCGGCGTGCCCACCCCGCTCACCACGCACCTCACGCGCCTCATCCACGAGATCGAGGACGGCCAGCGCGAACTGACGCACGGGAACCTGCAGGACCTGAAGGCGTCCCTTCCCGCCCGCGCGGGGGACGCGTGAAGTTCGACTTCGCCGGGCAGCGCGTCCTCGTGACGGGCGGCGCGCACGGCTTCGGGCGCGCCATCAGCCTCGCCTTCGCGCGCAGCGGCGCGCAGGTCTGGACCTGCGACACCAACGCGGGCGGCCTGACGCAGACGGCCGTCCTCGCGGAACAGGGAGGTCTGCCGCTGCGGACGCGTACCGTGGACGTGGGTGACCGCGCGGCCGTGCAGGCCCTCGTGGCCGAGGTGACGGCGGACGGGGGCCCCCTCGACGTGCTCGTGAACAACGCGGGCGGTGTGCTCGGCCAGGTGGGTCGGCCGATCGAGGAGATCAGCGAAGCCGACTGGCATGCCCTCTTCCGCGTGAACGTGGACGGCGCGTTCTACTTCGCGCAGGCGGCCGCCCCGCACATGAAACGCCAGGGGCGCGGCCGGATCGTGAACATCTCCTCCGGCGCGGGCCTCGGCGTGAGCCTGACCGGCATTCAGGCGTACGCGAGCGCCAAGGCCGCGCAGATTGGCCTGACCCGCCAGCTCGCGCACGAACTCGGCCGGCACGGCATCACCGTGAACACCGTCGCGCCGGGCTTCGTGCGCAGCAACCCCACCACCGAACGCCAGTGGGAGAGTTACGGCGAGGACGGTCAGCGCCGCCTGCTGGACGGCATCGCCCTGCGGCGCCTGGGCACGGCGGACGACATCGCGAACGCCGTGATGTTCTTCGCCTCGCCCGCCGCCGACTGGGTGACGGGCCAGGTGCTCAGCGTGGACGGCGGCCGGTGACGGCCCTCACGGACGTCCTCGACACGCTGGCCTCGCGCGCCGACGACTCGCTCGCGGACCTGCAGGCGTTCGCCGCCATTCCCAGCGTGAGTGCCGTACCTGCCCACGCGCAGGACATGGAACGCGCCTGCCGGTGGCTCATGGAGAGGCTGCAGGCCGCCGGGCCGCTCACCACCGAACGCTGGGCCACGCCCGGTCACCCGGCCGTGTACGCGGAGTGGCTCGGCGCGCCGGGTCAGCCGACGATGCTCGTGTACGGGCATTACGACGTGCAGCCGCCCGATCCGCTGGACGAGTGGCAGAGCCCGCCCTTCACGCCCACCGTACGGGACGGCCGCGTGTACGGGCGCGGCGTCAGCGACGACAAGGGACCGCTCCTGATCGCGGTGCAGGCCATCGGCGCGTGGTTCAGCGTGACGGGACGGCTGCCCGTCAACGTCAAACTGCTGTTCGAGGGCGAGGAGGAGGTCGGCAGCCGCCACCTGCCGGACCTCGTGCGCGCCAACGCCGACCGGCTCCGGGCGGACTTCGTGCTCAGCGCCGACGGCGGCATGTGGAGCGCCGAGCACCCCTCCCTCACCGTCCGGGCGCGCGGCCTGACCGCGCTGGAGTTCACGGTCACCGGTCCCGCCACGGACCTGCACTCCGGACGGCACGGCGGCAGCGTCCACAACCCCCTGCACGCCATCAGCGAACTCGTCGCGGGCCTGCACGACCGCGCCGGACGCGTCACCGTGGACGGCTTCTACGACGGCGTTCAGGACCGCCCGCCGCATGAGCGTGACGCGGTGCGCAGGCTTCCCTTCCACGACGACGCGTACCTCGCGCAGACCGGCGCGCCCGCCGTGCACGGCGAGGCCGGGTACAGCACCCTCGAACGCCAGTGGGACCGCCCGACCCTCGAAGTGAACGGCCTGTGGGGCGGGTACACCGGCGAGGGCAGCAAGACCGTCCTCCCCAGCCGCGCGCACGCGAAGCTCAGTGCCCGACTCGTGCCGGGCCAGGACCCGGACCGCGTCCGGACCCTGATCGAGACGCACCTGCGGACGCACACCCCGCCCGGCGTGACGCTCGACCTGCGGGAGGCCGCGCACGGCGCGCGCGCGTACGCCGTGCCGCACGACCTGCCGGGCCTGCAGGTGGCGAGGGACGTGCTCACGGACCTGTACGGGCAGCCGCCCCTGGAGGTCGGGATGGGCGGCAGCATCCCGATCCTGCAGACCTTCCAGGAGGTGCTGGGCCTGCACACGGTGTTCTTCAGCTTCGCGGTCGGCGACGAGGACATCCACGCTCCGAACGAATTTTTCCGCCTGCACCGCATTCAGGAGGGCCAGCGCGCCTGGGCGTCGTACCTCGCCCGGCTTGCCCGCCCGGAGGACCACCCGGCATGACCGTCTCCCCTCCCCCAGACCACGCGTTCCGGCAGCGGTCCGCTGAACTCAACGACCTCCTGTGCGTCCTGAACCTCCTGAACTGGGACGCCCGCACGCAGATGCCGCCGGGCGGCAGCGTCACCCGCGCGCAGCAGCTCGCGACCCTCACGGGGCTCGCGCGTGAACGCCTGCTCGACCCGGCCTACGAGACTGCTGCGCGTGCGGCACTGACGGCCCCCCACCCGACCGACCGGGCGGCACGGCAGTCGCTGGACGCCGTGCACGCCATGCGCCGCGTGCCGGACGACCTGACCCGCGATCTCGCCCACCTGCGTGCCGAGGCGCTGGACGTGTGGGTGCGCGCCCGCGCCGGGAACGACTTCGCGAGCTTCGCGCCGTCCCTGACACGCATGGTGGATCTGCACCGCCGCCTCGCGGACGCCCTCGGGCCGGGCGACCACCCGTATGACGCGCTCCTCGGCCTGTACGAACCGGGCCTCACCACCGCGGCCCTCACGCCCGTCCTGAACCGCCTGCGCGCCCATCACCTGCCGCTCCTGCAGGCCATCCAGGCGCGCCCCGCCCCGCGCACGGACTTCCTCACGCGCCACTACCCGGCAGCCCTGCAGCGCGCCTTCGCCCGCGCGGCCGCCGAACGCTTCGGGTACGACTTCGGACGGGGCCGCCTCGACGAGAGCGCCCACCCCTTCGAGATCAGCTTCACCCGGCAGGACGTCCGTATCACCACCCGCGTGCAGGAACACTACCTGCCCGGCGCGCTCTTCGGCACCCTGCACGAGGTCGGGCACGCCCTGTACGAGCAGGGCGTCCACCCGGACCTGACCCGTACCGCACTCGCCACCGACCTGCTCGGCCAGTACGCGGTGGGCGGCGCGAGCTACGGCACGCACGAGAGCCAGTCCCGCCTGTGGGAGAACCGCGTCGGCCGCTCAGCTGCGTACTGGGACCTGCAGTTCCCGGCGCTGCAGCAGACCTTCCCGGACCAGCTCGCGGACGTGGATGCCGAGACCTTCCTGCGCGCCGTGAACCGCGTCCAGCCCACCCTGATCCGCGTCGAGGCGGACGAACTGACGTACGACCTGCACGTCATGCTGCGCGTCGACCTCGAACGCCAGCTCATCGAGGGGACCCTGCAGGTCAGGGACCTGCCTGACGCCTGGAATGCCCGCATGCAGGCGGACCTCGGCCTGACCGTGCCCGACGACACGCGCGGCGTGCTGCAGGACATCCACTGGTCGGCCGGCATGATCGGCTCCTTCGCGACGTACACGGTCGGCAACATCATGGCGTCCCAGTTCCACGACGCCGCGCAGCGCGCCCTGCCCGACCTGGACTCGGACCTGCAGCGCGGCGAGTACGGCCCGCTGCGCGACTGGCTCACCCAGCAGATCTACCGGCACGGCCGCACGTACACTCCGCAGGAACTCCTGCAGCGCGTCACGGGCGGACCGCTCGACCCTGACCCGTACCTCGCCTATCTCAGCGGCAAGTTCAGCAACCTGTACGGCCTGCCCGCCCCCACCCCGGAGAACCCTCCGCGCCCCGCACCCCAGGAGACCCCATGACGCACACCACCCTCCCCCAGTCCGGCACTTCGTCCGGCCCGCTGTCCGGTCAGGTTGCCCTCGTGACCGGCGCGTCCAGCGGCATCGGCGCCGCCACCGCCCTCAGCCTCGCCCGTGCCGGGGCCAGCGTCGCCCTCGTCGCCCGCCGTGCCGACCGACTCGAAGCCCTCGCGGGCCAGATCCGCGACCTGGGCGGGCAGGCCGAGGTGATCGGCGCGGACCTCAGCGACCAGACGCAGGCGCGCGCGGCCGTGCAGACCACCCACGAGCGCCTCGGGCGCCTCGACATCCTCGTGAACAACGCCGGGCTGATGCTGCTCGGCCCGGTCGCCGGGGCGGATCCGAGCGACTTCACCCGGATGCTCGATCTGAACGTCCTGGCCGTCATGACGCTCACGCACGCTGCCCTGGATGTCATGAAACCCCAGGGGACCGGGCACGTCGTGAACATCTCCAGCGTCTCCGGACGCGGCGCGAGCCCCCTCAGCGCCGGGTACAGCGCCACGAAATGGGCGCTCGGCGGCTTCAGCGAGGGCCTGCGCCAGGAGGTGAGACTCGACGGGATCCGCGTCACGGTCGTCGAACCGGGCGTCGTCGCCACCGAACTCACCGACCACATCACCCACCAGGGCACCAAGGACACTTACGAGTCCCGTATCGCCACCATGACGCCCCTGGAAGCCGAGGACATCGCGGCCGCCGTCCTGTACGCCGTCACGCAGCCGAAACGCGTGAACGTCAACGAGATCCTGATCCGCCCCCTCGACCAGGGCTGAACGGGAGCGCCGACCGGAACCCGCCGTTGCGCAGACGGCGGGTTTGCCCTGTCCAGGTGGGAACGGGCGTGGGGCGGAATCCGACGTATCCAGACCTTGGATACGTCCTCCACAGATCCAGCAGCCCTGGATTGTTCACCGCACTATCCAACCCCTGGATAACCCGAACAGCTCGGTACTTGGACGGGGAAGCTGATGTCGGTCGTGACCGACCGTTCCTTCATCCCTTGCCGGGCAGGTATTCCCCGACACGGTGCACCACCTTGGTGACAGTCACGGAGTTCAGCCAGACGCGGCCCGGGCCGGTGAGGCGGGCGAAAAACAGGCTCTCACCGCTGAACAGCAGATGGCGTATCCCCTTCATCCGCCGGGTGGCGAAGTCGACGCCGGGGTCGAACATGGCGACGGGCCCCGGTTCGACCAGCATCTGCTCGCCGGCCTTCAGGTGGTACTCGATCGCGTCGCCGTCCATCTCGACGAAGGCCATGCCCGGTCCGGTGAGTTTCTGCCGCACGAACCCGTCTCCACCGACCTGCCCTGCCCTCAGACGGCGTGTGAAGGTCACGGCCAGCTGCACACTCGACTCCGCGCACAGAAACGCGTGCTTGTGGGTGACGATGCTCTCCCCCGCCTCGAGTCCCAGGGGCACGACTTTGCCCGGAACGTCGGCGCAGAAGGCAGCCTGTCCCTGTGACGCCGTGCTGAGGTGAATCAGGAAGGCGGTGCCGCCACCGAAGGCCCGGCTCAGGCCGCCCAGCAGTCCCCCTGCATGTTCGTGGTCATGGTCACGGTCGGCGTCATCCACGACCATCCTCCGGCGTCCGTGAAGACGCCATGCTGTGCGTTCAGGTCGAGCAGCACGGTGGGCTGCACCTTGCCGACGATCCGGGAGCGCAGTCCACTGCGGGCCACACCGTTTTCCTCAGGAGGGGTGGGCAGGTCTGGAATCCTGTCCCAGCGTCAGGGACGCGCGCCCTCTTGGCAATCCCGCGGCCAGCCTGCCGCGGGCGCCGACGGCCCACGGCGAAATGACCATCCGGGACGGCTCCGCCAGATGACGGATGCGTCCGTGGCCGTCCCGCGCTACGCTGCCGGTGACGATCCGGCCATCACCGTTCAGCGGCTCGGCGTCCGCCCGAAGCCCATTCAAAGGACGCACCGACTTGACCCGTTTCACCCCCTGAAGGAGCCGTTCCGAGTCCAGGCCCGCAGCTGCCGGGCCACTCATTCCTTTGGAGGTCAGGTTGAGTCTTTCCCTTCACGAAGTCGCCCGCGTCATCGGCGACCAGCCCCTCTTCACGCACGTCACGCTGTCGGTCGCACCCGGCGAACGGCTCGCCCTGATCGGCGAGAACGGCAGCGGCAAAAGCACCCTGCTGCGCGTCATGGCAGGCCTGGAACCCCCTGACGACGGCACGGTGCGCCGCGAGGGACACGTCGCCCTCCTCGAACAGCTGAACGCTGACCTGCACGGCACCCTGCAGGACGTGGCACTTCCCCCCGAACTGCGCCGCGCCGCAGATGACCTCGGCCGCGCCACTGCCGCACTGCCTGGTCGTGCCGCCGGCACACTGGAGCGGTTCACGGCTGCCGAGGAACGTTACCGCGCCCTCGGTGGATACGAGGCCGCCGCCCGCACGGCACGCGTGCTGGCCGCCCTGCACCTCGACCCGGACGGCGACCCCGCCCGGCTGTCCGGCGGCCAGGTGCGGCGGTTGATGCTCGCCCGTCTGCTGCTCACCCCCGCCGACACCTACCTGCTCGACGAGCCGACCAACCACCTCGACGCCAGCAGCACGGCCTGGCTGGAAGCCTGGGTGCGCGCGTCCCCGAAGACGTTCGTGATCGCCAGTCACGACCGCGCGTTCCTGGACGCCGTCAGCACCCGCACCGCCGAACTGGAGCGAGGCACACTGAGCGTCTACCCGGGCGGGTACAGCGAAGCCATGACCGTCAAGGCCGAGATGTGGGCCGCCGCCGAACGACAGTACCGGGAGGGGAAACGCCAGCGCGCCGCCCTGGAAGCCGAGGCGCACCGCCGGCAGAGCAAAGCCAGGAGCGCGGGAACGCACAACGCCAGGCGTGCCGGTGACGGAGACAAGCTGCTCGCGAAAGGCAGGACCCAGAACGCGCAGAACGTCAACGCGAGCCGCGCCAGGGCCCTCGAACAGCGAATCGAACGTCTCGAACCGGTCCCGAAACCCTATGACGACCACCGGACCCTGAACTTCGACCTGCCGCCCGTCCCGCCCGGCCCCTCGGACGTCCTGCGGATTCACGCCCTCCGCGTGGAACGCGCGTCACACCGCGTCATCCGTGACCTGGACCTCCACGTCCGGCGCGGCGAACGCTGGGCCCTGCTGGGTGCGAACGGGGCAGGGAAATCCACCCTGCTGTCCGTCATCCGCGGTGACCTGCCGTACCGCGGCGAACTGCACCTCGGACACGGGGTCCGCGTCGCCTGGACCGGACAGCAGCATGAGGAACTGAACGGACTGGAGACGGTACGGGACGCCCTGCTGGACGCCAACCCGAACCTGACGCATCATCAGGTGTTTGAACTCGCGGCGCGCAGCGGCCTGACCGGCGGGCCGGGACAGCCGCTCTCATCCCTGTCGGGCGGTGAACTCACACGTCTCGGCCTTGCCCGGCTGAAGGTCACCACCGCGCACCTGCTGCTGCTCGACGAGCCCACCAACCACCTCGACGTTCGCGCCATCGAGGCGCTCGAAGCGCTGCTGCTCCATTTTCCCGGCGCCGTCATCCTCGCCAGTCACGACCGCCGCCTCGTGCAGCGCGTCACGACCCGGCACCTCACCCTGAACGCAGAGCCTCTCCCCTGACCATCCACAGGAGCGGGTTCAGGTCGGTCGGAGACGGAAGAACCGGCGCTAGCGGCCGATCCAGGTGGCCGTGCCCAGCTCGCGGTCCGCGGTTTTCGCGAGGTTCAGCAGGGCGGACGGAACACCCGGATCTCCGAGGTAGTAGCGGATCTTCTTGCGGCGCGCTCCCTGCCGGACCTCGACGCTCGCGTACGGCAGATCGCTCACTGACATGGCGAGGTACTCGTCCCGCAGCGAGAAGAAGTTGCTGGCCTGCACCGCCTGACGCAGGCGCACCAGATTCCCCTGACCCACGCTGGCCTTCAGCGGCCCGGTCACCTTGACCCAGCGTTCACCGTTCCAGTCGACGGCACCGTTGCCGTTCACGTGGACGGTGTACATGGGGCACGTCCCGAAGCAGGATTCCCGGGTGAGCGTGAGTTCGAACGCGTCAGGCGACGCGTCGTTCCCGCCAGCGAAGACGGAGGTGGTCAGGCAGAGCAGCAGTGCGGCAGGAAGTCGGTTCACGCCCGTCATTCTCCCCGACCCGCCCGCCACGAAGATGAATGCCTGCCCCCAGTCTCCTCAACGTCCTGCTGGCAGGAGAGACAGACTGACCCGGACGGGGATGCTGAAGGGCCGGCGCGGACCTGATATCCACCGATCCTCAACTCTTCCATAAGGGGCACCCCTGACGCCCGTGCTGTACTTGATCGTATGAGCCCCGACACGTCCAGTCCATTCCAGAGTGCCCTGATCGTCTTCAACCCCAAGAGCGGTCAGGGGGACAGCGGCGTGGAGGACTTCGCGCAGCACCTCCGGGACGCGGGCGTCCGTGTCGAGATGCGCGAAACGACGGCGGAAGGCACGCCTGACGGGTATGTCCAAGGCCTGGAGGGCTTCGATGCGCTGGTGGGTGCAGGTGGTGACGGGACGGTCAGCAGTCTCGCGTACGCGGCCCGCTCATTCGGCAAGCCGTACCTCGCCTATCCGGCCGGAACCGCGAACCTCATCGCTCAGAACCTCGACCTGCCCGACACCCCCCGCGAACTGGCAGACCTCTTCCTGTCCGGCCGCACCCTGACGCTCGACCTGGCCGAGCTGAACATTCAGGACGACACGAAGGGCTTCGCGATGCTGGCAGGCCTCGGGGTGGACGCGGCCATGATCCGCGACAGCGAGGAGGCCAAGGGCCGATTCGGGGTCGGCGCGTACCTTATCAGTGCACTGAAGCAGATCAACCCCGAGCAGGCGGAGTTCACGCTCACGCTGGACGGCGAGACGCGCACCGTGGAGGGGATGGGCGTGATGGTCGCGAACTTCGGACTCGCGAACTTCCGCGTCCCGATCACCGGTGACGTCAGCCCTGCGGACGGCAAGCTGACGGTCATCGTGCTGAAGGGCGGCAACCTCGCGAGCCTGCTGCCGACCCTGATCGGCAGTGTTCGGGCGAAGCTGAACCTGGGCGACCCGGACCTCGGAAGCAACCTGGAGCGCTACGAGGCGTGCGAGGTCACGGTCCGCGCCAGCAAACCACTGCCTGCGCAGTACGACGGGGAGACGCTGGACGGCGAGGTGCAGGAATTCCGCGCGAAGGTCCTGCCAGGAGCCGTACGCTACATCACGGCCACCACCATGACGGACCTGACGACCTGAATCTCACGGGAGTCTGCCCCGGACGTCCTGCCGCCCGCGCCGCCCTCGTGGTGACGCGGGCGGCTCTCGTCTCTATCACGCGCTTCCGGCTGGCTGAGTGTCCATCGTGCGTGCTGGCGCTTTGCTGCTCGACGAGACGTCTGGCGCCTGGCCTGGGTCGACACCCGTTATCCAAGGTTTGGATAGCCTCGTGGGCGGTCCGGGTGAGGGGTGGCGTGGGTCCTGACGGCCGCCGGACTCGGGCCATGTCCTGGTTATCCAAGGTTTGGATGGTTCGAGAACCTCGGGTGGTGGCCTCGCTGCATCGCCGCCTCCGCCGCTCTGCTCTGTCTGTCGGGACGGGGGGTGTGCCGTCCCGGATCAGAGGTCCACGAGGTACAGGGCGGGTTCGCCGTGCATGTCGCTGGTGAACAGGACCTGCCGTTCGTCCGGTGTGAACGACGGGTGCGGGTGCGTCACCTGTCGGCTGCCGAGATGCACCCGCCAGCTCGAGTGGTGCCCAGCCAGTGGACGGCAGGTGCGGGCGTTCAGGTCGAAGAGGTACAGGTTCGTGTCCGGCTCAAATCGGTGTGCTTCGGCGTTGGCGACGTCCTCGGGAGGGCCGCTGCCGTCCCCGACCAGCAGTGTGCCGTCGTGGTTGCTCATCAGGTGAGAGCAGGGTGGCATGGTCATCAGCGTCTCGTTGTGGAGGGTGTCGGGCTCGGCCGCGCAGATCCACCGGTCGCGTGAACCCTCCCGGTACAGCACGTAGATCAGGCGGGACCCGTCCGGGACCCAGAACTCGTGCGTGCAGGACTCCCCGTCGGCCTGCGTCCTCACGGGCCGCGCGTGTCGGCCGTCCTCGTCGATCAGCCACATGCGCTCCCGCACCAGATCGTGCGGTCCCTCGTGGCAGTACGCGACGGTCGCGTCGTGGTGCGGGCGGT
This sequence comes from Deinococcus aquiradiocola, assembly GCF_014646915.1. NCBI lineage: Bacteria > Thermotogati > Deinococcota > Deinococci > Deinococcales > Deinococcaceae > Deinococcus > Deinococcus aquiradiocola. Next base: position 14,368 of record NZ_BMOE01000002.1, on the reverse strand, counting down.
ACATGGGGTGCCCGAGCCAGCGGGACTCCTCGCGGATCACCTGCGCCTGTCCGGTCTGCAGGTCGATCACGATCAGTCGACAGCGCGGGCGGCGATGAAAGGTGGCGCGGAACCCGGCCCAGTCGTCCAGTGGGAGCAGGTCACCCTCCACCACCTCGATGGCGACCATGCGGGTGCAGCCGCTGTTCGCGACCCAGGTGCCGTACCCGCGCCTGCCAGGCGGTACGGTGTACACGACGCGTTCTTGCAGCGTGGCGAGGTCCACGCACCGCAGTTCCCGCCCGCCCTTCACGTAGTACGCGGACTGGTCGTCGGGACTGAGGAAGCACCCGAAGGTGTTGTCACCCTCCCCTTCGGTCAGCTGCCGCGCCTGCGATACGTACAGGTCGAGGAGGTACAGGTTCCAGTGCCCGTCGAAACGTCCGCCGAACAGCAGGTGCCGACCGTCCGAGGTGAAGCAGCGCTGATAGAAGTAATTGCGGTGACAGGTGACGTCCGGCGGGGTGAGGCGCGTCACGCGCGCGCCCGTGACCGGGTCGTGGGAGGTGTGGGGCGTCAGGGGGATCAGCTGGCCTTTGGGCACGGGTTCGCTCACGGGGGGTCGCCCGGACGTGGGCATCGGCGCGCGTCCGGGGAGGGGGCGGTGGAATGGACCTGTCCTGCGCGCCGGGTCGGCCCGGGTCGGCGCAGGGGAACGGGAAGCGGGTTCAGTCGGGCGGCCCGACGAGGTCCTCGCGGACCGGCGTGAACATGTCGAGCAGCTCTCCGGCCGCCAGAGCGAGCGCTTCGTGTTCGGTCCCACCAGGGATGGCAAGGCTGTCCCCGGCGTGCAGGACGTGAGGCGTGTCGCCCAGCACGAACCGGAAGGAACCGGTCAGGATCAGGGTGAGCTGCTCGTGCGGGTGGGTGTGCCGGGAGCCCCGCGCGCCCTGCTCGAACCGCACCTGCATGGCCATGAGCTGCTGCCCGCGCGCGACGAGTCTGCGGGTCACGCCCGGCTCGGCGGGAGTCCAGTCGGCGCCCAGGGTAAGGGGCGGAGCGGGAGAGGTGTCAGTCATGCGGGAATCTCCGGGGGGTGAAGGCGGGGAGGGATGGCGCCGCGGTGACGGATGGCGTGCGCGGCGACCGCGTGTGCCCGCCTGGCCGCGTCTGCTTCGTGCGCGCCGTGCAGGACGGCGTGCAGGTACGCACCGTTCCAGGCGTCCCCGGCACCGGTGGTGTCCAGGACGTCCGGCACGGGCGCGGCAGGGACGCGGCCCACGTCGGACAGCCAGGCACCGTTTGCCCCGGCCTTCAGGGCGACGTGCGGGACGAGCGCCGCGAAGGCGCGGGCGGCGTCTGCCGCGCAGGGTGTGGGCTGGCCGAGCAGGGCCGTGTCGGCCGGGAAGGATGGGAGCAGCAGGTCAGTGAAGGGGAGCAGGTCGTGGAGTGCGGCGCGGGCGGCGTTCAGCCCGCCGCGTTCGGCCCACAGGGCCGGGCGGTAGTTGGGGTCCAGCGCGATGAGCGTGCCGTGCCTGCGGGCGAGTCGGGCGGCGTGCAGCGTGGCGGCCTGGGCACTGGTGCTGATCGCCTGGGTGATGCCGGACAGCAGCACGGCGCGGCTGGAGGCCACGGCGTCCTCGTGCACGTCCTGAGGCGCGATCCGGCTGGCGGCACTCCCGGCGCGGCGGTACGTGAATTCTCGTTCCCCGCCGGGCAGGAGGCTGATGAAGTACACGCCGTTCTCTCCTTGCACGAGCGGCGCGTGCGTCAGGTCGAGGCCCTCGTCCTGCCACGAGCGCCGCAGGGCCGCCCCGAAGGGGTCGTCGCCGACGTGTGTGATGAACGCGCAGCGGCTTCCCAGTCTTGCTGCACTGACGAGGGCGTTCAGGACGTCACCGCCGCTTGCCCGGGTCAGGTGCGGGGCCTCGCCGAGCGGCTGGTCGGCGCGCAGCTCGACCATCCCTTCCCCGAGGCCCGTCAGGTCCAGCGGGCGCGGTCCGGGCAGCGGCAGGGTCACGCGCGCGCTCCGGTCGCGGCCACGCCTCGGTGGCCTGTCAAGGCGACGCCCGCCTCCTGCAGGGCAGTGCGGGTGGCGGTCTCGACGCCTTCCCAGTCGCCGCCGTTCATGGCGGCCCTGGGGTACAGGTTGCTTCCCAGGCCCGCCGCGAGCGCGCCCGCCGCGAGGTAGGCGCCCACCTCGCGCGGCGGAATGCCTCCCGTCACCATCACCTGCAGGTCCGGCAGCGGGCCGAGCAGGTCGCGCAGGTACGCCGGACCGCCTGCCGTGCCCGCCGGAAAGAGCTTCACGGTCCGCGCGCCGAGCCGTACGGCCTGCACGATCTCGCTGGGCGTCAGGACGCCCGGCAGGTACGGGACGCCCGCCTCGCGGGCCACGGCGAGCACGTCCTCTCCCAGGTGCGGACTGATGAGGAAGGTCGCGCCCGCCGTGATCGCCGAGGTCGCCTGCACGCCGGTCATGACGGTGCCCGCCCCGAGCGTGACGTGCGCGGGAAGCGCGGCCCGCAGTTCGCGCAGCGCGTCCGTCACGCCGGGCGTGGTGAACGTCAGCTCGATGGCGCTCAGGCCGCCACGCACCGACGCGAGCGCCGCCTGGACGGCCGAGTCTGCCGTGGGGGCGCGCAGCACGCCGACCACGCCGCAGGCGCGCAGCACGCCGGCGATGCCGTCCGGGTCAGCGGGCGAGCCAGCCACCGTCCACCACCAGCACGTGTCCGTTCACGTAGTCGCTGGCGGGCGACGCCAGGAACACGACCGGCTGAGCGAGGTCGGAGGCGGTGCCCCACCGTCCGGCCGGAATGCGGTCCAGGATGGCGCGGCTGCGTTCCGGGTCGGCGCGCAGGGCGGCCGTGTTCGCCGTGTCGATGTAGCCGGGCGCGACGGCGTTCACGTTCACTCCGCGTGCCGCCCACTCGTTCGCGAGGGCCTTGGTGAGGCCCGCCACGGCGTGCTTGCTGGCCGTGTACGCGGGCACGCGGACGCCGCCCTGGAAGGACAGCAGGGAAGCGACGTTCACGATCTTGCCGTGCCCGCGCGTCAGCATGCGCGTCCCGGCGGCGCGGCACAGCCGCCAGGTGGCGTGCTGGTTGACGGCCGTCACGGCCAGCCAGTCCTCGTCCGGGTGGGTTTCGGCGTTCTCGCGGCGGATGATGCCCGCGTTGTTCACGAGGATGTCCACCGGGCCCAGTTCAGCTTCGGTCCGGCCGATCAGGTCGACCGCTCCGGCCTCGTCCAGCCGCGAGAGGTCCACCTGCCATTCCGAGAAGCGTCGTCCGGCCGCCCTCACCTCCTCGCCGGTCCGGGCGCCGCTGCTCGCGTGCATGGTGATGGCCACGTCCGCCCCGGCCTGCGCGAGGGCCACCGCGAGCGCCTGTCCGATCCCGCTGCCGCCTCCCGTGACGAGGGCCACCCTGCCGGTCAGGTCGAAGGGGCCGGGCGTCACATCATCCCCACGGTCTTCTGCACCCAGCCGACGTCCGGGTCGAGGCTCGCGCCCTGCGTGCGCCCGTCGCCCGCCAGGAACCACAGGTAGTAGCTGCTGTACCCGGGCGCGCCCGTGTAGGTGTGATACCCGTGCGGGATGGACAGCAGCGTGTCGTCGCGCACGGTGTACGTCTCGTCGTAGCCGCGCTCGGGGGAGTAGTGGCGCGTCAGGCCCCAGCCTTCCCTGCTGCTCACCCGGAAGTAGTACATCTCCTCGTGGCGTTTCTCGGTGCCCGAGTCCTGTTCGTGCCGGTGAGGGGGGTAGGTGCTCCAGTGTCCGCTGGGCGTGATCGTCTCGCCCACGATCAGGCGACTGGCAGGCAGACCGTTGGGCGCGACGAGGATCTCGCGGAAGTGCCGCGCGTAGTTCAGGGTGCCCCACTGTCCGGTGTGCACCTGTTCGGGCCGGATCTCGTAGGGGGCGGTGTCGAGGTCGCTGGGCGCGGACGGCAGGGCGGCCTGGAAATCGGTGAGGGCGGTGACGGTCCACGTGTGCCCGCGCGGGACGTACACGCTGTGCGGCAGGCCCGCGAACACGCTGGCGCGTCCGCCCACCCACTCGAAGGTCCGGTCGCCCACCTGCACGGTGGCGCGGCCGCTCAGCGCGACGAGCAGCAGTTCGCGGTCGCCGGAGGTGCCGCTCACGCGTTCGCCCGCCGCGAGGTTCAGTTTCGCGAAGTTCAGCAGTTCGCAGGCGTCGTCCTGCAGTGCGTTCAGGCCGGGTCGTGACGGAACGGTGTGGAAGTACTGGGTCATGGTCGTCCTTTACTTGAGGTAGCCGTTCGCCCGGAGGGCGGCGGCGGCGTTCTTCTCGTACGCCGTGAAGTTCAGGCCGTTCAGGCCGTCCTGGAATGACTTCCAGCTGCTGTCGTTCAGGGGCCGCTGCCCCAGCACGAACTGCACCAGCGATTCCGACACGTACCGGTCGATGTCCGCCTGGTTCGGCGCGGCGGGCACGACGAGGTCGCCGCTGCGGTCGATCCAGTTGTTGCGGCGCTGCGTGAACGCCAGCAGGTCCGACAGGCTCACGCTGCGCCCGTCGCTGTAGCGCGCGGTGGCGTAGCGGGCCTTGAGTTCTTGCGTGGAGCCGTTCAGGGACAGGTACTTGAGCTGCGTGTCGGTGAGGCGTTCGGTGGCGTTGCGGTTCGTGACGGTCGGGACGCCCTTCACGAGCGTGTAGTCCAGGCCCTTCGTGCCGAACACGAGCTGCATGTATCCGGGACCGCTGTTCGCCCATTCCAGCAGTTTCGCGATGGCCTGTCCCTTGCCGGCGTCCATGGCCTTCCTGGACACGACGAGCAGCGTGCCCGCGTTCGCGTACGTGCCCATGGAGCGGTGGTTGCCTGGACCGGTGGGCGCGGCGATGAAGGTCGCGTCGCCCCTGGGGTTGTTGGCGTCGAAGTTCTTGAAGCCCGCGTTGAAGCCGCCGACGCTCTCGAAGAACATGCCGCAGCGGCCCTGCTGCCAGCGGTTGCGCAGGTCGCTGCGTTTCATGGTGGCCCAGTCGGGGTCCATGACGCGCGCGTCCACGAGCTTCCGGACGTACTCGGTCGCCTGCCGGTAGGCGGGGCTGCGGAGGTTCGCGGCGAAGGCGGTGCCGTTGCGGTAGTTCCAGGTGCCGGGCACGCCGTACGCGCCGTAGATCCACTGGAAGTGGTTGCCCAGCCCGAGGCTCGGGAAGATGCCTGAGTTGTCGAAGTCGATCACGCCGCAGTACCCGTAGGTGTCCTTGCGGCCGTTGCCGTCCGGGTCGCGTTCCGTGAAGGCGCGCGCGACGTTCAGGAAGTCCTCCAGGGTGGTGGGTGCCCTGAGGTTCAGCCTGTCGAGCCAGTCCTGACGCACCATGATGCCGTACTGGCGGCTGAGCGCGGCGGGTTCCTGCAGGCCGTACATCTGGCCGTTCTCGTTCACGAGGCCGTTACGGGTGGTGCTGCTGTAGCGGGCGCGGGTGCGTTGCGGCATCAGTGTGAGAAGCGGCCCGACGGGCGCGATCTGCCCCTGGCGGATCAGCTGGTAGAAGAGGGTGCGGTTGCGGATCTCGAACAGGTCGGGCAGGCTGTTGGCGGCGGCGAGCGCGCCGATCTTGTTGTCACCGTCCGCGCCGGTGGGGATCATGGTGAATTTCAGGTTCGCGCCGGACGCGGCCCGGATGAGGTCCGCCGTCTCCCAGCCGCTGCCGGGGGCGGGCGCTTCGGGGTTCGCGGCGTACAGGGTGACGTTCAGGTCGGCGGACTGCGCGGCGGCCTGACCGAGAACGGCACTGCCGAGCGAGACGAGGACGGTGAGGGCGTGCAGGGTACGGGTCATGATGCTCTCCTTGCAGGACGGGGGGCGGCGGGCCGGGGCGGTGGGTGCGGTGCGGGCGAGGAGCGTCAGGTCATCCCTTGACACCTCCGGACAGGGTGCCGGACGTGAAGTACCGCTGAATCCACGGGTACACGAGCAGCATCGGCAGGGTCGTCAGGACCACGGCCGCCATTTTCAGGGCGTCCGGCGGGGCGGTGGTGGTGGCGGCCGCGTCGACGTAATCGGCGGAGTTCAGGCCCGTCAGGATGTCGCGCAGCACGACGGGGAGCGGCATCATCTTGCTGTCCGACAGGTACAGCAGCGGTTCGAAGAAGCTGTTCCACTGCGTGACGGCGTAGAACAGCCCGACGGTCAGCAGGATCGGTTTGGAGAGCGGCAGCACGATGTGCCACAGCACCTGCAGGTCGTTCGCCCCGTCGATCTTCGCGGCCTCTTCGAGGCTCTCGGGAAGGTTCTGGAAGAAGTTCTTCATGACGAGCAGGTTGTAGACACTGACGGCGCCGTGCAGGAGGAGCGCCCAGTACGTGTCCACCAGGTGCAGGTCCCGCACCACCAGGTACAGTGGGATCAGCCCGGCGTTGAACAGGAACGTGAACAGGATCATGCCGGTCAGGAACTTGCGGCCCGGCAGGTCCGCGCGGGAGAGCGGGTACGCTGTCGCGACGGTCAGCAGCATGCTGAGCAGCACACCCGTCACCGTCAGGAACACGCTGACGCCCAGGGCACGCAGCAGCGCGGGCTGTTTGAGCAGCTCGGCGTAGGCGTTCAGCGACACGCGCAAGGGGAGGAGAGTGTTCGTCTCGCCGAGGGGTGTGAGACTGACCGACACGACGTACACGAGTGGGAGGAGCGTCACGAGCAGCACGGTGATCAGGAAGGCGTTCACGCTGCGGTCGAAGGCGGCGTCACCTCTGCGGCGGATTCTGGTCATGCAGGCACCTCAGTACAGGCCCTGGCCGGCGTAGCGGCGGGCGACGCGGTTCGCGACCACGATCATCAGCAGGCCGATCAGGCCCTTGAAGAGCCCCACGGCGGTCGCGAGAGAGAACTGGAAGTTCTGAATGCCCTGCCGGTACACCCACGTGTCGATCACGTCCGCCACCGAGTACACCGGCAGCGAGTACAGCACGTAGATCTGGTAGAACCCGGCGTCCAGGATGTGCCCCAGGCGCAGCAGGGTCACGAGCACGATCACGTCCAGCATGCCGGGCAGCGAGATGTGCCGGATGCGCTGCCAGCGGGTCGCGCCGTCCACCTCGGCCGCCTCGTACAGCGAGGGGCTGATGCCGATCAGGGCCGCGAGGAACAGGATGGCGCTCCACCCGGTCTCTTTCCAGATGTCGCTGAAAATCACGACGAACCGGAACCTGCCGGGGTCCGTCAGGAAGTTCACGGGGTCCAGCCCGGTCGCCTGCAGGCCCCGGTTCACGAGGCCGCTGCTGGGGGACAGCATGGCGAGCAGAATGCCGAACACGATCACCCACGACAGGAAGTGCGGGAGGTACGTGACGGTCTGCGTGAAGCGTGCCAGGCGCCCCCGGGTACTCTCGTGGATGGCGACGGCGAGCACGATGGCGGGCGGCAGGCCGATCAGCAGTTTCGCGAAGGAGATGAGAAGCGTGTTCGTCATGAGCTGCGTGAAGTAGTACGAGTGGAAGAACTGCGTGAAGTTGCCCAGGCCCACCCAGGGGCTGTGCAGGATACCCTGGACCGGCTGGAAGTCCTTGAAGGCGATCTGGGCGTTCCAGAGCGGCCAGTACCGGAAGACCACGAACCAGACGAGGCCCGGCAGTAGCATCAGGTACAGGCCCCGGTGCCGCCAGGCGCGCTGCAGGCCGCGTTGCCTCGCGGTCGCGCGTGCGGCGGTGGGGGAGGGGTGGAGCACGTCTGTCATGGGTGGGGCCTCCTGTGGGGACGTGAGGGCCCATCACCGGTGCTGGCGGGCTCCGGCGGCAGGCGGGTGAGGTGGAGTGTGGCCGGCCGTGACGGGGCGGGCAGGGGGGGCGTGCGGGAAAACGCGGGGCCGGGATTCGGAACGCGGCGCGGAGGTGTCCTCCACGCTGCCGGGTGGGGTCAGGTCGTGCGGGGGGGCGCGGTGCTGTCGCGGATCACGAGTTCGCTGTGGTGGTCGAGCTGCGTGCCGCGAACGTCCTGCCCCTGGAAGGCGGACGCGAGGAGGTTCAGGGCCTGCTCGCTCATCTGACGGATGGGGTGACGGACGGTGGTGAGGGCCGGGTGGCTCTGGCTGGCGGTGGCGATGTCGTCGAAGCCGACGACGCTGATGTCCTGCGGGACGCGCAGGCCCCGGTCCTTGACGGCGTCGAGCGCACCGAAGGCCGTGGCGTCGCTGGACGCGAAGATGGCAGTGGGCGCTTCCTTCAGGGCCAGCAGTTCGTGCGTGGCCGTGAAGCCGCGCCGCTGCGTGAAGTTGCCGGGGCGGATCAGTTCGGGGTCCAGCAGCCCGCGTTCACGCATGGTGTCCCGGTACGCGCGCAGTCGTTCCTGCGCCTGCGTGGACTCCACCGCGCCCGCCACGAACCCGATGCGGGTGTGTCCCAGGCCGAGCAGATGTCGGGTGGCGGCGCATGCGCCGTGGTACGAGTCGGCGCGGACGTTCGGGAGGTCGGTCTTCGCGCCGAAGTGACTGATGAGCACGATGGGCGTGCGGCTCTTCTCGAGGATGGCGAGGTGAGCGGCGTCGTCGGTGGGGACCACGATGATCACGCCGTCCGCCATGCCGCCCGTGAGGGCGGCCACGCGTTGCCGTTCGCGTGCAGGGTCGCGGCTGGTGGTGAAGACGCCCAGGTCGAGGCCTGCCTCGCCGGCCGATTCGGCGGCGGCGCGGGCGAGTTCCGCGAAGTACGGACTCATGAGTTCGGGGATCACCATGCCGATCAGGTTGCTCCGCGCGCCGCGCAGGCTGCGGGCGGCGGGATTGGCGATATAGCCGAGGTCCTGGACGGCCCGGAGGACACGCGCACGGGTGTCGTCTGAGATGCGTCCGGTGTTGTTCAGTGTTTTGGACACGGTGACGGCGGACACGCCAGCGAGACGGGCGACGTCCGCGATGGTGACGCGTGAAGTCATGGGGGCTCCTGTCGGGGCGGCCCAGGCCCCCCGAACGGTTGGGTTAACGATTACCCAAACTGTAACACCCGTCCCCGCCCCCGTCAACGCCTCCAGGTGCACAGTGCCCTGGCAGGCTCACCCCCTACACATACATGCCCGAGTCAGGATCCTGAAAGAAGCGGACGGTAATGATCTCTGCAGGACACTTGGCCCTTTTCCCGCGCACGCGCGGCAGGCCGACGACCTCCCACGGATCTCGGCGGCGCACCCCGGCCGCAAGCACCACCCACCCGACACCAGACATCCCCGGACGGAGGCGACCATGAGCCCGACCCCCCATTCAGCCGCACCTACACCCACGAGTCCAGGTACGCCCCACTCCGCGACACGAAGAACGCCCGGCGCCTCACGCGCGGTCCGCGCCCTCCTGAAACGGACGGTGCTGGCCGCCGCCACACTCGCGCTCACGGGCATGGCAGGCGCATATCAGATCGTGGGCGACGCGTCCGCCACGGCCACCACCTGGGGCGGCACCATCGGCACCTACCAGACGACAGCCGGCAACTACGCGGGCGGCACCGCCTCCGCCACCTTCCGGTCGTCGCTCGTCACGACCGTCACGGCCAGCAAGGACACCGGCAACAACCAGAACTCCGTGTATGTCGGCGACGCTTCCGGAGCGACCACGACCCTGAAAGATCCCATGTCCACCCGTGCGGGCGCAGGCTACACCGCCTTCTCTCCGACCTTCACACCCGCGAACGTCGAAGGCCTCTATGTCGTGACCAACGCCCTCAAGCAGGACGGGAGCTTCACCACCAAGACCGTCACCGACTCCACCAACCCCGCGAACACGCAGACAGTTCGCGAGAAGGACGACCCCACCTGTTACGGCGCCACCGGCGCGGCAGGCAGTACCGGCAGCTGCCTGCGCGGCACCCTGACCGTCACTTTCAGCCGCCCCGTCACCAACCCCGTCCTGCACATCACCGGCGTCGGCGGGAACGCCCGGCGCACCAACGACGTCTGGGGTGCGGCCACCCGCCTGCGGCTCCTCACGGGCGGCGTCACGGTCACGCCGGTCGGCACTCCTACCAACCTCGCCGTCACCACCGTGTCGGGCACCCCGTCCATCGGCGTGACGAGCTTCGGTTCCGGCACACTGGTCGCGACAGGCACCGGTACCCCGCAGGTGAACACCTACGACATCATCCAGGGCACCTGCACCCCGGCCGCCGGCACCACCTCCGCCGGCTGCGGAAGCTTCAGGTTCACGGGAACCGTCTCGCAGCTGCAGTTCGAGGTGCGCCTGGAAACGAAGAAGGTTGTCGCCGCCACTTCGACCAACACCCCCTACCCTTACGCGCTTTACTCCGGGCCGCCCGGCAGCACGGTCGACAGCGGCCCGACCGCAGACGCCGTCAACCTGGCTGTCAGTGTCGACGAGGACTTCGGGGACGCCCCGGCGAGCTACGACCCGGGGGCCGCCGCGAGCCACGTGATCGGGGACCTGAAGCTCGGTGCGACGGTCGACGCGGACAACACCGGCACTCTGAACGGCGGGACGGCCATCACGCCCAGTCCGAACGCCGTGGCGGCCGGGGCGGACAACACCGGCACGAACGGTGACGGGGCGGACGAGGACGCCATCACGACCTTCCCGGCCCTCGCCGCCAACGACACGGCATACAGCCTGACGGTCCCGATCAGCGGCGCGAGTCAGTCCGGACAGGTGTGCGGATGGGTGGACTTCGGGCGCAACGGGACCTTCGACACGGGCGAACGCGCCTGCTCGGCCTTCGCGTCCGGCGCGACCAGCGTGGTGCTCAACTGGACCGGCCTGACCGGCCTGAGCGCTGGCACGAACTACGTGCGCCTGCGGGCCAGTTACGACACGGCGGGCGTGCAGTCCCCGACCGGCCGACTCGACAGCGGTGAGGTGGAAGACTACCGCCTGACCATCAAGGCGGCGCCCACCGTGACGCTGAACAAGTCCGTGGTCAGCCGTGCGGCCGCGGCCGATCAGTTCACGGTGCAGCTCAAGAACGGCGCGGCCGTCACGGCGAGCGGCACGACCAGCGGAGCGGGCACGACGGCCGGGACGGGCGCCGTCACGGTCCTGAGCGGCACGGCGTACACCCTGACGGAAGTCATGGCGGCCGGCCCGTCGCCGCTCACGTACTACGACACCGCCGTGACCTGCACCAACAGCACGGCCGGGTCCAGCACGGTCCTGCCGAGCGGGGCAGGGCAGAGCTTCACGCTGACCCCCGCCGCGGGCGACGCCATCACCTGCACCCTCACCAACACCGCCAAACCGGACCTCACCATCACCAAGACGCACACCGGCACCTGGACGAAAGGCGATCTCGCGCGCACGTACACCCTCACCGTCACGAACAGCGGCGTGACCGCCACCAGCGGCACCGTGACCGTCGTGGACACGCTCCCCACCGGCCTGAGCGCCGTGTCCATCGCCGGGACCGGCTGGACGTGCGTGAAGAGCACCCTCACCTGCACCCGCAGCGACGCCCTCGCGGCCGGGGCGAGCTACCCCGTCATCACGGTCACCGTGGATGTGGACACCACCTCGCCCACGGCCAGCACCAGCGTCACCAACCAGGCGACCGTCAGTGGCGGCAACGAAGGCAACACCACCAACGACACGGCGAGCGACGTGACTCCCATCGCGGGCGCGCCGGGCGGCACGACCGGCACCTGCTCGGCGTACACGAACGCCAGTCCCACCAACCTGAACTTCAGCGGGGCAGGCACCCTGGTGTCCGGCACGGCCAACACGGCGGGCGCCGTGTACCGTTTCAGCAACGTCGCGACCGGTATGGACGCGCTCGTGACCGTCAACTCGGTCAGCGCCACGAGCGCCACCCTGCTGCAGGGCGGCCTGAGCGCCAACCTCACCGCGAACGGCAGCGCGTCCGTCGAGTACCGCGTGGACCTCGTCCTGTCCGGGACATCCACGCCTGCCGCACCGATCGACGTCTTCCTGTACTCCTTCGACATCGACGGGCTCTCCACCAGCAACCCCCTCAGCGACTACGCGGAGTACGTCGGCCCGAACAGCGTCTTCTACAACTCTCCCACCCGTCTCGCCCTGACGTCCGGCACGCGCGGCGCACAGAGCAGCACCTACCTGGGGTACAACGACCCGAACGGCAACGACCCCCGCAACGCGCTCGGCGCGGTGTACCTGGACGTGAACAGCTTCGTGCTGCGGGCAGGCTTCTCGGGCGGCACGTCGAACGCCTCGCGCGGCGTGACGTTCGACGGAAAGACGAGCAACTCCGCCCTGTTCACGCAGATCGCCTGCAGCGACCTGGCCCCCCGCACCACCGACCTGAGCATCACCAAGGCCGGACCTGCCGTCGTCACGGCCGGTACGACCGTCACGTACACTCTCACCGTCACGAACAACGGACTCGGCAAGGCGGATGGCGCGACCTTCGCCGACACCGTGCCCGCCACCCTCACCGGCGTGACCGCCACCTGCGGCACCCTCAGCGGCGGCGCGGCCGGATGCAGCGCGAGCGTCAGCGGCAGCACCGTGACGGGCAGCGTCGCCACCTTCCCGAGAAACGCGGCCGTGACCGTCACCGTGACCGGCACCGTGCCCGCCAACGCCTCCGGATCGCTCAGCAACACCGCCACCGTCACCGCGCCCACCACCGTCAGCGACACCAGCACCGGCAACAACACCAGCAACACCGTCACCACCGCCATCAACGTTCCGCCCACCGCCGTGAACGACACGGGCACGACGGCGGCCGGCGTGGCGAAGACGTTCAGCGTGACCGGTAACGACACGGACGCCGCGCCCGGCACGGTCAACGCGGCCAGCACGGTCTTCGCGGCCACCGGGCAGCCTGCGGGCAGCACGCTCAGCAACGGCAACCGCACCCTCACCGTTCCGGGCGAGGGTGTCTACACCCTCGACAACACGGGCAACGTGACGTTCACGCCCGCCCCCGGGTACAGCGGCACCACCACCCCCGTCAACTACACCGTCCAGGACGACCAGGGCGCCACCAGCAACGCGGCCACCCTCACCGTCACGGTGACGCCTGTCGCCACCAGCGACACCGCCACCACCGCGCCCAGCACCCTGGTGAACGTTCCCGTCCTGAACAACGACCTCGGGACCGGCAAGGTCCTCACCAGCCTGCTCTTCCCGGCGACAGGACAACCCGCAACCAGCGTCGTCAGCAACGGCGGCAAGACCCTGACCAACGCGGATGGCGTGTACGCCATCCGGACCGACGGGACCGTCGACTTCACCCCGGCCCTCGGCCGGACCGGCACCCTGAACCCGGTGCTGTACACCTTCGTGGACGCGGCCGGACAGACGAGCAACCCGGCCAGCCTCACCGTCACGGTCAGCGCCATCACCCCGCCGGTGGCCGTGAACGACAGCAAGACCACCCCCAGGAACACGCCCGTCGCCCTGGAAGGCGCGACGAACGACACCGCCAGGACGCTGCCCATCGACACCACCTCCGTGATCCTGACGGCGGGCGGCACCGTCAGCAACGGCGGCAAGACCCTGACGAACGCCGAGGGCACGTACACGGTGCAGGCGAACGGCACGGTGATCTTCACGCCGGTCAGCACCTTCGCGGGAACGACCACGCCGGTCAGCTACACCGTGAAG